>CAYHYF010000072.1:0-1540 GCA_964360745.1 uncultured Candidatus Saccharibacteria bacterium | reverse complement strand
CTTCTTTTCCAACTCCTCTGACGATATACAAAACTAAGAAATACAAAATAATTGCTAATGGAATTAATACAAAGAGAGATAATACTTTTAGATAAGATAAAAGAATGACCATAGGTATGCTAGCTATGATAGGTTTGTACAATAGTATTGATAGATTTAGTTTGTAACCAGCCTTACTAGTTAGATGGAATAAAATCAGGAAATTTGCAAATTCTGTAAGCACAGTTGCAATACCTGCTCCAATGTAACTGAATTTTGGTATAAGCATAAAATTAAGTGCAATGTTAAGTGCAGCGCAAAAACCAGTACTGTAAGTAAAAAGAATCTGTTTTTCTATAGAATTTAGGAGATAACCCATCAAATAGTTTACAAAAATGAACATTAATGCCCAAATTAGAATTTGAAGCGCTATAGTAGAATTTTCAAAAGAGCTTTTATAAGCAAACAGTATAATTCTATCAGCAACTAGAGTTACACCCATAGCTAGAGGAAAACCAAGCATAAAGAGATAATAAAATGTTTTTTTATACAAAAGTTGCAAAAATTTCTCTTGCTTACCATGGAACCTACTCATGGCAGGATATATGGCAATTAATATAATGAAAGGTATGGAGGTTAAAGCATCAATGATTTTGTATGCAGCGTTATACCAACCAGTAGGCTGGAAGCCCTTCATAAAACCAAGCATTACAGTATCTATTTTGAAATAAAAGGTTATGAATATTGTTGTGAACCAAAAAGGTAGTGATTTTTTTAGGGCATTTTTCAAGAATCTAAAATCAAACTCAAATCCTACCTTGGAAAATTTTTCTGATACAATAAAGTAACTATAAATTAAGCTTATAAAATTTGAAACGACCAGAATAACAAGAAAACCAATCAATCCGTAACCTAAATAAAGAACAGCTATACCAAGAACAAATGCAACAACACGTTCTGTTATAGTATAAATTGCATGATAAACTTGCTTTTCATGTGCTACAAATACATTCCTAAATGGGTATGATAAATAATAAAATGAAGTTGAAATTCCTGCAAGTAGCACACCTGTTTTTATATCAAAACTCTTCTCTGTAAAAATCATAAATGCAAAAGGCACAAATGCAGTAAAAATAGATAGGAAAACCTTGAATGCAAAAACATTATCAACATATTTTTTAGTAAGAAACTTGTTTTTAGCAATATCTCTTGTCATTAGTCCGCTTATACCAAAATCAGATATTATAGAGAATATACCCACAAATGCAAATATAAATGAGTATTTGCCAAGGCCGACATCCCCAAGATATCTAGCTACAGTTATTATAAGAAAAAAAGATAGAACCCTAGTTGCAATTTCTGTAAGCAATAAAATTGCAGTATTCTTGACGATCCTCTGCGCGTTTGACATAAAATCTCAGGAATATACTCTAGAATAAATATTTTATGATTATATAGAGAACTTTGAATAACCAGCCATTTTGCCACTTTACTTTCACATATTGTGGAAGTCAGCGACGAAGTCGCTATACATTCAAAGTTCTCTTAGAGAATTTTGACA
>CAYHYF010000071.1:0-1560 GCA_964360745.1 uncultured Candidatus Saccharibacteria bacterium | reverse complement strand
TTGATAATTTTTAAATTCGAATATCATATTATTTGAAAATCTCCCGATACACTTTAAGTATCACTTCGGGAATAGCACAAAGCGTTACTTTGCCTTTCACATCAGCAAATTTCTTTGTGTGAGGATCATCACCCATCGAGAAAACATAGGTGTTGAAATGCCCCTCTATTTTCTTGATTGCTTTTTTATAATCCTCGATTGCTTCCTCGTAGAAGATAACACCGACATATTTATCAGTATTTTTGAAAATCTTAAACTCCTGTGTTTCTTGGATAAGTTCGTAGGCATTTTCCAAGATACAAAGCATATCTGTTGATTCTTTAACAAGCTTTCGTTTATTTTTATCTGTCGGCTCTGCCTCTACAAAATCAGTCGTGTAATATTTTAGATTACCACCAAGCCCATTCACATTTTCTCCTTTAATATTTTTATATCCTTTTATTACAGACTTTATTCTTGGATAACAAATATCAGAAGCAATTTTATGTTTTGACTTTTCATCTCCGTTATTTGTGCAAAGAATGAATGACCTACTACCGCCATCATCTTTATTTAACTGTAAGACTGCATGACCAGTTGTTCCCGAACCAGCCATAAAATCCAAAATAATACCGTCTTTTGGACTCGCGATACTTACAAAATCTTTAATAAGATCAATAGGTTTTGGATTATTAAAAATCTTATCACCAAAAATATCTTTTAATTGAGATGTTCCATTTCCGCTACTATACTCTGGTTTGTAAAAAATTGTCTTTGGTTTTTTTGATGGCAAGTCACCAAGTGATGGTCTTTGTTTTTTGTAGATAGTTACTACGTCGCCATTCTTTTCAATTATAAGATTATGCCTCTCATTTTTGAATTTATCCTTGCCCCATCGCCACGACATTTCTTTTCCATCTGTAATTGGTAGAATCTTCAAATCTTTCTGATTTTTTGGCTTATTATCCTCTGAAATATAGAAATTCCCATCTGTAGTAAAAAATATTGGAAAGAAAAGATTCGGTCTCTTTTGTCGTGGGGCATTTACTCCTGTAGCCTTGAGGTTTGCTCCTTTCTTAAAATATCCAATCTCGTCTTCTTCCCATTCTTCCAAATCTTCATCCACAATCATAAACTCACCTATTTTTGCTTGTGTAATATCTTTTACGTAAACAAGTGTATATTCATGTGTCCCAGCAAATCCAAATTGATCCTGATTTCCCTTGAGGTTCATTATGGTTGGAATACAGGCAACAAAATTTTTCTCATCAAAAATTTCATCACAGAGCATTCTTAGTGGGGCCTGCTCGTTGTCATCAATACTTATAAAAAGTACACCTGTAGGTTTAAGAAGAAATTTTGCAAGTTTAAGTCTTTTCTCGATAAACGAAAGCCACTTACTGTGCCTAAAGTTGTCGTCTTTTGGGACGAATTTATCATTATAGATAAAATCATTGTTGCCAGTATTGTATGGCGGATCAATATATATCAAATCTACCGCTTCGCGGTGTGTGAAATTGAGAACAGCAAGAGAATGGTAATTGTCGCCCTCAATCAAAAGATTTACGAGTTTTGATTTAT
>CAYHYF010000070.1:0-1563 GCA_964360745.1 uncultured Candidatus Saccharibacteria bacterium | reverse complement strand
TGTGGTTTCATCAACCATATTTAGTGAAAATGATAAATGAAAATTCATATGTGAGAGCTGAAGGCAAGGTATCAGAACGCAAAGGTGAATTATATTTATCAAATCCCAAAATAGAAATGATAGCCAAACTACCAATGGGTGTTGGTGATTCACTTTTTAATGGTATCAATGAGAAACACTCTCTTTATCCTATATATCCAGAAAGTAGGGGTATTACTTCAAATTGGTTCTACCATGCTTTACAGAAAATTTTCAATTCTGGAGTATTAGATGATATACAAGATGCCATTCCTGAATATATTTTAACTACATACAATCTCCCCTCTTTAAAAACTGCTCTTATTTGGATTCATACTCCACAAAAACAAGATGATGCTATTTCGGCTCGCAAACGTTTTGCATTTGAGGAAGTATTTTTTATTCAATTACAAAAAAAGCGAGAAAAAATAATTTGGAATAAAAGTCCATCTTATTTGATAGAAAAAACAGAGAAAGATATCGAGCAATTTGTAAAAACTTTCCCATTTAAAGCAACTGGGGCTCAAAATAAAGCTATTGATCAAATAATGAATGATTTTAAAAGTGGCCATGCAATGTCTAGACTTCTTGAGGGAGATGTCGGCTCTGGAAAAACAGCCGTGGCAGCCACAACCGCATTTTCTATTGTAACTTCGAGACCAAAAGGACAAAACTTTGGAAACTTACAGGTAGCTTATATGGCTCCGACTGAAATATTAGCAAAACAACATTTTGAATCGTTCATAGAATATTTTACATATCTTAATATTAATATCGGTCTTATTACAGGAAAAGAGTGTAGAAAATTCCCGTCAAAAATCAATCCAAAAAGCTGGACTAAAATTTCTAAAACCCAACTTCTAAAATGGGTAGAAAATGGAGAGGTGCCTATTCTTATCGGGACACATGCGCTTATACAAAAATCTGTAAAATTTAAACATTTGGCATATTCCATCGTAGATGAACAACATAGATTTGGAACTGCACAAAGGCAAAAAATTACCAGAAAAGAAGGGCTAAATCCACACCTTCTTTCAATGACAGCTACCCCCATTCCTAGAACACTAGCCCTTACTATTTATGGCGACTTAGATTTAACATTACTTGATCAAATGCCGGTTGGTAGAAAGCCTATTATTTCTGAAATTGTACTTCCAGAAGATAGAGAAAATACTTATACAAAAATAAAAAATGCTTTAAAAGAAGGAAGACAACTTTATGTAATTTGCCCGAGAATAGATGTTCCAGATCCTGAAAAAGAAAGCGCCATTATTGCAAAATCAGTGAAGGAGGAAGCGGAAAGACTAAAAAAATATATTTTCCAGGATTATGAAATAGGAATTTTGCATAGCAAGATGTTACAGGGTGAAAAAGAAGAAGTAATGAACGATTTTAAAAAAGGTAAAATACATATTCTTGTAGCGACGAGTGTGGTGGAAGTGGGCGTAAATGTTCCCAATGCCACAATAATCATAATTGAAGGGGCGGAAAGATTTGGACTTGCTCAGCTTCATCAACTTCGCGGACGGGTGATAAGAAGCAATC
>CAYHYF010000069.1:0-1600 GCA_964360745.1 uncultured Candidatus Saccharibacteria bacterium | reverse complement strand
TTATTATTCTTTTTTAATTCTACTAAATCTAGATCCATATGATTATTATAGCAAATAAAAAAGTAAAACTAATCTATTAGATTAGTTTTACTTTTAAAAACGCTACTTACTTGCTTTTGCAAGTCTCTTTTTAAATTTATCCACACGTCCTGCAGTATCTAGTACCTTTTCATTACCAGTATAAAATGGATGGCACTGGCTACAGATTTCCACTTGTATCTTATCCATCACAGAACCCACAGAAAAGGATGCTCCGCAAGCACATGTCACCTTTGAATCTATATTATATTTAGGATGTATATCTTTTTTCATAATTTCTACTATATCACAAGTCTTTTAGTAAATCAACCATATTTTCTTGTATATTTGTGGCATGCTTTAGCACTGATGTGGCATAGCCTTTTCCTAATGTTTTCCAGCTACCACCTGCATAATACCGTGCAGCAGCTTCAAACTCAGCACTATACCCACCTTTATTGGCTCCAAGTTGTGATAAAAAGTAAGAAGAAGCGATCACTGCATGTTCTGGATTCCAAGGATCCACATACCCCACACCCACAATCTCTGCAACCCTATTTTTCACAGTATTCCAAGTGGATGGAATAAATTGAGATGGTCCCATAGCTCCTCCCCAGCCGATAGAAAGCGGACAAGATACTCTAGTCTTATATGGATCACGCCCAAGAGATTTTGTAATCTCAATAAATGGACCTACATCGCGAGATGGGCTCATCACCTTCTTAAAAACTCTTCCTGTATTTGCGCCCACACCATCACCAGTCAAAGGATCTGTGAGGTAGCAAGAACCCACATTTGCTCCAAGAGCTGATTCTTGTGTCAAAATTGCAAGCACAAATGCAGGTCGCACGCCTGTGGATTTTTGTGCTATTTCTGTATATTTTAAAGCATCACCAAATGGTATTGCTTTTGCATCACGAAGTGTAAAAAGTGCTGCCCTTATCTGGGCCGCCTTGGCTTGTCTCTCTGAGAGAACTTTTTGATATTCTTTTTCTTTATTTTTACTAATAGACAAGAGTTGCTTTTTTTCTACTTCATTTTTTTCAACTTGTCTTTTACTACTCTCAAGCTCCACTTTTACATCTGTTTCTTTTTTCTTTTTTTCTTCTAAATTTTTCTTTTCAGCTTCTTCTACGCCACGTACATTTTTTATCTCATCCACAGAATTTTTAATAGCTTTTTTTATAGAAGAAAATGTCTCCACGTCTCCATACATATCTGAAATGCTGTCACTCGACAAGACAAGGGCTATTATGGGCATATCATCTATCTCTCTATTTTTCCTAATGAGTTGAGCCAATGTTTCTTTTTCGGTTTCAATTTTTTCTGTCAATTCTGTAATTGTCAGATTTTTTTTATCAATTTCTCCACCGAGTTTTTTAATAGTCAAATCTTTAGATTTTATATCAAGCTTCGCTTGACTAATCTTTGTGGTAAGGATAGTTATATCACGCCCAATTGAAGCCGATTGGCCTTTTTGCCCATCAAGCTCTTTTTGTTTTTGAGCAATTTCCTTTTCAAGTTGTGCAAGCTCAGATTCAAGACGGCCCCTATCCACTTGAGCATCTTGTAAAAGGTCTGC
>CAYHYF010000068.1:0-1601 GCA_964360745.1 uncultured Candidatus Saccharibacteria bacterium | reverse complement strand
AATATGTAAGCATTTTTCTTAAAAAACAACCTAAATCATATTCAATTTTTTGAATCTTTTGTAAAGAATTTTTAGCATCGTGTACTCTTATGGCTGGCACTACTGCCATTATTTTTTTGTTTTCAAAATATGGAATCATATTTTTAAGTGCATCTTTTTGAACAAATGAGTCAGCATCAAGACATCCTACAAGTTCTGAGTCACTATTTTCAATACCAAAATTTAATGCCGTATATTTTCCACCATTTTCTTTGTGGTGGATTTTTACTTGAGGATTATTTCTAAAGATTTTTAAAATAGAAAGTGTATTATCAGTACTTCCATCATCAATAATACTTATAGATAATTTATCCTTAGGATAATCTAGATTGAGAATAGAATTGACTGTTGCTATAACCGTATTACCCTCATTCCAGCACGGAACTATAATAGTGGTTGTTGGCCATTTTTTTTCTTTCATTTCTAAATATTCTGTTTTTATAGTCTTCCTTTTCTCAATGTAGGTTGTGAGTAAAAATATCTCAAAATACAAAGAACAAAACAAAAGTACGTACATTACCAAGCTAGAAATCATTCATGTAATGTAACATTTTTTACAGTTTTGTAAACATTCCTTGACCATAGTAAATCAGTTTATTTTCTCTTTTTTGTAATAATAAAAAATTTCTCTTTTCTTGAATAATCTGTATAATCTACTGTATGCCCGCAAATGATTCTGAAAACAAAAATATTCATGTACACCCGATTACTAGGGTTATAAATGATATAAACAAGATATTTTTTGAGATGGACTTCTCTCTTATTGATGGCCCTGAGCTCGAAACAGAGTATTATAATTTCGATGCTTTAAATGTTCCTAAGGATCATCCAGCAAGAGATATGCAGGATACTTTTTGGATTAAGCCAAGTGAGAATCTTCCTGGTGTTGAAAGAAGACTTTTACGTACCCACACAAGTCCTGTACAAGTTCATTTTATGGAAGCAAATAAACCACCATTAAGAATTATTTGTCCAGGAAGAGTTTTTAGAAAAGAGGCGACTGATGCTACTCACGAAATACAATTTCAACAATTTGAGGGTCTTTTTATAGAGAAAGAGGTATCTTTAGCAACTCTTAAATCGGTTATAAATGAATTTTTAGATAAATTTTTTGAAAAAGATATTCAGGTCAGGTTTAGACCAAGTTATTTCCCCTTTGTTGAACCGGGGGCAGAAATAGATATTTCGTGTTTTAAATGCAATGGAGGGGAAGTTGGCTGTCCGATATGTAAAGGTTCTGGTTGGGTAGAGGTAATGGGTGCAGGAATGGTACATCCAAATGTCTTGAATAATGTTGGAATAGATTCAGATAAATGGAAAGGTTTTGCATTTGGTGGATCAATTGAAAGATTGGCGATGATGAAATATGGTATAGATGATATCAGATTATTTTATTCTGGTGACTTGAGATT
Organism: uncultured Candidatus Saccharibacteria bacterium; assembly: GCA_964360745.1. Lineage (GTDB taxonomy): Bacteria > Patescibacteriota > Minisyncoccia > Phycocordibacterales > UBA9973 > UBA8515. The sequence goes on along the minus strand of CAYHYF010000068.1, from coordinate 150 downwards.
GGTAAATCAATTTTAAAGATAAACATACGAATATACGAATTATGCGAATGATACGAATGGCTACAAATAATTAAATAAAATAAAAATTAATAACAATGAAAGTTTCTTACAATTGGCTAAATGAATATTTAAACAATAAAGCTCCAGCTT
>CAYHYF010000067.1:0-1610 GCA_964360745.1 uncultured Candidatus Saccharibacteria bacterium | reverse complement strand
TCGTACCTTAACTTCCCGCTTTCGTGATACGATTTTTCAATGCCATTTTTTTTGCTATCGGTGTAATAGGTTTCGGACTCTAATTTTCCACTTTTTTCATAATATTTTTTTTCAATACCATTTTTTTTGCCATCGGTGTAATAAGTTTCGGACTCTAACTCCCCGCTTTCATAATACCATTTTGAAATGCCATTTATTTTGCCATCGGTGTAAGGGTATTCGAACTCTAATTTTCCACTTGGGTAATATTCTTTTTTAATTTCGTTTTGCGCCATTGAGGGAGAAGTTGACAAAACAGCAAAGATGAGGGGGATAAAAAAGTTTTTTGATTTCATGGTGTTTTATTTTTGGATGATTAGTTAGATGGATAAGGAAAAGGAATATCGTCACAGGTGCAGCAATCATTTTCAGGAGTTACACCGGGAGTAACAGCAGAACCAGATCCACCAGATGGGCGAATGGCATTTGCATTGCCTATTTCTGTTTTCATGCTTCCTTCTATGACGGGTACATTCCCCGGATATCCCGTATTTATTGATTCAATAATTCCCCAGGCATTCATAATCATCATAGCATGGTAGCCATCCAATATACTGCATATTGTTCTCGTTGGGGCTTTTGCGTAATTATTTCCATATACCCGTTTGATGATTTCATAAACGAATGTGTTATATTTACCATTGTACTCATTCCCTGTTACCGGTTTTGAGAATGATTTGGTTACAGCATATTTAGTTGTATCGGTTGCAGCGGAAGAAGAATTGCCTGCTGTTGAGTTACTGTTGTTTGTATTTTTAGTATTTGTTGTTTGCGATCTCTGTTCAAGATTTTGTGATTGCTTTTCAAGCTCTTGCGATCGCTGTTCAAGCCCTTGAGTTTCTTTGCCATCGGTGTGATGGATTTCACGAGATACATTCCCACTCTCGTCATAAAATTTTTGAATACCATTTAATTTGCCATTGGTGAAATGGGCTTCATACCATGCCTTCCCACTCTCGCGATATTCTCTTTGAATACCATTTTTTTTGCCATCGATGTAAGTGGTTTCATAAGCTACCTTCCCACTCTCGTAATAATGTCTTTGAATACCATTTCTTTTGTTATCGGTGTAAGGGGTTTCGGACTCTAATTTTCCACTTGGGTAATATTCTTTTTTAATTTCGGATACAGATAATTTTTTTTCAAGTTGCCCAATACTTTGCGCCATTGAGGGAGAAGTTGACAAAACAGCAAAGATGAGGGGGATAAAAAAGTTTTTTGATTTCATGTCATAACAGAGTTATAACTCTTTATAAAAGTTTAGATTATGAAGTAAATCATTCACAAATCCAAATTTTTTACAATTTATTAATTCTATTTATTTCTTTAGATAATTTTAATCCAGAATCTGAAATTAATTTATTTCTTCCCTTGTTTCTTATACTCTCTCTCAATTTCATTTAAATCACTAATTTCGGATAAAGGTTTGTCTGGCCGCAAAACATTTACTCGCGGAAAACGCAGAGCATATCCTGAAGAATAATTGGTGGATTTTTGAATTTCCTGATAAGTAACTGAAACTATAATTTCTGGTTTGACCTGAACATTTTTTTCTTTTTCTTCTATAATTA
>CAYHYF010000066.1:0-1738 GCA_964360745.1 uncultured Candidatus Saccharibacteria bacterium | reverse complement strand
GAGCACTCGCCTGTCACGCGAGAGGTTGCCGGTTCAAGTCCGGTCGGCCGCGCATAAAGAAAAACCCCGTAAGGGGTTTTTCTTTGGCCGATAAAATGAGTAGCATTTTAAGGACTTGAACGCCGGAGCATTGTTTTGACAGTAGTCAAAACGTGAGGCGGTGCCCAGACAAATTTTTGTGTCGACAAAAATTTAGTCGAGGGAAAGATTCCGGTCGGCCGCGCAAAGCTTGCAATTTTTTGGGAAATATGATATAGTATAAAGATAGTAATAATTTCTATGTATATCTTGTGTAATCGCATACGCTCTAGATAGACATAAAAGCGATACACAAAAATATATGAATAAAACAGGTCGCGCAGGTTTTGCGCGCAATAAAACAAGTAGCCATGTTCGAAGTGGAGGTGGTTCTAATAATTCGTTTAAGAAATCAAGTTCAAATTCTCGCCCTAGTCGAGGGGGTGGATTTCATTCGTCAGCACCAAAAAGAAGTGGTGGATTTTCTGGTGGCAGATCAAGTGGTGGGCGCAATAGTGGCCGTCGCGGACCAAAGAAAGATTTTATAAATGAAAATCTTTTTATAAACAAAGCTATTAAAAATGAAGAAGAAAAATATGTCTCAAAACATACTTTTTCTGATTTCAATTTACATCCAAAGCTTTTGGCGAATTTGGCGAAAAAAGAATTCATCACTCCGTCACCGATTCAAGATCAGGCAATACCGATAGCTCTCAAAGGTGGTGATGTGATAGGAGTGGCAAGCACAGGCACGGGGAAAACTGCAGCATTTTTACTTCCGCTCATAAATAAACTCGTAAAAGACAATAAGCAAAAGATAATGATACTAGCTCCGACTCGTGAGCTTGCACAGCAAATAGAACAAGAATTCAAAAGTTTTACTTTTGGTATGGGACTATATAGTGTGTCTTGCGTGGGTGGTGCACCTATCGGTCGCCAGCTTTCTGAGCTACGTCGTGGAGTGCATGTAGTCATAGGCACACCGGGGCGTGTGAAAGATTTGATTGCTCGCAAAGCATTGTCTATGGAATTTTTCAATAGCATTGTGCTTGATGAAGTGGACCGAATGCTCGATATGGGATTTATCGATGACATGAGATATATTCTTGGTCTTATGCCAAAAGAGCATCGCCAAGGTTTGTTTTTTTCGGCGACACTTTCAAATGAAATTAAAAATCTTTGTGGAGATTTTCTAAAAAATCCGACAATAATTTCTGTGAAGACTCGTGATACAGCAAGCAATGTGTCTCAAGATGTGGTGCGTGTGAAAAATCATACGGAAAAACTTTCCACCCTTCACGATATTTTAATTCATCCAGATTGTTCAAAAGTTCTTATTTTTCGTGAGATGAAAAGGTCTGTAGATGAGCTTGCAAAAGAGCTCAGGGGCCGTGGCTTTAAAGCACTCGGCCTTCATGGCGATATGCGCAATCGTGAGCGTGAGAGGGCAGTACAGGCTCTTTCAAATGGCTCTACGCAGATAGTCATAGCCACCGACGTGGCAGCCCGTGGTATCGATATTCCCGATATTACACATGTCATAAATTATGACACTCCTTCCACATACGACACATATATCCATCGCATCGGCCGTACAGGCCGTGGCAATCGTACTGGCATTGCTCTCACATTCGTATCAAACGGTTTTAGATAAATATTTATTTTGAGTACCTCTTAAACGAGGCTAGAACCCATTTTAGCAAAAATGTGTGAAAGTATC
>CAYHYF010000065.1:0-1794 GCA_964360745.1 uncultured Candidatus Saccharibacteria bacterium | reverse complement strand
GGAGGAATGCGGGCGGGATTCCGAATTGCCCTTTTTTCAAAATCGCCGGAATTCAGGCCAGCAAAGCTGGCACGCCACATATTTTAAATACTAACGAAAAAAAACGCTGATGTCATCTGGTAAATAATCAATACCGCCAAATTCTTTGACGGGAATAGATTTAATTTTTTCTTTTGTTTCGAAATTGACATGAGGATATGTCATCTCTTTTTCACCACCAATACTTTCGCAGTCGTCTTCAATAAGAACATCGGGCATGATTCGTTCCGCTATATCTTTATATTGCTCGTCTCCTTTTCTATATTCCAAAACTCCGGCGGGGAAATTATATTTTTGCAGGACAGAGCGAATATTATTTACTTGCTCGTCAGTTTTTCGTGAAGTCAGATAAACAATTTCCCCGCCTTGTTCTTTCCATTTTCTAATTTTTTCTACGGCGTTTCCTACTGGAACATATTCCGCATAATTCTTCACCGACAGCTCGTTCTCAATGACTTGTTTAACAATTTCGGAACGATCATGCCCGATAGCATTTTTATGCATTAAAATAGTTCCTTCGGTGAAAATGAGTATTTTCATAGTCGTAATAAAAATTTTTCTCTGCCAATTGCGTTTAAAAATTCAATTTTGATTTTTTCATTTTCAAAATCTCCTTCTTCCGACCAACTGATACCCAAAAGGATTATGAGCTTTAACGCGTCGTAAATATGTGTTTTTTCTTCAATGGTCAATTCACGCGATTTTGAATATTCACTAACAATTTGTGCCGCTTCGTTTCCTTTAAAACTTTCTTTTGGCGACCATGCCCACCAATAAATCAAACTGGCAATATCATAAATAATATAAGTGTAAAAACTCATATCAAAATCGAGTACCGCAACGATTTTGTCGTTTCTAAATAGAAAATTGCCATAGTTTAGATCGGCATGACACACCCCTTTTGGTAGAGAAGTTGGAAATTCTAGTTTATTTAATTCAGCTTTAAACCATTTTCCTTTTTCACTTTCCACTAGGTGAGAATGTTTCTTTTCAAATTCTTTCCAACAATATTTTGCGTCAAAAACTTCTCGGTCTTTAAAATACTCTGGAGCGTAATCTTTTGTGAGGTTATGCAATTGTGCAACTACTTTTATAACTTCAGCCACTTCTTTAACATCAAAAAAATCGTTCGGATTTTTACCATGTTCTCCTCCGACGAACTCGATGATGATGAAAGGTTTTTCTTTGTATGTGCCAGAAAATTCCCCCAAACGATTTTTTATAATTGCTGGAACTGGAAAATTTTTGCTTCGCAAATAATTAAATAATTGCACCTCAAAAGATACATGCTTTTGTGGTCTATTTTCGTAATACCGCAAGACAAATTTTCCCATGCTTGTTTCAAGCAAGAGCGTCGTTTGCCCCGCACCATTGGCAAATGTTTTAAATCCTCGATACTCGCCTAAATCATAATTGGCAAGGATTTTAGGTAAATCTATTTCTGAAATTGTAGTTTTTACTGACATAATTATTTCAATAAATCATTTGTGGAAACGCCAAGAGCTTTAGCGACTTTGTGAACGGTCAATAATGACGGGTTTCTCCTTCCTCGTTCCAAACCGCTAATATACGACCTGTGGACACCTAAAATTCTTGCCACATCACCTTGCGACAAGTTCTTTTTTAGGCGAGCTTCCCTTAATTTTTTGCCAAATTGTATAACTTCGTTTTTCATAAAGGGTTTATCCACACTTGCAAACATTTTAGCAAATGTTGTATGATTGGTCTATGGATAGCAATCATTCAACATCTATT
>CAYHYF010000064.1:393-1867 GCA_964360745.1 uncultured Candidatus Saccharibacteria bacterium | reverse complement strand
AGGAAATAAAAAAAAGTGGCATAAAAGAAAGTGATTATGCTGGACGTAGAGATTTTAGAAAGACTTTGACATTCACTATTGACCCGTCAGATGCAAAAGATTTCGATGATGCAATTTCGTTTAAAGAGGTGGGTGGTGAATATGAAATAGGTATTCATATCGCCGATGTGTCTCATTATGTAAAAATAGGGAGCGAACTGGACAAAGAGGCACGAGAGAGAGGCACTTCAGTCTATTTAGTGGACAGGACGATACCCATGTTGCCAGAAATATTGTCGAACGATTTATGCAGTCTAGTTCCAAATAAAGACAGGCTCACCATGAGCGCGGTTTTTGTGATAGATAAAAACGCAAAAGTAAAAAATGAATGGTATGGACGCACAGTGATACATTCAGCAAAGAGATTTACTTATCAAGAAGTCGAGGAATCCATCAAGAATGTATCAGCTCCCCTTCATAAAGAGCTAGCTATCTTGAATAATCTAGCAAAGAAATTAACACAGGACAGATTTAGGAATGGCGCCATATCTCTAGAACAAGAAGAAGTAAAATTCATCTTAGATAAAGATGGAACGCCAATAAAAGTCATCATTAAAGAACGTGGTGATTCAAATAAATTGATTGAAGAATTCATGTTGTTGGCAAACAAAAAAGTGGCTGAAATATTGTCACCCCAAAAAGCAAACGGCCAAAAAAGCAAAATAACAAACAGCAGCATATCTCTATATCGTATTCACGATCTGCCAAGCAAAGAGAAGATGGAAGACTTGGCATTCTTCTTGCGAAGTTTGGGGCACAAAATAACTTTGAGAGACGGTATCATCCCAAGTTATGAAATAAATAATCTCTTAAAGAAATTAGCCGGTAAAAGCGAAGAGAATACTGTGCAACGCGCAGTGATAAGGTCTATGGCCAAAGCAATTTATTCCACAAAAAATATCGGCCACTATGGACTCGCATTCCCCTATTACACCCACTTCACTTCTCCTATCAGACGCTATCCAGACATAATAATACACAGACTACTAGCTGATCATCTTGCGGGTAAAAAAGTAAAGAAAGAACACTTGCTCGAATATCAAAAGATAGCTGAAGTGTCTTCTGAACAAGAAAAACGCGCATCAGATGCTGAGAGAGCTTCTATTAAATACAAACAAGTAGAATACATGTCAAAGCGCACGGGAGAGAATTTCGAAGGAATCATTAGTGGTATTACAGAATGGGGTATATATGTAGAAGAAAAAGAAACCAGATGCGAAGGCTTGGTGCGAGTACGAGATATGAAAGATGATTTTTATATTTTTAACGAAAAGACATTGGAATTGGTTGGACAAAAAAAGAAAAATAAATATCGCTTGGGCGACAATGTAAAAATAAAAGTAAAAGGCGTTGATTTAGAAAGAAAGACTATTGATTATATTTTGATATGATAAAAAAAATTAAATTATTATTGTGGGCTATATTTCCTGTCGTC
>CAYHYF010000064.1:0-383 GCA_964360745.1 uncultured Candidatus Saccharibacteria bacterium | reverse complement strand
CTTGTGTCTTTTGCATCGCTCTCTTTTGAAAAAATTAAAGGTGAAACGATTCAAATCGCAAACAATACCGCAACAGCCATACAATCTTTTACAGAAGAAAAACAAAAATATTTTTACCTAAATAAAGCATACGAAGAACCAAAAGTAACAGCTTCGGCATACTTGGTCGGGGATTTGAATACCGGCGAAGTAATCCTCGCCAAAAATCCGGATGAAAAGTTCCCTATCGCGTCTGTGTCTAAACTCATGACTGCGCTCGTCGCCAATGAAATAACAACCTCGAATAATATCGCAAAAGTTACAAAAATCGCGCTCGCAACATCTGGCACCAACGGGGAACTAAAGTTGGGAGAAAAAATAAAGACTTCAGACCTCCTGTATCC
>CAYHYF010000063.1:0-1887 GCA_964360745.1 uncultured Candidatus Saccharibacteria bacterium | reverse complement strand
GGTAACATAAGTGGATTTCTAAACCATTATATTAAGACTTCTGCAAAAGTCAATCCCGGCAATTCTGGAGGGGCGGCGATTCATAAATCAGGATGCTACTTAGGCATTCCATCTGCGGCAAATATTAAAGGTATTGAGGCGCTTGGTCTTATAATTGATGAAAGAATTGGTGGCGCCATTAATGATAATGACACAGGAATTAACCAGACAGGCGAGGCGTATAAACAAGAAATTGAACAAAAAAATGCAAACAAACTACTTTTTGATAGTTTTGTAAGTAAAATAGTAGATATAGAAGACAGTTATAATACTAAAATAAGCAATTACGAAATTGCCGCTAGTTATGCTAGCAATGGCCTTTATTCAAGTTGTGTGACAAAAATTGCTAGCATCAATTATGAGCTTACAAGTTTAGTGAATAGCATAAATCAATTACAACCATTTGAAAATTTTAATGATATAAGCAACGTAAAATCAAAACTGCTTGATTCAGTTGGTAATTTTTCTAGTTACATTTCATGGCACAGTAGTGTCTGTGTGTCTGCCTCAAATAAACGCTATCAATTACCTAGATGCCATGTCTCAATATGGTATTTATCAGACGCAATATAATAGCGCAAAATATCTTACTAATAATTTAATTAAAAGAGGAACAGATTTATTTTATAGTAATTAAAATATTTTTTGTATGAAAAAAATAATTATTTTTATTGTTTTAATTTGTATTTTATTATTACCTTCAATTACTATGTCCCACCCGGGTCGTACTGATTCTTATGGCTGCCATACATGTAGAACAAATTGTGCTAGTTGGGGTCTAAGCACAGGTGAGTATCATTGCCATCGTGCAAAGGCTCTACCACAACCCATACAACCGGTTAAGAGCAAGAAAAGCGACACTGGTGTCGGTATTACTATTCCAGCTCCAGAATATAGAGCACCCAAAGTAGAGGTTAAAAAAATAATTCCTCCCAAAGCCACTCCATTAACTACTCCTGTTTTAGATACAAATAATGATAAAGAAAAGGCGCTGATAAATGCAGTTGAAAATATGCCAAAAACAACGCAAGCAGAAAAAATTTCTTTATTCCAAAAAATATTTAGGTTAATTTTTGGTAATTGAAATAAAAATACATAATTAATGGTATCAAAAAACCTGTCGTCATATACGACAGGTTTTTTACTTGAAATATTATCTGCGTGTATCTAAGTTTTTATATTTATCTATACAAATAACTATAATCCGGTGTATACCAAGAAGAATTGTAATTTCTGGTAGGAGAGTAATAAGAGGTATTATACCTAGGTTGATAACTCTTATAGCTATAATTATCATATCTATAGGCATTAGCAGATGATTTGGTATGTCCGCTAACATAAGTACCATTTGAGCGATAATGCCCACGAACATAGCTCTTTGCACTCGCAAATGTAGTTGTTAAAAGAGACCCCGCCAAAACTAACGCCAAAAGAATTTTTTTCATATTTATAAATTTAATTTAACCTACTTAGGTTAAGTATATTGAATATATAACACAAATCAACTAATTTGTCAAGGGATAAATTACTCCTCCAATAATCCCAACTTTATTAACCGCATGCGAATCGCTCCTGATTTACGACCAAAAGTTTTGGCAAGCTCTTCTGGACTTTGCCCGCTGGAAAAAAATTGTCGCAATTCTTCGTCTTGACCTTCAGTCCATGGGCGAAAGGCGTTTGGATGTTTCTCTCGGATTTTATCGAAGCCGTGGCCTTTAGTTTTGCTTTTATTTTTTTTCTTAGGCATAGATCCCTCGTCGGCTACAGCCTCGTTCGGGATGACAATATTGCCGCCGCACGCTTTCACAAAATTATCATGCATTTTTTGCAATTCCTCCGGCGCGATTT
>CAYHYF010000062.1:0-2049 GCA_964360745.1 uncultured Candidatus Saccharibacteria bacterium | reverse complement strand
TTTTTGGCGGGATTTCGGCGGGCAACTGGAAAAAATACTCATAAAATGATAAAATCATTTTATGAGTATAAATGAAAGATTTAATTCAAATATAGAAAAAGAGAAGCAATTGGTTCTACCCGAATCTTTCAGAGATTGTAGTTTTTTTACCATTCGTCACGCGGATGCGTTATACCAAAAAAATGAGGCTATTGTAGCTGGTCAAAATCCAGAGGGAGCTTTTATTCCTAATGAACAAGAGTTTGATTCTGATCTTAGCCCTGAGGGGAAAGAAAAGGCAAAAGAAAAAGCTGAAGGCTTTTTATCGCAATTTGATCCTAATAGGGATGTCTTATATTTTGCATCAAGCAATCTTATTCGAGCAAGAGAAACCGCAACAATATTTCTTGAAATTGCAAAATCAAGAGGATTCGAGATTATACAAGCAACAGAAAACCCTTCACATAAAATAGATCCCAAAATTCAATCTAATCTTGGAGGAAATGAAATTCGAACATTTGAGAGTTTGTCATTAAACATAGATAATATGTTAGTTGAATTTGTTTTCCATCCACACAATTATTTAAATCCAAGAGAGGGAGAAGAAACCCGAGTATTTTATCCTGAAAAAATATCTCAGGCCACAAAAGAATTATGGGAAAAAGCACGAAAAATTATTGAATCTGACAATAAAGGTACTTGGGGTAAAAACTTTTTAGCTCATGGAGAAAAAATCAAAAAAATGTTTTCTGAATACGCAATACAACATCAAGATGAAAAAGTACCCACTATTACCTCGGCTGAGGACATGAATGATACTAGATTTCGTGGCATGCTTCGAGAGATGAAGACTGTTAAAACTAAAATTAGTGAATATGAAAGTACGAATGGTAAACGCGTAAGAGTTCTCGCTTTTTCTCATGAAAATTCCTTCTTGCATTTTTTAGATAAAGAATTTAACCAACAAGGTATTGATAAGCTTGAAGCTGTTGGTTATGATGTTATTTATGATTCTACGGGACATGGGCATTATGTGGCTGCGATAGAAGATGTAAATCATAATTCAAACATCAAAGAAATTACATTACCAAAACTAAAAACAAGATAAACTTTTATGAAAATAGCAATATTTGGACCAGTTTGTAAAGACAGTATTAAAATAGATGATGTAAATAAAGATCAAATCGGTGGTATACCGTATTACACAGGAATTGCCATGCATAATTTAGGAGTAGATGTAACAGCTTACATCACATACAATTCATCAGATGATATTTGGGTGCACGAAAATTTTAAAGACATACCAATACATCACATTGAATCAGTCGGTACATTACATTTTTCAAGACTTTACTCAAGTCAAAATCCTGATAATTGTTTATCAGTAAAAATAGAATATTTTCCAAATCCTATTATTTTGACAGACGATATTTCTCAAGAATTAAGGAAAGTGGATTACGTCATACTTTCTCCATTACTTTATGATAATTTAAGTCCTGATTTTTTTAAACAAATTAAAGAGTCAGTTATGAAACCGGTAGTGTACGGAAATTTTGGAATGTTTACCTATGCGATTAATAATGAGTTTGTACAGAAAAATCCAGAACAATTTATGGCTGCAGCCCCTTACATCGACTATCTCTTTTTAGATGAAAAAGAAATTCAATTTGCTACAAGTGCCAATAGCGTAATAGATGCTGTAAATATTCTTACTAAACTTGGTGTAAAAGAAATTATAGTCACTAATGGTTCAAAAGGGTCAACAATTTATATAAATAATTCAGTGTACAAAATACCAGCATATCCTCCAAACGATTTGATCGATCCTACTGGAGCAGGAGATACATACCTTGCAGGATATATGACAGCAGTTCCTTTATTTAGAGACCCTGTGTCTCGAGGTAAATTTGCAGCAATGACAGCAACATTGTCGTTGGAAAAAAGAGGTGCCTTTTCTGGTAGTAAAGAAATTGTGCTAGCTGAGTTAAAAGAAAACGGAGAAAGTTTCTAGTTGTAAAATTATTTGCCCGCCAAAATCCCCGCCAAAAAATCAGGAAGCACGCGAAGCGA
>CAYHYF010000061.1:0-2145 GCA_964360745.1 uncultured Candidatus Saccharibacteria bacterium | reverse complement strand
ACAAAAAAATATGGATGGCATTTCGAGAGCTTTATGGGGAGAATCGTGATTTTTTACTTTCACCTATAAAAAACAAACTCGGCACCGCATATACCTATGAAGAATTAAGGATTGTAAGGCTTTTCGTTAAAAGAAATCTATAGGTCGAAAAACTTGCGCGGAATATGTAAGAAAGTAATAAGGCAAATATTAATCTACAACCAAATCTACGCCATGGCGTAGATGGGGTTGTTAGTGTACAATGTGTTCATGAGTAAATATCGAACATATAAAGGAGTGAAAGTAAATTCTTTCGGTATTCCTATATTTAACATTTCTAAAAAAATCAAGAAGACAAACAAGAAACCCTATCATCATTCATTTTCATCTAGTTTGGGTGAAAATGCACCAAAGGATCTCATTGTTATGTACGATATTCCTCATGAGAAAAAGAAAGAACGCGATTGGTTTCGTAGACATCTGAAAAAGTTTAATTATGTAATGATTCAAAAAAGTGTTTGGGTTGGACCATCACCATTACCGAAAGATTTTTTAGAATACGTTACCTCAATCGGCTTAAAGAAAAAACTTAAAACTCTTAAGTTAGCCAAGAGTTATAATGGGGAAGATGATTTTTAAATAATCCTTCCATATTAAATCCATGTGAAAATATTAGGGTGTAAAAGGTTTGTTTTTACATCTGCGCCATGGCGTAGATGTAATTTACAACGTCTATGTTTATAACAAGATATTAAGTAGTAGTTTATTGATTATTTGTTATAATATTTCTATATGAATGATGAAATAAATAGAATTAAGAAATATGTTCGTGCAGCAAATTATCTTTCCGTCGGTCAAATATATCTAGAGAATAATTTTTTACTTCAAGATAAATTAACTTTTGATAATATAAAAACAAGATTACTTGGACATTGGGGTACATGTCCAGGTATTAATTTTACATATGCTTGTTTAAATAATCTCATTAAAAAGACAGATCAACACATGCTTTTTGTTCTCGGCCCCGGACATGGCTTTCCTGCAATACAAGCCAATGTTTTTCTTGAGGGAACTCTTGGAAAATATTATAAAGAAGCACAAAAAAATGAAGATGGTATAGCTTATATCACTAAAAATTTTAGCTGGCCATACGGCTTTCCAAGCCATTCATCACCCGTTACACCAGGAGTTATTCTTGAGGGCGGAGAATTAGGATATTCACTCTCTACCTCATATGGAGCAGTTTTAGACAATCCAGAGCTTATTGTGGCTTGTCTTGTGGGTGATGGAGAAAATGAAACCGCTTCATCTTCTGCCGCATGGCATTTAAGCAAATTTACAGATCCAGCAAAAAATGGAACCGTATTGCCAATACTTCATTTAAATGGATATAAAATATCTGGACCAACTATTTTTGGTAGAATGAAAAATTCAGATTTAAAATCTCTATTTAAGGGTTATGGATATGAGCCAATTATTGTAGAAGGGCACAATGATAAAGTTTATGAAAAAATGGTGAAAGCACTAGATGAGGCTTACGCATCTATAAAAGCAATACAAAAAGAAGCAAGAGAAAACCCTAACAAACCAAGAGAAGATTATTATAGATTCCCAATGATTGTTTTAAAAACTCCCAAAGGTTGGACTGGTATTAAAAATCTAAAAGGAGAAAAGATAGAAGGCAATTCTCAATCTCACCAAGTGGTTGGAAAGGAAATGAAGACAGACAAGGTTGAGCTTAAGGCATTAGATAAATGGCTGAAGTCATATAAGTTTGATGAACTCTTCAATCCACAAACCGGCTTTTCAAAAGATATTGAAGATAATATTCCCAAAGAAGGATATAGAATGGGGGATAATCAAGTAGCTTTTGGTATTAAAAAAGGTGATTCATCTCGTGATCTCACATTACCTCGTGCAGAAGATTTTGAAATAAAACTTGGAGAAAATGCTGGCTCAATGCATAGAATTGGAGCATATTTTGCTGAGGTAGTTAAATTAAATGAAGCAAAAAGAAATTTTAGGTTATTTTCTCCAGATGAAACATACTCAAACAGACTTCAAGATATGTTTAAGTACACTACAAGAGCATTTACTGGAAAGATAGAACCATGGGATAAGGACATGTCACGTGATGGAAGAATTATAGAAATGCTTTCAGAAAAT
>CAYHYF010000060.1:0-2262 GCA_964360745.1 uncultured Candidatus Saccharibacteria bacterium | reverse complement strand
AAAATTAAAATAATTGCCTGGAATTGTTGTCTTAAGAATGGGGTACCTGTCACCCGTTCGCGCACAAATCCCCGCCGTTTTTAGGAAATATTATAAAACGGCGGGGATTGCCTCCCTTTTATTCAAATTCCAAATACATAGCCGCGTGATCTGATACTTCGTCGGGTAGAATTTTAAAATCTTTTACTTTAATGTTCGGTGTAGTAAAAGTGTAATCAGCAAATTTATCTGATGTTTTTGTGTAATACGAAGTTCTAGTATTGGTAATACCGTAATCCTTAATTAAATTATTTACTCCAATATCTTCAAGAATTTTAATACTCTCCGTATGAGGCAATAAGTTAAAGTCGCCCACTAAGATAAAATCTCCCGATAGGGATTTTGCAAACTCAACAATTCGCCTTGATTGATTAATACGGTCTTCCGTATCATTTTTACCAGTACCCGTCCAAAGACCGTGAAAATTCATCAGAGTAAAAGTTCTTTTACCTCGGATTTTAAAATATTGAAGATTTCTGCCAAGATTCGTAGCATCATCGTCGCTCATTGCGTCCCTATGTCTGTGCACAAAAATATCTCCTGTCTCAATGAAATCAATTCCTTTTTTGATAAAACCCGCAAGACCGTATTCTCCTGATTCAGCAGAGGCAAAATAGCCGTCGTGAGTTTGCAGTACCTTTCGCATATCTTCAAATAAATTTGGATTTCCACGATTATCCCAATTAGTCTTTGAAGTAGCGTTGTGGTGCATTTCTTGGAAGAGAAAAAAATCCACATCTCTATTTTTATTTAGAAACTCTAAAAGCGGTTTACTAATTGCACCACCCCAGACATTGAGACTAATTAACTTCATAAATTTATTTTAAATTGAGTAAATCCTTTGCAGTAATTTCTATGCGACCATCTTTTATTAAATGCCCATCAGCTCCTCTATCAGCATAATTTACCCAAAAGTTAGTTATCTTGGCTCCCCACATTCGTTGAGGGCTATCGCCAGTGTAATAATTTAATTCCAGTGTATCTGAACCTTCTTTAGTGCGAAAAGAGTTATGAATAGCGAGAGCATTTTCTAATTCTTTACTGGAAAGTTCGTGAGCGTTTTCTGCTTTTATATAAACACCACCTCGTTCTACTCGGTCGTATAAAGCACAAAATATTTTTCCTGTCCTTGTTATATTTTTTGAGTGCATTGATTCTGGATGAGAACCCCAATAAATGTATTCCAGTTTTGGGTCATACAAAAAACGAACTGGTGAATTATGTGGGGAGCCGTCTTCATTAACTGTGGCAATGGAAATATGTCTTGAAGTGGTGATAAGCTCTTTTGCTCTTTTTATTTTATTTTTTAAATCTTCGTCCATAATTTCAGTTTTACTTTTGAATGACCACAAATTGTTTTGTAAGAGCTACAAGTTGATCGTGTAAAATACCATTTGATACTAATAACCCATTTACCGGCTCGTCATAGCGTTGCTCATTTCCAAATATATCAGTAACTTTTCCTCCTGCTTCCTCAACTATAATTTTTACCGCAGCCGCATCGTGGGGAGTAGTGTGCGGAAATATGGTAGCAGTAAATTCACCAGCAGCAACTAAAACTGATGGATTTACATACGAAGAAAATTTCATAAGAAAAGTATTGTATTTCTTAAGTTCATTAACCAAGGGCTGGAGATCGTATTTTGACCTATTCCACATTTCATATTCTATTTTTGCTTTTTCAAGAGTTGTCGAATTTGATACATGAATTCTTTTCTCGTTAAGGTATGCGCCCTTACCTTTTTCCGCGCTATAAAGTCGGTCGCAAAAAGGGTCGTATGCTACACCCAACACGACTTCTCCATTTTTAACGAGAGCTAAAGAAAATACAGAAATTGGCAATCCTAAAGAGTAAGGTATTGTTCCGTCAACTGGATCACAAACCCATACATATTCGCTTCCTTTGACGATATTGCTTTCTTCTTCGCCTAGCACGCTATGAGATGGAAATAATTTTGTAACTTCATTTATAAGCAGAGAATTTATTTTTAAATCTGCTTCCGTAACCGGAGAAGTATCCTTTTTTTCTTGGCGAGCCATACCAATCACAAAATACTCTTTCATGATTTTACCCGCTTCCTTCGCCATTTTTAAAGCAAAATTTTTGTATTCTTCCATAAAATGATTTTATCATTTTATGAGGTATTTTTCCAGTTGCCCGCCCCGCCAAAAAAAGAAATGCCGAAGCCCGCGCGGATTCCTCCCCAGACCCCTCCTCCGCGC
>CAYHYF010000059.1:0-2334 GCA_964360745.1 uncultured Candidatus Saccharibacteria bacterium | reverse complement strand
AGGAAATTTTTTGGTTTTTGCACACGCGAGTCCGCGAGCGTGTCCGAGGCGCATTCCTTCGCTTCACCACGCAATCGGGGCGTACGGAGAGGTTTGGGGCCACCACGCACTCCGCGCGTGCGATTAGTCAGCAGTCGGATTGTTTTGGAAAAAAGTTCGGATTTTGTTCAGGAGACACAGCCAAGTCGAGCATATTTATTCAACTTGTTCTTAGAGATAGTGGTTAAACCACTATCTCTAAATCAATAGAATTTTTAGAAAAAATTATATTGTGTTAAAATATATTTATGATTGAAAATATTTACCCAGAAGATTGGCAACAGACACGAGGTTTTTATTCACCGGCAAAAAAGATTGACTTAGGAAATTCTTATTTGATATATGTATCGGGTCAGCAGGTTGATAAAAATGAAAATGATGAAGCCATAACAGATGATATTGAAGAGCAAACAGAGCTTGTATTTCAGGCTATCGAAAAAACATTAAAGTCTGCTGGTGCCTCAATGAAAAATGTGGTAAAAGCTCAAATATTTTTAACTGATATAAATGACTTTCCAAAAGTCTCAGCTATTCGAGATAAATGGTTTGCGGAAAGCAAGCCAGTGAGCACTTTGCTTGAAGTCAATGCAATGACTCGTAAAGGTGCCAAGATTGAAATTGAAGTGACTGCTGTTATTAAAAAATAACGTGGTTAAACCACTATCTAGCTTTTAGGAATATTGTTAAGAGTTTTGGTATAATCTAAATGAAAAGATACAATTTAAAAAAACTTGGGAAAAATATATTTTGGATTATTTGCCTTGTGGCTTTTATTTACTTGTTGAGTTCGATTGATAAGGAAGTTTTAGAAAATACCGCTATTCGTTTGGGATGGCTCGGTCCTGTATTTATTGGTTTAATATTTGTTTTGACTCACGTCTTTGCCCCGCTTTCAGGAACAGCTCTTTATTTTGTAGGTATAAGACTTTATAATTACGAATCAATTTTAGTAATTTATTATTGTGCAAGTATGGTCAGCGCCACAATATGTTTTTTTATAGCACGCAGATGGGGGCGGAATTTGGTTATAAAATTGGTTGGGGAAAAAACAATGAATCACATTGATAAAAGCGTGAGAGTAAATGAGAATTATTTGTTGATTGTCGGCAGGCTTTTTGGCTATTCTTTTTTTGATTTTATCAGTTATACGCTTGGATTTACAAAAGTGTCGTTCAAAAAATATATCACTTACACAGCAGTTTTTACGTTGATCAATAGTCTTATTTTGTATTTCATCTTTCGAAATCTTGATTTTGAAAGTTTCCAAAATTCAATCATTTATTATATATCCATCGTCTTTACCGGATTATTATTGGCTTATCTATTCTCTCGAGTAATTAGGGATAAGAAATTATAAAATTATTTTATGGTATAATATACAGATAACATTAAATAATAAAATTTTATGAAAACATTGCGAGAATGTGTGAAAGAGGCGGATGAAAATGGGATTGCTATTGGGCATTTCAATATTTCAAATTTGGAGGCTTTTCATGGCATATACAATGCGGCAAAAAAGTTGAATTTGCCGATCATCATTGGTATAACAGAAGGTGAAGAAAATTTTGTAGGTATTGAAGAAGGTGTGGCTATTGTGAAAGCTGTGCGAGAAAGAGATAACTATCCGATATTTTTAAACGGGGATCATCATTATAGTTTTGAGACAGTAAAAAAAGCTATTGATGCAGGATATGATGCCGTGATTATTGATTTGGTAAAATTGCCACTTGAAGAAAATATTGCTATTACAAAACAATGTGTAGAATATGCTCGTAAAATTACAGCAGAAACTGGGCGAGATATAATGGTGGAAGCAGAGCTTGGATTTATTGGTATGTCTTCAAAAATTCTCGATGTAATGCCAGATGGAGTCAGTGAAGCGACAATGACGACACCAGAAGATGCAAAATACTTTGTGGAGCAAACAGGGGTAGATATGCTCGCACCATCGGTGGGCAATGTCCACGGTATGGTAAAAAGTGGCAATCCGCGACTTCATCCAGAGCGAGTGAAAGCAATTCGCGAGGCGACAGGAATTCCTCTTGTGCTTCACGGTGGTTCGGGTTCTATGGACGAAGATTTTATTTCTTGCATTAAAGCCGGTATCGATATTGTGCATATAAATACAGAAATCCGAGTCGCATTTAAAGAAGCTTTGAAAAAATCACTCGCTGATCATCCAGATGAAATCGCGCCATATAAATACTTACCTCCAACTATAGAAGCCGTAGAAAAAGTCATCGAAGCCCGCTTAAAACTTTTCTCAGGAATAAAATAGGTTTTTTAATTTAATAT
>CAYHYF010000058.1:0-2475 GCA_964360745.1 uncultured Candidatus Saccharibacteria bacterium | reverse complement strand
AAAAGACGCACATATTTTCGGGTTCTATACGAGACAACATTGTTTATGGTTGCGAAAGAGAGAATATCAAAGACGAAGAAGTTATAAGAGTTGCAAAACTGGCGAATTTATATGAAGAGATAGAAAATTCACTCGGAGGATTATCGGGCAGAGTCGCTGAAAATGGAAATAATTTGAGCGGTGGACAGAAACAGCGACTCGCTATTGCACGACTAATACTTAAATCACCAGAGTTGTTAATACTTGATGAGGCGACTTCTGCCCTCGATAACACGAACGAAAATAAAATCCAAAGAAACATTGAGCAGTTATTCAAAAATAAGACGACCATAACAATTGCGCACCGACTAACGACGCTCAAAAACACTGATAGAATTTTTGTTTTTGAGCGAGGTAGAATTGTGCAAGAAGGGAGTTTTGATGGCCTATCTAACCAAAAAGGACTTTTTCAAGATTTTCTTAGACAAAAAGAACCTGATATACTTAATGTGGATTAGAAAATTAATGAATAATCATATGGAAAATAGAACTTGTCAAAATTGTAAAAAGGATTTCGAGATAGAGGAAGAAGATTTTTCTTTCTACGAAAAAATGAAAGTTCCACCACCTACATGGTGTCCTGATTGTCGTCTGCAAAGACGTTTAGCTTTTCGCAACGAAAGAACATTTTACAAACGGCCATGCGAACTTTGTGGGAAAGATGGTATCTCTAGATTTGATCCAGAAAAAGGAATACATAATTATTGTGGTGAATGTTGGTGGAGCGACAAATGGAATCCTGTCAGTTATGGGCAAGATTACGATTTTTCAAAACCCTTTTTTGAACAATTTGGAAATTTATTAAAAAAAGTTCCCCAATTTAACTTAATTACTTTGTACAATACCTTGGTAAACAGCAATTTTACAAATATGAATCATTATTTAAAAAATTGCTATTACATTTTCAATGCTGATTATGACGAAAGGTGCATATATGGGGAAGAATTAGAGCATTGCACGGATTGTGTGGATGTAACTATGGCTGACGGCACAGAACTTGCTTATGAGAGCTTGAACTGCGTTAAATGTTATGAAATTTATTATTCAGTAGATTGCGAAAGTTCCCATGATATTTGGTTTTCAAAAAATTTAGTTGGCTGTTCAAATTGCTTCGGTTGTGTAAACTTGCGAGGACAGCAGTATTGTATTTTTAATGAAAAATATAGTAGAGAAGATTATCTTAAAAAGATTAAGGAATTTAATCTAGGATCTCACTCGGCAATACAGGAAATAAAAGAAGAAGCGAAAAAGTTTTGGCTTAAATTTCCGAACAAATACATGCATGGGGTTCAAAATTTAGATTCCAGCGGTGATTATGTTTATAACTCTAAATACACAAAAAATTCCTTCATTGTGACTGGTGCAGAGCATTCTAAATATTGCATGTGGCTCATTGTCAAAAATAATAAAGATTGCTATGACTTTACGCAATTTGGTGAAAACAATGAGCTAGTTTACGAATCTTTATGCTCCGGTAAAAACACTTTTGATATTATCGGTGGTATTAACTCTATCGAGGGAAGACAAATGCGGTATGCCGCTTATTGCTATAACAACAATAGCAATCTTTTCGGTTGTATTAGCCTTAGAAATCAAAGTTATTGTATTTTGAATAAAAAATATACCAAAGAAGAATACGAGAAGTTGGTGCCAAAAATTATCAAACACATGAATGAGATGCCCTATATTGATAAAAAAGGCCGAAAATACTACTACGCAGATTTTTTCCCTACTGAAATTGCACAATTTGATTACAACGAAACTTCTGCCCAAGAATTTTTCCCTCTAACTAAAGAGGAAGCTATTGAGAAAGGTTATTCATGGAAAGAGCCTAAAGATAGAAATTATAAAATCACAATTAAGCCGGAAGATATTCCAAATGATATAAAAGATTCACCAAGCGACATTCTATCAGCAGTTATAGGATGTGAGCATGATGGACAATGTAAGGAACAATGCACAACTGCTTTTAAAATTATTGAACCCGAGTTGCAATTTTATAAATCTCATAATTTACCACTTCCTCACTTGTGTCCTAATTGTAGACATTACCAGCGTGTCTTAAATAGAAATCCAAATAAGCTTTGGCATAGAACTTGTATGTGCGATAAGAAACATCCCCACCATGAAGGAAAATGTGATATTGAATTTGAAACTTCCTACTCGTCAGATCGCCCAGAGATAGTATATTGTGAAAAGTGCTATCAACAGGAAGTTTATTAAATACCAATGACTTTTGCGAAAATAGCCAAAACTGCTATAATACGGGTATGAGTAAGATGGATTTAATTAAAAAGCTTGAAACAGAGCGTAATTCGCGTGTTATAACCTATGCAACCAGTGATAGGGCTCCTTTTGCTACTAAAATTGCGAATGACATTATCCCACTCTTGGGCAACCAGCTCGACGCCATTGGTAAGGTAAAAAAAATCAGTC
>CAYHYF010000057.1:0-2519 GCA_964360745.1 uncultured Candidatus Saccharibacteria bacterium | reverse complement strand
CGCTCCAGACCACGCAGTATTCTCGGCCTCCAAAGTTAATTTAGCGAAATAAAAAGCGCCAAACCATAAAAATAGGCTCTACCACAATTACATCAAAGAAAATTCCACGCTGAAAATGACGCCCGCACAAAAAGCAGAAATAGATTTAAAACTTGGGCAGAATAAATGGCTTTCACTAATCAAAAAATCATCCAATCTGTAAACTTTTTGGATTAACTCCGATAACAAGAATTATAAAATAAATTACAAATACAAGCCAAGCCAATCCAGAATATTCTGAAATAAAAACTGCACCATAAACTATTATAACTATTAATAATTCAGTAAGGCTTATGTTGTCTAATGCTCTGCTAATTAAAGTGCTAATCAACATTTTTTCTGCCTCTTTTTTTTGTGTAGTTTTTTCTAGTATCATCAATAAACCACCATAAAATAACCAGTGCTAAAATTATAATTAATTGAATCTTGTAGATTGGTTCTACTTCTTGAAATAAAAATTGATAAAGGGCTATTCCCCCACCAATTGTTAACGCAATTCTCCAACCTAAATCCATCAAAATAATCAAGCCCGATTTTCTTAATTAAATGATGTTTTTGAAAAAAATCACCCGAATACGACACCAAAATAATCACCCGTTAATACGACAGTGCCCTGCGCCGGGCTTTGTCGTAGATTCGTCATTTTTGGTTAGTCTGTCGTATACGTCATGTGTGAGAACTAATTTTACATTATTAATTTTTTTAAGTGAATTAGTAAGTTTGCATCTCGAACTTAAAGATGAGTTTAAAAATGAATGTAGGTAAGTAATAGATGAATGGTGATGAAATGGTGAAGTTGGACGAGTTAAAAAATGTAACAAAGGGACACTTGAGAACCCTACCTTTTAAGAGAGGAGGTAGTAGGAGAAGTAAAGCTGCATTAGAAATATTGGAAAAGGAAGCACTTACTGTTGATGAAGTTAAAGATAAGTTGAAGATTGGTTACACACCAGCATACAATCTTTGTAGAAGGCTTGAAAAAAATGGCAAAATAGTGGCATTTGAATATAATGGAAAAATACATTTTATAGAGAAAAAAACAGCAGAAAAGGAAGGTTTGATAAAAAATACTGGGTGAGGGTGCCTGAAGGCGAAGTAAGGGGAATCCCTGAAGGATTGTCGGGTAACTGGCAGTTGCGAGGCGATGAAGCCTCCGCAAAGGCGGTCGAGCCGAAGTATGACTTCAGGGTTGCGTCCCTTATGATGGCATTTCAAGATGCCAGCCCTCAAATTCTATACCAACTATATGGTTCTTCATTATTTTTAAGTGTTTCTTTACTTTATCCACTTTTTCATCAATTCTTCTATAGTTTCTGTGTATTTGCGCCCTTCCATTTGACATTTTGCCTTGAATTTACGCCATAGTTGCTTATCAAAAGCAAGCGATGTTTTTTCCTTATCTGACAAATCATTTGCTTTGTTTACCATGGAAATACCGTTATACCTTTGTGTTTTTAAACACAATGTATTAATATAGATATATAGAAAAAGGTATTAAGGTATTTTAATGGAACCAAGAGAAGTAAAAGGAATGCAATTAATTAATGCTGGCAAAATACCAGTAATACTTGACAAAGAAGTATTCAGAGTGCCAAGTCAAAACGGAGCAGGACATTACAATGTTACACATTTTGATGGATGGCAATGTTCTTGTCCAGATTTTTTGAAAAGAAAAATTATATGTAAGCATATTTATGCAACGCAGTTTTTCTTAAAACTTAAAAGTAAGGTTGAGGTTGATGATTTCAACATTGAAGAAGAAATTAACCCAAGAGAAGACGAGTGCCCTAAATGTTGGTCAAAAAAAGTAATTAAGGCAGGGCAAAGAAAGAACATTAGCGGAGCAAAGCAAAAATTTTACTGCCAAAGTTGTGGAAACTGGTTTGTAAAAGAACCAATCAAATATGTTAAAGCAAGCCCAAAAATAATTGTTCTCTGTATGGATTTGTATTTCAAAGGATTATCTTTAAGGGATATTTCTGATACCGTTTACCAGTTTTATAATCAACGAATTCATTTTGACACTATCCGCAGATGGATTATTAGATTTTCCAAAAAAATGAACGACTATACCAAAAAATTCACTCCGCAATTAAGTGGTCAATTCCATTCAGACGAACAAATGATTAAATCTAAAGGGCAATGGGTTTATGCATGGAATACCATTGACCATTCAACAAGATTTTTGTTAGCCTCAACCGTCACACAAGGAAGAACCAGAAAAGACGCACAACAACACTATCAAGAATTAAAAGAAAACAATCCAAATGGAACCGAGCCAAAATACATTATTACCGACAGCTTGCGTTCTTACAACAAGGCAATAGAAAGAGAGTTCAGAACAAAATCAAAAAGGACAAAACATATTTCTATTGTCGGACAAAGAAAAACCATAAACAATAATTTGATTGAACGATACCATAATGAGTTTAGGGAGTTTGACAAAGTCCGTAGAGGATTTAAATCGGACAAAACAAGCC
>CAYHYF010000056.1:0-2525 GCA_964360745.1 uncultured Candidatus Saccharibacteria bacterium | reverse complement strand
TTTTCTTCTTCTACTGCATTAAAATATTTTATTTCATTTGTGATAACTCCGTTTTTTACTTTTGCATATGGAGTTTCAATCATTCCAAAATCATTGATTTTTGCATATGTTGCAAGTTGCAAAATAAGACCAATGTTTTGACCTTCTGGTGTGTGAATAGGACAAACTCTTCCATAGTGTGTTGGGTGAACGTCACGAACTTCAAAGCCCGCTCTTTCTCTGGTAAGTCCTCCTGGCCCAAGTGCTGAAAGCTTTCTCAAGTGTTCTAGCTCTTCAAGAATGTTCACCTGTCCCATAAACTGTGACATTTGACTTGTTGTGAAGAATTCTTTAATTCTTGCTTGAAGTGGTCTTGCAGATACGAACTGTACTGGCATTTTTATATCAGGATCTACAGTAGACATTCTGTCCTGAATGTTTCTTTTCATTTGTGCCATACCTACGCGAACTTTTTGTTGGAGAAGCTCTCCGACAAAACGAACACGTCTTGAACCTAAGTGATCGATATCATCTTCCTTTGCATCAGGATCATTGTTTAATTCAACAATCTTAGTGATTGTGGCAACAAAATCTTCTAAAGTAATATTTTTCCTTTCTAATGTCTTTTCATCCATAGGGAAACCGAATCTCTTGTTGAATTTTGATCTTCCTACTTTTGAAATATCATATCTTTCAGCGCTAAATATAGACTGAACATATTGTTTAGCATTTTCAAGTGCTGCTAGGTCTCCATCTCTAAGTCTCTTGTAGATTTCGAGGAATGAATCGTCTTGATTCTTAGCGTGATCTTTAAGGACGGTTGTCTCCATTACTTTCAAGACTTCTGCATTACCTTTGAACAAATCCATTATGTCTTTATCTGTTTTTGCACCAAAAACTCTAAGGAGAGAAGAAATCGCAAATTTTCTCTTCTTATCTATTTTTACGTACAAAGCTCCATCAGATTCTGATTCTATTTCTATCCAAGAACCACGAGCTGGGATTATTTTTGCACCGAACAAATTCTTACCTTTTGATTCATTTAATGTAAAAAATATTCCGTATGATCTTGCTAATTGGGGAATAACAACTCTTTCAATACCGTTAATTATGAAAGTACCGTGATTTGTCATCAAAGGTACGTCTGAGAAAAATATTTCTTGTTCGTTTTCGGTACCGAAAGCTTTATTTTTAAGTTTTACTTTTGCCTTAAGCTGACCCTCGTATGAGATTTTCTTTTCCTTAGATTGAAACTCATCGTATTTTGGCTCGCCTACTTCAAATCCAGTAAAAGAAAGTTCAAACTTCTTGTCCGCATAGTCTTTGATTGGAGAAAATTCTTTGAAGACTTCTGCAATACCTTCTTTTAAAAGCCATTTGTATGACTTCATTTGGTGATCCACCAAATTAGGTGTATCGATAAGAGGTTTTTTATATTTGCTAAAATATTTCTTTTTTAGCTCTCCTCCTGTGACGCCTTCTGTCAATATATTTGCGGGTTTGTTCATCCTGATTTTTTAATTACGAATTAACGAATTATGCGAATGATACGAATGGCAACAAATGAATCAATTATTCGTAGCCATTTGTATTATTCGTTACATTTGTATATTCGTATTATTGTTAATAAATTCAGCCAATAAAGCTTCTAATCCCGCACAAAAAAATAAGTACGATTTGGTTGATTTTTGTCACAAGCAAAAATCAAAAAAAATAAAAAAAAGAGCCCCTTCCCCAAAAGGTTCTTATATTTTTTATTAAATTTTTAACTTATTTTTCTAAGCAAGATATTAGCAACTTAATCCAGCCTACTATTTGGCACTTTACGCCCGCAACACATTCAATTTAAAGTTGTTAACAATATAGACTATAATGCTTTTAATGTCAAGAGAATAATGAGGGTTTGAGCTAAATATATAGTTGAAAGGGCTCGCCACACGGATTTGTGTGGCGAGCCCTGTCTGGGTGTAAAAACCCAGCTATCTAGTCCTCGTGAGAAACTGAGTGATTTTTTCGTTTGATGCCGAGACGTCCACCTTTATCCATTCAGACTTTTTCTCAAATTTGAGCTCAAGCTGAATGGTTATGTTGAGATCCTTGAGCTTAAAACAAGCCTTACGAAGCCGTTCATTCCCCCGTAAACGGCTGATGAAATTCAGTGCAGCGGGTTTTTTGGGATCGATGCGATCCCAATAGACTCCGTACTCATCGAGCAAGGCAAGTATTTTTACTTCTTCCTTACCCATTTTCCCCTGAAAATCGTCCTTACACTTCACTTTAATGGGTGTCATTTGCGTCATAATCTACCCCCTTTTTCTTTTGCGTCTACTGTTGTTATAACAAACTAAACTTCAATGTCAAATATTTCTATTAATATTTTATCATTTTTGCAACTATTAAATTTATCCGAATATGTTATTCTTTAGTGGGTGTTATTTTATGTCAGGGAGGTGAAAAATGGATCTAACGGGAACGATATTGGAAATGCTTAAAAAGCATGAAGGTAAGCCGGTAGTGAGTCATACCATTACACGAGCCATCGCTCA
>CAYHYF010000055.1:0-2553 GCA_964360745.1 uncultured Candidatus Saccharibacteria bacterium | reverse complement strand
AACCCGAATTTTATCCTTGAGAAGGATACGTCCTAACCGTTAGACGATAGGGCCATAAAACCAAAATAGCATATTTTTTATGCATTTCAAAATAAATTTGACCCGCTTCTCTTTAAATGTTATTCTGAGTGCAAAAGAAACTTAAAACCGAATAAGAAAATGAAAGATAACACCGCACTAAATCCGTTTCCACTAATGCTTTTTGCTTGTGGGGCAGATAAAACATTCGCTCAGAAAGTAGCTGAGAAAATGGGATTAAAACTTGAAGAAATAGTAACAAAGGATTTTTCTGATAGTGATTTTTTGATACATCAAAAAGATACAATTCGCGATCGAAATCTCTTTGTCATTTGTCAGCCAAGAAAAGGAGAGATGAAGTATAGAGATTTAATGGAATGTTTCGCATTTGTATATTCTTTGAGACAAGGTTCTCCGAAAAGTTGGATTACGATTGTCATTCCTTACCTACCATTTTCTAGGCAGGATAAACCAAGCAATCTAAGGGAACCGATCTTGGCACAATTAATCCCAATATTATTGCAGGCTGCTGGAGCAAATCAAATCGTAGTTACAAAACTACATAATCCTGCTTCTCGCACTGTATATCCTCTCATTAAAATGGAGGACGTTGATACTACTGATATTATGATTAAGTATATCAGGGACAATAATCCAGATTTGAGCAACATTATGCTTGCGGCCCCAGATGTGGGAGCTACAAAAAGTGTGAGAGTTGTTGCAGAAGCTTTGGGAGTACCAATTGTGATTGTCGATAAACGTAGAGATGCAAAGTTGGCAAATAAATCTGACGTAATGGAAATTATTGGTGATCCAAGTGGCTACGATGTTATTTTGTTAGACGATATTGCTGATACTGGTGGCACCTTAAGAAAAGGAGCAGAAGCTTTGCGTGAAAAAGGAGCAAAAAAAATTCACGGAATGTTTACTCATGCTGTACTTTCAGGCAATGCCATTGAAAACCTTAAAGAAGCCAGGTTTGAAAGTATTGTTCTTACAAATAGTTGTCCAATAAATGAAGAAGGTATTAAAATTTTACCAAATTGTGAAATTCTTGATCTTTCTAAGTATATAGGACAAATAATTGCAAACCTACATAATGGTGATTCTGTTGAAAGCCTTTGGCAAGAGAATGGAAAAGCCAAAGTAACCTAATAGTACCTTACCTACTTTATAGTCAAAAAGGCCCTTTTTTAAAGGGCTTTTTTCTTGTCTGGATTGGGAATATATTGATAGGTAAAAAGGCTTGACAAAATGATTTGAAGGGTGTATAATATACGTATAAGTCTATTTGGCTTCTATATATTGATATAAGCCAAAATATAAGATTATTAATTAAAACAAGGTCAATTTATTAAAAAATAATTTATTAAATTATTATTATGAAAAAATATATAGCAATTCTTTCAGTATTTGCTCTAGTAATTGGTTTTAGTTTTATGGGAGCACCAAAAGCTGAAGCTGGTTTTTTTAACTGGGGTATAAATATTGGATTTGGTGGTGGAAATTATGACCCATATGGTTATGATGACTACGGTTATGATGATTATGACTACGGTTATGATGATTATGGTTATGGAGGAGGTTATGGTGGATATGATCCATACTCTTACAGTGGCTACGGCTACGATGATTATGGTTATGGAGGAGGTTATCAAAACTATGGTGGCTATTATGATCCTTGCGGTCGTTGTGGTTATGGATATATGCCAACTTCAAGATATTGGTAATATAAAATTTATTATAAAAACACTAAACGACGAGCTCTACTCGTCGTTTAGTGTTTTTGATATGGACAATGCTTCAATCTCCATTTGATCTCCCGTAATTCTCATCACATCTTTGTCTATCTTTTTAAATTCTTTGCCCGATGAATTGTAATGATTGATCATAGTCGATATAGAATTGCCTAGCTTGTTGTGATAATCTTCATAAGTTTTCAAATGTTTGCCGAGCTCGCCGACTCTTTTCACAATGTCTTTTGCTGATTCTTCGATTTGCATCGCTTTTAGTCCTTGAAGCACAGTTTGTAAATATGCCAAAAATGAAGTGGGGGACACAATGATGACTTTGTAACGGCTGGCTGACCTCTGAATCAGATTTTCAGTATCTTCTCCTTGTATTGAGCCGATTTTATTTATAAGTAAATCATAATAAATGGCTTCGTGTGGGATAAACATAAATGCAAAATCCATCGTGTTTTGCTCGGGCTGAATGTATTTTGCAGTCTCGGTAATTCTATTTTTCAAATCATTTACAAAAGATTTTTCCAATCTTTCCTTTTCCATTTTGTCATTTGTCTCGGTGATGCGATTGTAATTTTCAAGTGAAAATTTTGAATCAATCGGTATGATTTTATCTTTCACAAATACTACGGCGTCCACAATCGAGCCGTCGGGAAAAGCATATTGCATTTCGTAGCTTCCCGGTGGCATCACATTTTTCAAAAGAGTCTCCAGATAATACTCCCCTAATATTCCACGTTGTTTTGGATTTTTCAATATATCTTGCAAGTTTTGCAATTGGTCGGCAAAG
>CAYHYF010000054.1:0-2620 GCA_964360745.1 uncultured Candidatus Saccharibacteria bacterium | reverse complement strand
ATCGTAGTGTAGAATTCTTTGATGATCTTAACTATAGTCCCAACTTCTTCTGTTATCTGTGAGACACGACAAAACAAATGGCCATCATCCTGAGTAATCGCCCGAACTCGCGTAAGCCCCGCAAGCTGTCCAGCCTTTTCATAACGGTAAACGGTAGCTGGCTCAAAATAACGCACAGGCATATCTCGATAAGAAAACTGATTGTCGGCAAAAATCTGCATATGATGAGGACAGTTCATGGGTTTCATAAAAAATTCCTCATCACCACCCTTCACCCGAAAAAGTTCATCACCGAATTTCGCTGCATGACCGGAAGTCTCGTACAAACTTTTCTTAGCAATATGAGGAGTCCATACTCGGTGATAACCTTTATTTTTATGTAACTCCCAAAGATAATCCTCGATTGCTTTTCGGATAATCATTCCTTTTGGTTGCATTAAAGGTAGACCCGCTCCAACTAAATCGGAGATAGTAAACAACTTTAATTCTTTACCAAGTTTACGGTGATCTCTTTTTTTCGCTTCTTCTTGTTGGATTATGTATGCATCCAGATCTGCTTTAGTCTCAAATGCCAAACCGTAAATACGTGTTAACATTTTGTTTTTCTCATCACCGCGCCAATACGCACCCGCCACACGGTCGAGTTTAAATGATTCAAGATCGATTGTTTGGGCATCTTCAACATGTCCACCTCGGCAAAGGTCAAAGAAACGTCCGGAAGTATAGATAGTAATTTTTTCACCTTTGGCCGCGATTTCGTTGATGAGTTCGATTTTATATGGATTATCTTTGAAGAGTTCACGGGCTTCTTCAACAGAAATTTCCTTTTCATCAAAAGTTCTCCAATCTTTGAGAGTCTCGCGCATTTTCTTTTCAATTTTAGGAAAATCTTTGTCGGAAATCGGCGTGGAAAATTCAAAGTCATAATAAAAACCATTATCAATTGCCGGACCAAGGGTATTTTTAGCATCAGGCCAGAGACGCAAAACTGCCGCTGCAAGTAAATGAGCGAGAGAGTGTCGTTTATTTTGTAGATTGTCTTGAATCATATTTTTAATTATTGAAATAAATAAAATCGCCCCAACAAAAAATGAAAGACTTTCACTTTTTGTTGGGGCGAGTCTAAATCGCGGTTCCACCCAACTTTTTTCTTTTTTCCAAGATTAGTCCTATGGAGTCATCAATTAATGACTTGCGATTGGTAGTCGCAACAATCTCTTTATTATTAAATAATAGCAAGTACATAAATTTTTGTCAAAGGCAAATCTACTTATATACAACACACGCAAAATAATCTTTTTCAGGCTCAAATTGATATATTTTCCATTTATCTAAGTTAACATTTTTCCCATTGTATTTCAGTATTAGTGATTTATTTTTTCTAATTATTACCTCAATGTTTTCAACGTCTGATATGCTTTTAGCTGTAGCTTTAAGATATGCCTCTTTGATCACCCATATTTTTGTAAATTCCTTTTGTCTCACCTCTAATGGCATTGGGCTCAAATATTTACGTTCTCCTAATGAAAAAAAACGTTTTGCTAGTACATCACTATTTAATGTAGATGCTAAGCATTCTATGTCAATTCCAATATCATTGTCAAAGCAAATTGCATATAATATTAATCCATTCGAATGAGACACGTTAAAATATATCTGCCGCTCCCCATTTCGGGTGCTTAACACAGGTTTCAAGGTATCTGTATATGAAAAAATTATATCTTCCGGGTATTTCTCTACATAAGACGACAATATCATTCTCAAAACCGTTCTTGAAATTGTAAAATGTATTTTATCCTTATTTAAACGATATTTACTTACCCTTTTAACCTCCTCGTCAGATAAAATTTTCGGAAGACTCTGTATATTGTTTTTTATATCGCTTACACTTACTTTCCATATGTCTATCCTGTTACTCACATCAGTTTTATTGAGTGCGTCGAGAGTAATTTTTTTATATTGAAATATCGACATATCAATTTTATGTTTTACTTACACATTTATCTACCGATTTACAAATAAACTCAGTTCGCAATGTCCCAAACAACATTTGAACATGTAAAACTTCAAATTGTGCCTCAGAAAGCAATTCTAAATATTCTTGTTTTGAAATTAAATACTGTGAATGATCCTCAAGGACTTTATTGTCAAGAATAAATCTATGGAACAACACTTCTGGTGTTAAACGACTGCGAACTATCAACTTTCCACGTCTATTTATTTTTTCCATAAAAGGTTTCCCACCCAGCATGGAAAGTGCAGACTCTTTTGTTATCGCATCAAAGTACAAGACACCCCCATTGTTAATTCCAGAACTTATTTGCTTAAATACTAAAGGAAGAATATCGGGTTCAATATAGTTTATTGAATTAAATGCAATTGTAACCAGATCTTGAGATGTTATTTGTGTTTCTTGTAAAGTTTTGTTATGGATTGAAAAATCAGGAAATTTTTTTTTAAGCAATTTTATCATCGCAATAGAAGGTTCCTCGCACACGACTTTAGCAGATGGCCACTTCCTTTGAAGCGCATCTGCCATCCCTCCAGTGCCGGATGCTAAATCAGCAATGAATATGGGATATTTTTTTCCAATACTTTCCCAGGCGGTAATAACTTCACC
>CAYHYF010000053.1:0-2798 GCA_964360745.1 uncultured Candidatus Saccharibacteria bacterium | reverse complement strand
AAAAATGGCGTCTTCTGGATATCATGGCGTCTTTGGACTTGATCCAATTATGCCTTTTGATCAAAATGGTCTTGTATTTAACAGCGAAATAAATGCAAGAGCCCAAGGTCCAGATTCTCAAAGAGCATCTTCAGCTCTTGCGATAGGTATTCCTTGCCTAGAAGAAATGCAATTAGCATTTTATCTGGGTTGCCCCAGTGAGTTATTTCCGGATCCATCTGATTATAATCTTATAACGAGATGGCTTAAAATCCCGCCTTACTTAAAGTTGTTTCCTAAAGAGGATTCTTTTGTGAAAGCAAATTTTAATGGATATTGGAGATTTCAAAATGGTACATTGATTAGGTCTGACCTAAAAGATGCATCTTTTAAAATAACTGGCGCACCACGTGTGGGGCAAAAAATTTTAAGAGATTCCCCCGACAACTTTCTATATGTCAAGTTTATTGATGTAGACACTAAAATTTATACTGATGGTACAAATCCAAGGCTGACAAGTAATGCTTTAGAGATAAGTGACTACCTGTATGAAAATATAGTGTTGTAAGATATGTAAGCACAAAAAAGCCGGAAAATAAAAACTTTCCGGCTTTTCTATTACAACAATATCTATTTTTTTACGACAACTGTAGTGACAACTTCGTCTCCAACTGTTGCTATATGTGTACGTTGATATTTCATAATTATACAGTCTTCACGAGCTAATATATCAATAATTTTATCTAAGCTATCAGAAGGATGAATTTTGTAGAGTACATCACCCTTATTTACCATTTTTTCTAATGGATTTATATATTCCAAGAAGCCACTAACTGGAGAAAAATATGTGTCATATTCAGTATAAACAAAAGAGTTGGCTTTCGTATTTATATCTTTATCTTTTAATAAACCTTCTTTTCTCATCATATTTAAAACGGCTTCAAAACATAATTTAATATCTTCTATATCCATAGAATCATGCGATCCGCACTCCAAAGTAATCCCTTTTTTGCCACTATTGTCTATTGCGTCTGTAAAGGGATAATTGAAAGATGCTTTTGGTGCTAGATAGGTCGGTAAAATTCCAGAGCTGGTACCATAACTTACAAGATCTTCTCTTCCAACAATAACAAAAGGCTTACTTGTTCGTGTCGTATGTAAATCTATAGCCAAGTCATGTTTGATAGCTTCACTGAAAAGAATATGAGATATTCTAGCAGAAGTTGAACCTTCTTCGTTTCCGGGAAAAGATCTATTCCAATCCTTACCATCATAATTATTAAATTTTCCACTAGTGTAAAAATAAGATCTTTGATTCCAAGATACAGGATGAGCCAGAGGAATAAGAGTGATCATTCCTGCCCAATTTGTGTTTGTTTTAAGAAAATTGTAGAGCATTTTAAAAACAAGAAAAGTCACTTCTCCGCCATGGGTTCCTCCTTGAATATATAGAGAGGCTCCATTTCCTTGTGATAAGCGATATCCTAAAATGGATAAAGGGGATCCTGTTATATTGTTTCCTATAGATAATGTAAATTTTTCTTCCGAAGCCATATGTACAATATAGCATTTTATTATTTACCGTCAAAGAAATGATTTTGACACAATGAGCTATTAAATGCTATTTACATTTAGTGTGGTTTTGGTATGATTACTTTATTATTATTTATTGCAGGCGAGAGCTTGCTTTAAAAAGAAATGGCTACAAATCAAGCATTTTCAAGAAAGCTTTGGAAGATTGGATCAAAAGAATGGAACACTCAGTATTTTGATTTCAATAAAGATGGGGATTTGATAATCAAAGAAGGTCACAATATATACAATGTACGCTATATGGCGGAGAAATTTGGAACTTCTCTTGAAATACTTTTACCATTTGTGGTGGAGGAAAGACTTGAAGATTTTTTGGATATGGCTGAAGTTTTATCTAGAAAGACAGGGTATAAAGGAAAATTTTTCTATCACTATCCGATGAAAGTAAATCAAAATAAAGAAGTGGTGATGGCACTCGTGGGCGAAGGGGCACACCTTGAAACTTCTTCTTTCAACGATCTATATTTGATTAAAAAAATGCTGGAGCAAGAGAAATTTAATCCAAATATTCGGATTCTTTGCTCAGGACCAAAGACTGATAAATATATAAATCTCATAGACGATCTTCAGCATAAAGGTGTAAAGATTTTTCCACTTATCGAAGGACCAAATGAATTGAAATTTCTCCAACATTCAAAATACGACGTGGGTATTCGACTCGATATGCCGGTGAAAGCGGCATCGTATTGGAACAAGCCGATTGACCGTTTTGGATTTCCGGCAAAAGATATTCTTGAAATGGGTAGTTTTAAAAATTTGAAAATTTTGCATTATCATATAGGATCGCAAATAGAAAAACTTTCCGATGTGTTGGGGCCTATAAAATACGCTCTTGATGTATTTTTTAAACTTAAAGAAAAAAATTCATCGCTCGATACACTCGATATAGGTGGGGGAATGCCGATACCTTACACTAGAAGTAAAAGCTATCCGGTGGACAAATTGATGGAGAAAATTTTCCATCTTATAAAAAAAGAATCAGAGAAAAGAAATATGCCACATCCAAATTTTATTTGTGAATGGGGAAGATACATCGTGGCTCCTGCACAAATAACTGTATTTAAAATTATTGACACAAAACTTATTTCAAACAAAAAAGCTGGTGCAAAAAAATGGTATGTGATAGATGGTAGCTTTATGAATGACTTGCTCGACACTTGGGCTATTGGTCAAAAATGGTCTATCTTACCGGTCAACAATAAGCACGATGAAAAGTTGGAAGACGT
>CAYHYF010000052.1:0-2826 GCA_964360745.1 uncultured Candidatus Saccharibacteria bacterium | reverse complement strand
ATACGCAAAAGCATAGCTGAAAAATCCTCAGCATCATCCCCACCCGCGCCAGAAAGTATGGAAAGCACTGCATTGCCTTTGTCGTACTTTTTTGCACCGAGCAACATATCTTTTAATTCCACAATGATTTTAATCACACTTTGCGCATGAACTTTATCGTTCCAAAAATCCACATTACCCATTTCGGCCTCCAATAAATTAATTTCATTTTGTATTTCTTCTGTAGTCCTTTGCATAGAGGTATTATAGCAAAAATTTCGTATTTCTAAATATATATAGTAATATTGCTTTACAAGCCGTTGTAGCTCAGCTGGTAGAGCACTCCATTGGTAATGGGGAGGTCGGCAGTTCAATCCTGCTCAACGGCTCTATGTAATATATGCCTCTTTAGTTCAGTGGCAGAACAATGGTATCGTAAACCATGAACACCAGTTCGATTCTGGTAGGAGGCTCAATTGAATAAGGCCAAAATAAATGCTACACTTTAAAAATGTTTGAAAAGGTACTTATTTTAGATATTGATAAAAAAAGCATTCCTGTAAATTATGCTAATCGTATTAAAAAACTTTTTAAGAAAGTTGTTTTTCTTGCATCAAGTGATTCAAAAATAACTCAAGAAATTAAAGACGCTGAAGTTATACTGTGTAATATTTCAACTCAAATAAATAAACAAATAATTGATCAGTCACTAAAACTAAGATACGTCGGTGTACTTGCAACAGCTTATGATGGAGTTGATGCTATTTATGCAAGAAAAAAGAAAATAATTGTCACTAATCTTGGAGGGTACAGCACTGAGGCTGTTGCAGAATTTGTATTTGCTGCCTGCTTTGAAGCAATTCGTGAGCTTGAAAGAGCTAAACAACAAGCACGAGCAGGAGACACTTCCTTCGTATCGTTCATGGGAACTGAACTAAAAAATAAAACATTGGGAGTAATTGGTGCTGGGAAAATAGGTTCGCGTGTTGCGGAAATTGGTTTAGGAATTGGAATGAATGTAATTTATTCCTCCATACATAGTAAACCTTTACTAGAAAAATGTGGAGCAAAAAAAGTGCCCCTTGATAAACTTATGAAAATAAGTGATGTTGTTTCACTTAATTTAATTCAAAATCAAAAAACATTAAAGATTATAAATAAAGACCGTATTGAACTTATGAAAAAAGGTGCCATTTTTATTAACACAGCAGGTGAAAAACCAATTGATTGGGAAGCGATGAAAAGAATCGTGAAAGATGGTAAAATCACATTAATTTTCCATAATGCTCACGGCCTCAACCCAAAAATTATTAAGGAATTGCAACAATACAAAAATTGCCAATTTTATCCAGGTATTGCTTTTCGTACTGCCGAAGCAAATACAGCTCGGTGGGAAGCCTTTACTTCAAATATTGAAATGTATTCAAAAAACAAGTTACAAAATGTTGTAAACTAAGAAATAGCAAAAAGATACCAAAAATGATCTTTATTATCTTTTGCTACTTTTACATATAATGATATATTAAATAAATGAGAAAGATTATATTGGCATCTACTTCAGCTCGACGAAAAGAATTACTTGCTAAAACAGGACTTGTTTTTGAATGCGTAGCAAGTAATTATAAAGAAGATATGACTTTATCTTTACCACCTAATGAATTAGTAAAATTTTTATCAAAAAATAAAGCTGAAAGTGTAGCCCGAAATTATACTGATGCCATAGTTATTGGTGGAGATACTTTTATATCTTTTAATGGACATATTCTTGGTAAACCACATACTTCGCTACGAGCAAAAGAAATGCTAAAAATGCTCAGTGGTAATGAACATTCTGTTTTTACTGGTTTTACAATTATAGATACAAGTAATAATAAAATTGTCTCAGAAGCAATTGAAGCAAAAATAAAGTTTAAAGATTTAACAGATGAAGAAATAGACGTATACATAGCAACAGGAGAACCTTTATCTAGAGCAGGAGCTTATGCAATACAAACTATTCAAAAAACATTTATTGAAAGTTTTGTTGGTGATTATGACTCTATCGTAGGTCTTCCTGTTAACGATGTAATGAAAACTCTTGAATCTTTTGGTGTTAAACTATAATTTTATTGATTTTATATCTTTTTAAATAATTTATGAAAAATCTTAAAAGAATATCAATTATTGGTCCAAACGGTGCAGGAAAAACAACACTTGCGCGAGTATTATCAGGTAAACTTAATTTGCCGATTATTCATGTTGATAGTTATATCTGGGGAAAGAATTGGACTCTTAATGATAGAAATAAGGCAGAAAACAAAATAAAAATTTTACTTACTAACGAAGAAAGGTGGATTGCTGATGGATATATCAATTATGCTCCAAAGGAAATGCTAGAGTTATCTGATTTAGTTATCTATCTTAATTATACGAATATAAGATCGGTTTTTTATAATATTAAAAGATGGATTAAACATAGAAAGAATAAACGAGAAGAATTACCGGAAGGGTGTGAAGAGCAATTGAAGATAAAAAGTCTATATCAAGTATTTCAAGGTGGTGTGGTTCATTTAATTGAAGACACAATTAAAAAATATCCTCCACATAATCTAGTCCGTATAAAATCACCAAATAAACTTAAAAAATATTTACAAGAAAATTTTTAACGATAGTTTAATAAAGCTGGGGTCGCGAGTTCGATCCTCGCCTTCGGCTCCGTAATTAAAACCAAAGATTTTTTGGCGGGATTTTGGCGGGCGGAGCGAAGCTCCGCCCAAGGATTTAAAGGGTTGCCGACCGCTTCGCGGTTTTGGAGGGTGAGGTTCGAGCCGAAGATTTTTTGGAGGGAGATTTTTTTGGAGGGGAGGT
>CAYHYF010000051.1:0-2864 GCA_964360745.1 uncultured Candidatus Saccharibacteria bacterium | reverse complement strand
TTGTTGATGGTAAATCTCCTTTTACAATTTTACAAAAAATACAACTTTCCATATTATTTTTCAAATTTAATTCCCAATTCTTTGATTTGTTTTTCTCCCATTTCACTTGGCGATCCCATCATCAAATCCTTGCCTTCGCCTGTTTTTGGAAAAGCAATCACTTCACGAATATTTGGCTCATTTTGCAATATCATCATTATGCGATCAATTCCAGGGGCAAATCCTCCGTGTGGTGGTGCGCCATATGTAAAAGCTTCTAGAATGTGCCCAAATTTTGATTTTTGTTCTTCTTCGCTTATTTTCAACAAATCAAATACTTGTTTTTGAATATTTTGTTCGTGTATACGAATACTTCCAGATGAAAGCTCATAACCATTTAAAACCAAATCATATGCATTTGCACGAATTGAAAATAGGTCTTCGCCTGCTATAAATTTTTCTTTATCTTCATCGTGTATTGAGCAAAATGGATGATGTGTTGCTTGCAACGTGCCATCATCATTTTTTTCAAACATCGGAAAATCCAACACCCAAGCAAAAGCCAGCTCATCTGGGTCTTCTTTATTTTCTCTTAAATCTGGTTTATCACTTCCATATTTTTCCATAGATTCGGCATAAGTCAGCCGTGGAAAAGGAGTTTTTAGTATTTTTTTATTTGGATAAATTTTTTCTACGAGTTCGATAAACATTGCTTCTGTATATTGCAATACTTCTTCTTGCGTCACAAAAGACATTTCATAATCAAGCTGTGTAAATTCTGGTTGGCGATCTCCACGAGTGTCTTCATCACGCATACATCGCGCAATTTGAAAATATTTTTCAAAGCCAGCTACCATACAAAGCTGTTTGAATTGCTGAGGTGATTGTGGAAGTGCGTAAAACTTTCCTTTTTCTAGTCGGGAAGGCACAAGATATTCACGAGAGCCTTCTGGAGTGCCTTTCATAAGTATCGGAGTTTCAATTTCCACAAAATCATTTTTGTGCATATAGTCTCGAAAAAAAGAAATTACTTTGTCTCGCATACGGATATTGTTTTGCATTCTTTCTGTCCGCAAATCAAGATATTTATATTTCATTCTCACTTCTTCCCCCACGTCTTTTGAATCTTCGTTGAGAGCAAATGGTGGAGTCTGAGCTTCATTTAAAACTTCAATACCTGTGATTTCCATTTCAATGTCGCCATTTATCACACCTTCTTTTATATTTCTCTCGGGGCGTTTATTTATAATACCAGTAATTTTAAGCACCCATTCAGTGCGGACTTCTTTCACTTGTTCCATGGCTTCCGTATGACTTGGCAAAATCACACATTGGATTTTTCCAGTCATATCACGCATATCCATAAAGACCATTTTCCCTTGGTCTCGTCGCACATCCACCCACCCAGCAATTACTACCTCTTTCCCTACCTCTTTATTTAAATCTTTTATATAAATTCTGTTTATCATATAGAATTTATAATATCACAAAAAGTCCTTGTTGTGTATATATAGATGTCGAAAATTGACAGAACTATTTAAGCATGCTATTATATTATTAGCTCTTGGAGCTTATACCGTGAAGAAAACATTGGTGAATGGCTGTTGCAAGAAAAATCCGTTTGCTATTTCGTGAAAAATAACTAGTCCTTAGGTAATCAGCACTTGGACAATAAACTGTGTATTAAATTATGGAAAAGAAAAACATTTTCCAAACAGCTCTTTTAAAAATCTTTGATCTCTTCTTTGGAAGAATAATTGAAGAGAAAATTAAAAATGGTTTAGAAACCATCCCTATTAAGGGGTTTTACGGGGATGAAATGTCAACTCAAAGATGGATTGAAACTATCGGAGATGAATTAGCGAAAATCAATAGCAAATTAACTCCAGAAAGAACCAGAAAAATCACATCTCCTTATCTCATTGAGTTTTCTGAAAAAAAGTTAAAAATTCTCACAGAGAAAATCAAGAGAGAAAAAGACGAAAAAATTTTCCACACAAGTTTACCTTGTTGGGAAAATGGTCTACAAGAGATGTGGGCAAAATTTCCTTTACTTGAATATATAGAAAGCAATAACTCAAGTAAGCCAAAAGTTGAGGCAACTGGTTCGATAAAAACCTTTGTTGAAACTATTTTTGCAACAAATTGTGTAGCTCAAATTGTTTCGGAAAATGCATTTCATTTTAAGCTAACTAAACCTGGTTCATTGACATGGGATGAAGTTATGCCAAAGATAACTGAAGCTATCGCTTCGCTTTTCCCCGATGTTGATTAAACAAAACCTTCAAAGAATAAAAAACCGGAATAATAAAATTGTTCCGGTTTTTGTATTATTTATTTGATATTTTAAAATTATGATAATCTAATACAAAAACAACTTGTTTTATTTAATCAGAATTGTATACTTAAATATATGAATAAAAACATAATTATTGCATCTGTTTTATTTTTACTAATAGGTTTTGGTGTAGGGTATTTTTCTTTTAAAAATAATCCAGTAAATAATGTAGTAGAAAATCAAGAGGTAAAAACTGAAACTCAAGAACAAGTCAAAGCTGAACAAAATAAACTTTTTGCTTTTTTAGATTCTCGTAAAGATAAATTTACAGACTCTATGGCTAAAGAGAGAGGTCATATTAAAATTACCAATGTTGAACCAGGGTTAGGTTTGTTGATGGTGGATTATTCAACTTCACCAGAAAGTTCTTCATATGTAATTTATGATTATAAAAATGATTTAATATACAAAGATATAGGTTATATAAAATTAGGTGATATGTCTTACCCTGTTTCTTTTATAGACAAAAGTAAAGTTTTAATCAACTCAGGTGCTGACAGGTACCCCAAAATTAAGACACTAATTCAACCAAGATTAGCGGTATAAT
>CAYHYF010000050.1:0-3065 GCA_964360745.1 uncultured Candidatus Saccharibacteria bacterium | reverse complement strand
AAACTAATAGCAGAAAGATTGTACGACATTCTATTTTTCACATTTTCAATCGGTGTTTGCATGAGCTCGATTGTTGCACGGATTGCATCGTCCATATACATCATCGGTAAATATGTATTTTCCGAAAGGAAGCAACTATACTTTTTATTTTTTATTGCTTCGTAAAAAATTTCTACAGCATAATCGGTAGTACCACCACCCGGCTCGCTTTTCCAGCTGATCAATCCTGGGTAGCGCACAGAGCGCACATCAAGCCCGAATTTATTGAAATAATACTGGCAAAGCATTTCGCCTGCGTATTTTGTGATGCCATACATTGTAGTTGGTTCTATTATTGTATGTTGTGGAGTATTTTCCCTTGGAGTTGTCGGGCCAAAGACTGCAATGGAGCTTGGCCAAAAGATTTTCAGCTTTTTCTCCACACCAAGGTCAAGAATTTGGCGAAGGCTACCCATATTTAAATCCCAGCAAAGTTTTGGATTTTTCTCACCCGTTGCGGAAAGAAGTGCTGCCAACAAATATATCTCGGTGATATTTTCTTTTTCCACTACTGCACGAGTGGCTTCCGCATTAGTAGCATCAAGTTTTACATACGGGCCATCTGCAAGCATGGGATGATTATCGCGCAAATCACTTGCTATCACATTTTCATTCCCATGGATTTTCCTCAAAGCCAATGTCAACTCCACCCCTATTTGCCCGCATGCACCCATTACTAAAATTTTACTCATATCATTTAAAAATTATTTTAAAAAAATACATTAATAATTTATCTTCCAATTAAATATTTTCTCGGATTTGCGGAAAGATCTAGAAAATCATCGGCGACTTCTTTGAGTCTCATAGAGGTCGATTTTCCAAATGACACCACCTCCACTTGCACAAGTTGTGATTGAAGGTATTCCACAAGTGGAATAAAATCTCCATCGCCTGCCACGAGGACTATTGCATCAAGGCGTGGGGCCATCTTCATTGCGTCCACTGCTATACCCACATCCCAATCACCCTTTTTTGCACCACCAGCAAAGATTTGCAAATCTTTTGTCTTTGTCTCAATGCCGAGCTTTGTGAGTGCTTCAAAGAAATTCTTTTCATCTCCCGCTTCACTCGTGATAGCATAAGCAGTGGCACGCACAAGCTTTCGCCCAGCAACAGCTTCTTTTAGCACTGCTCCGAAATTCACTTTTCTTTTGTATAAATTTTTTGCGCTGTGATATAGATTGGCTGTATCTATAAAAACTCCTACCCTTTGTTCTTTGTGTTTTATTATTGACATAAAAAATTAATCAATAGATCATTCTTAATAATAATCTAATTCTACCACACAAGTAAAAATCCCGCTTGTTGCGGGATTTTTACTAAGCTTTTACCAATTTTGAGGCTTTATCAAATCTCTTTTTATCTTTTTTCTCTAAATTTTTCAAATGTGTACGTCTGTCGCCAACCATTTTGATAAGACCACGACGAGAACTGTTGTCTTTCTTGTGTTTTTTCAAGTGAAGTGCCAATTCATCGATCTGTCTACTCAAAAGCGCGATCTGAACCTCAGGGGATCCTGTGTCTTTATCGTTTATTTGAATTTTCTTTATAATATTTTGCTTTTTCTTTGTCGTTAACATACCATATATAATAGCATATTTTGATAAAAAATGCAAGGGGTATTAAGATTCCCCTCTTGAGGGGTGGAGTCTGTACTCAGAGGACGGGGTAGAGAATTAAATCCTAAATACATCCACCCCGCACTTCGTGCACCCCTCAAGAGGGGAATTTTCGCCTGTGGATAACTTTACTTGACTAAAGTGCTTTACTTTGCTAAAGTAATTATGTTATGGAAAAAGACAAAGAAATCGATTGGACAATTGAAGAAAACAAAAATTTGATAGAGGCACTTCTATCTATTTCATCTCGCGAACAAATGAAGCGCTTTTTGCGCGATTTGATGACGGAAGGTGAAATTATAGAATTTGCAAAACGTTTCCAAACTGCTAGCATGCTGTCTGCAAAAATCCCCTACTCCATTATTGAAAATGAAACTGGATTTTCTTCGACGACTGTGGCACGTGTATCCAAGTGGCTATCTCGTGGCACCGGAGGGTATAAAGAAATAATTTCAAAACTTGGTGAGCATCATCATGGCACTTCACATCGCGTGAAAGGCTTGTCGTGATACCTCTTGTATGACTCCAACCCCTTCCTGCGATGTCGCACGAAGGGGTTTTCCTTTGCTACCCACATTTAGTGAAACGCAAATAAACTAGTACATTAAAAAACAAGACATGAGAAAAATTAGATTTTCTAACTTCAAAATGGATGAATCCATTATTGAACCAATCGTTTATAAAAACGAGGCACATCTTACGACAAACAAAGGCATCGTTCTTAGAAAAGAAATTAGTGATGAATTACAAAGTTTCTTAAAAGAATACAATAAAGATGTTGGGGTACAAAAACTTCCATTCTATCGAATTGATGCATATTTTGATGAAGAATCACTTTCTATCCTTGAAATAAATGCTTCATTTGTTGATGGATGGGGTATCGCATTTAATCTTTCAAGAGCAATTGGTAAATCACTTTCTATACCTACACTTTTATTTCCTGATAATTTTTGTTGTATAAACAACGACTATTACCCAGAATTTAGATTATTCATCAATGAACTGAGTAGGTATCGTGGAGAAATTGATGAAAGGGTTGGTTCTGTTTATAACGCTCTCATCAATGATAGCTATAGTGAAAATTCTGTATATGTTTATGGAAGAATAGGAATTGTTCATAACAATATTTTTCCATATGACGGACTAAGAATTGATGACAAGATTAATCTAGCTTTATTTAGCAAAAAATGGAATGGTGAATTAATAAAAACACCGAAACATTATCTACAAAGATTTACTAATTGGGATGATATGCCCAATGATACTGTTCTTAAATTCTGTCAAAAAGACAGCGAGGAATGTAGGCGTGCTAGACAAAGTGTTTTGTTTGGTAAACCAGAAGGAAAAGCGAGATTTCTAAAACAATGCTATCAAAACGAAACATTGATTGCACAAGATAGAATTGAG
>CAYHYF010000049.1:0-3229 GCA_964360745.1 uncultured Candidatus Saccharibacteria bacterium | reverse complement strand
TTAAAATAATTAAAAATATTATGAAAAATATGAACAAAAAATTAATATCAGGAATACTTAGCATTTTTATGCTTTTTGGACTTGCTCCAATGGCTTTTGCTGGTGCCCCAACAATGCTTACTATGCCACAAAGTAACGTCACACAGACTCAAGCTACATTGAATGGGACTTTTAATACCAATGGTACAAGTCCTATTGATGTACGTTTTGAATATGGTACGACTATATCATTAGGAAAAACAACATCATATATTACGAAGACTAGTGCCAATGGTTCTTATAGTGATACTATTACAGGCCTTTCTCCAAATACTACATACTACTTTCGTGCTATGGGGGTAAATGGTGTATCTCCAGATTTTGGTACTATTTTAAATTTTACAACACCTAGTTATAATTTGCCTTCTATAATTACAACTTCAGTAAAAAATATCACATCTAATTCCGCAACTTTGAATGGGGTTTTTAATTCAAATGGATCTAATACTAATACGTGGTTTGAATACAGTACAGATTCTTCTTTGGCTGGATCATCTTTGACATCACAAACTAATCAGTCAGGAAGTAATGGAAATATTTCTGAAACTATTTCTGGATTATCTCCAAATACAACATATTATTTTCGTGCAGTAGCGCGCAATAGTGCTGGAACAAAACGTTCGACAGCAATCCTTTCTTTCACCACTTCATCATCTGGTAGTAATCCTTCAAAAAATTGTACTATTAGTGATTTTAGTGCAAGTGATTATTCTGTGGACTATGGAGACAGAGTGACTATCTACTACAGTACTCTCAATTGTACAAATAAAAATATTAGTAACTATGGTCAAATATACAATGATTCTGATAGTATCACTGTGCGCGTGTACAATACCACTACATATATACTTTCTGCATCAAATTCTATAAATT
Source organism: uncultured Candidatus Saccharibacteria bacterium (assembly GCA_964360745.1). GTDB lineage: Bacteria > Patescibacteriota > Minisyncoccia > Phycocordibacterales > UBA9973 > UBA8515. The sequence continues at coordinate 2,317 of CAYHYF010000049.1, read as the reverse complement.
CTACAAGTGAAGATTTAAAGATTAAGGTAAACAATAATAATAACGATGATGATCCAGACGAAGACGAAGATGAAAACAAAAAGAAGAAAAAAACCAAAGACGACGATTGTTTTTTCTTTGGATCTTGTAAGCCGGTTTGTTCTTATCTAGATAAATGTGATACGAATAGAAAGACTACAAATAAATCGTATGTAAGTGCTACCACTACATATGTGAAAGAAGCAAGTCCTACAAGTGCCACATTTGCGGGTAGTGTATATACAAATGGAAGTAAATCTTTTGCTTCATTTGAATATGGCACAACAGCTAGTCTTGGAAAGATTACTCCAAAACTTTCTTCAAATGGTTCTAATGATACAAATTTTGAATATACTGTTTCAGGATTAAAACCGAATACTACTTATTATTTCAGAATTGTAGGTGAATCAAATGGTAATGTCACAGTAGGGGATATACTTTACTTCAAGACTCCAAGTGCTGGCATTGTCACAAACGTGGTGACAAATACTACAAAAAACAATACAACTACAAATACTACAGATAAAAATAAATCTTCAAATGATAATAATTCTTCAGAAAACAATTCTTCAGAAAGAGGTTCAGATGGAAGTTTTCTAGCTTCTGGTGCAGGATTTAGTGGGTCATTTTTCCCAGGCACAATACTCGGATGGTTATTGATAATATTTTTTATTCTAATACTTGTGTTGGTTATTAAAAAAGTATTTCCAAGAGAAAATAAAATTCAAACTGCTCCTGGTCACTAAAGGACAGATATAAAAAAAGCTCTATAAATAGAGCTTTTTTTATATCTGTGTCCTTAGTCAGCGGGTGCGAAACTCCAACACAAATGCCTTATGTGAGTGCAGCCGCTGACTAAACACACAGACCAACGGCTACAGTCATATTATATAATATAAAGAAAAAAAATACCAGAAAACATAAAACCCACCTTGCGGTGGGTTTTATGAAGGCATTTGCTTTTAATAAAATCGGAATTCTTATCTCACATAAAGAGTATAGCAAAACGAAATAGAAAAGTCAACCCCGTAGTGAGCCTTAGGTCTACTACGGGGTCAAGCAATTAGTATAAGTATAAGGAAAATAAAATACAAAATTAATTTTTTTTATAAAATAAAAAAAATTAAAAGTTTTTTGTAAAATTTTAATTTTAAAAATAAAAAAAAGTTATCCACACTTTTTTTGTAAAAGTGATTGCGAATATATTTTATATGTAAGATAATATACATACAGGTGTGATAAAAAATTTTTATAAATATTTTTTTAAATAAAAATTATTTTGTAAGGTCGTGGTATCACACATCTTTTAAAAAATTAATCTTTTAAAAAATTTTATGGCAGCAAAAAAGAAAGCAAAGAAAGTAGTAAAAAAGGTAGCAAAGAAAAAGACAACAAAAAAGAGAGCTTAGTTCTCTTCAAGTTTTAAGCAAAATCCCCTCTCTATCGGGGATTTTGTTTTTGTGCTAGAATACTTTATTATATGAGTATATTTAAATCAATTTTTGGAGATGAAAGCTCTAATTTTATATCTAAATACCAAGCGACTATTGATAAAATAAATTCGCTTGAGGATGATATGTCAAAGCTTACAGAGCCCCAATTTCAAGAAAAAACCAAAGATTTTAAAGATAGAATATTAAAAGGAGAAACTTTAGATAGTATTTTACCTGAAGCATTTGCGCTTGTGCGAGAAGCTTCAAAAAGAACCCTAGGACTAAAGCCGTACGATGTACAACTTATAGGAGGTATAGTTTTGCATACAGGTCAGGTTGCTGAAATGCGTACTGGTGAAGGAAAGACGCTTGTCGCTACATTGCCAGCATATCTAAATGCTTTGGCTGGAAAAGGTGTACATATCATTACTGTAAATGATTATCTTTCTCGTCGTGATGCCGTGTGGATGGCGCCAGTATTTACATTACTCGGACTTTCTGTCGGAGTCATCAATTCGCAAAATACTTCTTTTTTATATGATTCAGCTCATAAAAACCCTGATGACAATATAGAAGATAATGCTTTTAAGATAGATTATGAATTTTTAAAACCATGCTCACGTGGTGAGGCATACAATACAGATATCACTTATGGTACAAACAATGAATTTGGTTTTGATTATCTTAGAGATAATTTGGCCCAAAGAGCAAACGATATTTCCCAAAGAAGTCATTATTATGCAATTGTGGATGAGGTAGACTCTATTTTAATAGATGAATCTCGTACACCACTTATCATATCGTCTCAGGCTGGAGATTCAGAAAATCTTTATACTAAGTTTTCCTTAATTGCTAACAAACTAAGC
>CAYHYF010000048.1:0-3653 GCA_964360745.1 uncultured Candidatus Saccharibacteria bacterium | reverse complement strand
TTATACCGCTAATCTTGGTTGAATTAGTGTCTTAATTTTGGGGTACCTGTCACTTGTCATTTTTTTAAAATCTTATTTATTGAGATTAAGAATATTTTATTAGAATTATTAATTAAAAAATACATGAAAAGAATTTATAAAAATTTATTAATACCCCTATTTGCCATTATTTTTGTGCTTGGATTTATTTCTCCAATTTCTGTGCAAGCAATTGGCACAGCTCCAGATTTGGGTACTGCTAGTAGTTTTTCAGTTTTAGCCAAGCCTTCAATGACTGCGGCAAACCCTACCACTATTTCTGGTGATTTAGGACTCAGTACTGGTGTGGCAATTACAGGAACTTGGACTCATACAGGAGGGGCTAATTATTTAGGTCCGCTTACACTTGCTGCTACTGCACGTGCTGATGCATTGCTTGCATCTGGAAATTTAGCAGGTCAAACTACGAGCGGAGCGTGGAGTCTCAATGCAAGTCCGGTACCGGGTGTGTGGACTACAGCTGTAAGTGCTGTATTTCCTGGACCAACTCTTACTTTAAATGGAGGATATAATGATGTTTAGGTTTTTCAGATCGGGTCTGATTTTACATTTACAGGAAATGTAGTTTTAGCTGGTAATGCACAAGCGTGTAATGTGTTTTGGCAAGTCGGCAATGATGCGACTATTGCTTCAGGTAGCAGTTTTGTGGGAACCCTTATAGCTGGTAATGACATCACAGTAGTATCTGGTGCGACTGTGAATGGTAGAGTATTGTCAATCAATGGTGCTTTGACTACAGATAATAATACTATTTCAGGTCCTACTTGTACACCTGCTCCAGCTACACTTAAAATTGTTAAAGTTGTAGATAACGGAAGTAGTGGCACAGCAGTGGTTTCTGATTTCAATTTATATGTGAAAAGTTCTGGTACAAACGTTTCTGGAAGTCCTGCGGTAGGTGCTTCGTCTCCTGGAACTTCTTATAGTCTTTCTGCAGGTACGTATGCAGTAAGCGAAGATGCAAATTCTTCTTATACACAAAGTTTTAGTGGCGCCTGTGATTCAGGTGGTAGCGTCACTCTATCTTCTGGAGATAATGTGACGTGTACAATTACAAATACATATATCACACAAGCAACAAGTAGTGGTTCAAGTGGTTCAAGTGGTTCAAGCACAACAACTGATCCTGAACTTACAAATACAGATACTACGACCACCACTACAACAGTAGAAACAGTTCCTGGTCTTCCAGTCACAGGATTTGAAGATAAAGAAAATAATAATTCTTTAAATATAGTAATTGCCTTTGGTGTCTTGGTTTTATCTATATCTGTTATTGTTTTGGGAAGAAAAAAGTTTAAGGTTTAGTTAAAAATTTATTTTGTTATATATGAATTTATCAAAGATTAGGTTACGACTTATATTATTGATATTTATTTTCTCGGGATTTGTCTTTTTTTTAATTTTTATTTTAAAAAATACATTAGAGAATAGATTGAGGATAGAAAATCAAAAAATTGTTGATTTGCAAGGGGAAATAAAAGTAAAACCAATACGCCTTAAAATCCCGAGTTTAGATGTTGATTCTTTTATTGAGTCTGTAGGTCTTACAAAAGAAGGTAGAGTAGATTCACCAAAAAGTCCTGAAAATGCTGCATGGTTTAATGAGAGCCCACTTCCAGGAGAAGTCGGAAATTCGATTATAGATGGACATTCTGGTTGGAAAAATGGTATACCTGCAGTATTTGACAACTTATACAAATTAAAAATAGGAGATAAAATATATGTGGAAAATGAAAATGGGGAAGTCGTCACTTTTGTGGTGACGCACCTAAAGAAATATAAATCAAATGAAAATGCTCCGGATGTATTTATTTCAAATGATGGTATGGCACATTTGAATTTAATTACTTGCACAGGGTTTTGGAATAAGATTTTAAAAAGTCGATCTGAAAGGCTTGTGGTGTTTACAGATAAAGAAATATAATAAAAAATTTATACTGTGATATAATCATAATATGGAGACATTAATAAAAACAGATATATTTTTCTTCGTCACCACGATTTCGGTGATCATATTGACAATATTTCTGATAATTTGTTTTTATTATTTTGCTCGAATTTTAAAGAATTTTAAGGATATTTCAGTCCTTTTGAAAAAGGGTGTAAATAATGCTTCAAAAAATATAGACGATATCGGCAAGCAGGTAAGTGATAGCTCCCTATTTCGTTTTATATTTGGTAAGAAAAAAATAAATAAAAGACCTAAGATTGAAAAAAAGTAGTGTTTGGTTTTGTGTCGCAGTTATTATTATTTAAAAAAATAAATTTATGAAAAAACAAATAACAAAGAAAAAGACAAATAAGGTAGGTAAAGCTTTAGCAATAGGTGCAGGAGTCGCAGTACTTTCAGCGGCAGCATATGTATTGTTTGGACCAGAAGGGAAAAACAATAGAAAGAAAATTAAAGGATGGGCTGTAAAGATGAAAGGTGAGATTATAGAAAAATTTGAAAAAATGAAAGAAGTGACAGAGCCAATGTATCACAAAGTAGTAGATGAAATATCTCAAAAATATTCAAAAGCAAAAGGTGTCAGCAGTGATGAAGTAAAAGAAGTAGTTGCAGATCTAAAAAAGCATTGGAAAACAATGGTAAAAGATACAAAAAAAGGCAAAAAATAGCTTTATTTAAATCTATGCTATAATATTTATATTACAATTATTATTAGTTAATTAAAAAATATTATGTGTGATAAATTGAATCTCCATAATGGTGGGGAAAAATGGTGTTCGCCAGATTTGGCATTATTAATCTTGCGCGTGGCATTGGGTCTTATCTTTGTGGCTCATGGATTGAGTAAGATAAACAACATGGAAGCAACAATAGGATTTTTTGCTATGTTTAGTATACCAGTATTTTTTGCATATGTAGTGGCTTGGGTAGAATTTTTGGCAGGTATTGCGATGATTTTAGGTCTGTATACTTGGATTGCCGGAATACTCATCGCCCTTGTAATGGCATTTGCTATCATTCTTGTGAAGAGTAAAGGTGGCGATATCCTAAAAGCTGAGATTGATTTTATGGCTTTTGCTTCTGCTCTCACGATTGCATTTATTGGTCCGGGGAAATTTGCATTGATGAAAGATAAATCAAGATACTGTGCACTTGGATGCTCAGATGGAAAATGCGATACAGGCGTATGTAAAGATTCTTGCAAGGAAGAAACAAAGACTTGCAGTCACGATACGGGTTGCAAGTGCGGTGATTGTGGTATTTGTAAATAGAGTGTATAGATGGCTCAAGTAAAGACAAAAGACGAAATAAAGAAAACAAAAATGGCGTGCCGGATTACCGACGCCATTTTTGCTAATATTTGCCACAAGTCGGACTTGTGGCAAATGACAGAAATTGAACTTAGGGATTTGATTTTGAGTGAGATTAAAAAAAGGGGATTGAGGCCCAGCTTTCCGCCGATTGTGACTTCGAGCTCTAGAGCGGGGAATGATATTCACCCGAAACCGACAGATAAAAAATTGGAAGGTTTTGTGATTATTGATTTTGGTGTGAGATACGAGGGCTACTGTTCGAATATGACAAGAATGCTATATGTCGCAGATAAAAAAAACAGACCGACAAAAAAAGAAAAAGAAATTTATAATTTGCTTTTAAAAGT
>CAYHYF010000047.1:0-3709 GCA_964360745.1 uncultured Candidatus Saccharibacteria bacterium | reverse complement strand
AAAAATATCGCCAGTTATAGAAATATTGAAAAAACTTTTTACTTCCGCATATTTTTATTTTTATTCTAACCCCCCCCCGATGCTTTTAGTCAACAATTACAGCAATGGTTCAATATTATATCCTTCCACCGGCAATTTCATATACTACCTTGCGATGAGCGATTGCAAAAATTTTTACTTTCTTATTTTCTATACGAAAAATTATTCGATAATCGCCAACTCTTAGCTTATAATAACCCTTGAGCGATCGGCGCAATGGTTTGCCGTATAAATCCGGCTCTTGAGCTAATTTTACTTCAATGGCTTGTTTGATGCGCGCTTTATACAAACCCGATATTTTTGGAATATCATTTTTGACAACTTTATCTACATACAATATTTCGTAGATCATAAGAGGTCTACGCCCAGGCTTGTTTGTGATTTACAAAACGAGCATTTTTTATATCGCGTTCACTTGCGATTTTATCAAGAACTATATCTTCCTCTATTTCAAGCGCAATTCCCAAAAGATACACAGCTTTGGTGGCCTGTGGAATATTGTCGCGTTTAGCAATACGCGATAGCATAATGTCTAGGTTTGATGGTAAAGAAATATTTATCCTTTTTTTAATTGTTGCCATGCTGGCTATTGTATCAAAAGTGTATCACCATTGTCAAGGTTTAAAAAATCTTTGGCAAGAAAATTATAAGGCCGACGGCCGCGGCGGTGAAAACCGCAAGGAGCACCGCCGCGGCGGCAACATCCTTGGTGTCTTTGGCGTAGGGATGGTACTCGGGCGAAGTCAGGTCTATGTCTATCTCTATCGCCGTATTGAATGCTTCCGAAATAAAAACTAATCCGATGGCGAAAACAACCGTTATCCATTCGAGTAAAGAAATTTTAAAATAAAAACCCAAAGCCATAAGCGCGAGCGCCGCAAGAATGTGAATCCAGATATGTCGGGTAGCTTTAAAAACAATATACACACCCCGAAAAGCGTTCAAAAACCTCTGGCTGTATTTTACTTCCCGCCATGCGTTTTCTTGTTTAGAGTCCATATTCTTTTTTCTTATCCTTATACCACCTTAACCAATCTGGAAGTTCGTCGTCGGTAATGCCTCTAGCTTTGCAAGTTTCCAAGTCTTTGTTTAATATTGCAATTTCGCTGGGTAAATATTCTGTATAGTGGTCCCTTTTTGGTATATCCGCGCCTCGCAAAAGAAGCATTTCTGTCTGCTCGGACTTAGGTGGCACGGCGGGGGGCTTTTCTTTCTTTTTCTCAATTTCGGGGATTTCTATATGACCATACACCGGTTCTTCGCCAGTACGTATTGGCTGTCTCGGTAGTCTTTCTCTAAAGCTAAATCTCTCTTGACCTTTCATATCCTAATTATATCACTCTCCACTAATACTGTCATCTTTATGCATTATCATTTGTCTTTGAACACTGATCATAGTATAATTAAACCCATGAAGAACATTTATGTTGGATTGGGGGTTTTAATTTTATCAATAATGTTTGGTGCGCAAACCGCTGTAGCTCAATATTCATTTGGGGATGATGTAGATTCGTTGAAATTTAATAGCGATGGTAGTATTAAATTTGAAGATGCCGTGGACTCGATAGATGTCGGTGGTGTAAAAGTTGATTCTTCCGGCAAGGTTGAGGTTAAAGATATAAAATTCCAGGATTCTACAGATTCAATAAATGTAAAAAAAGTCAAGGTTGATTCAAAGGGTAATTTTGAAGTAGAAGATGTAGAAGTAAAAGATTCGGTTGATAGTATAAAAGTTGATGGGGTTAAGGGAAAAATAGAAAAAGAAGATGATCAAGATGATGATATTTTTGAAATTTCAGTTGATGCTGATGATTTTGATTTTGAGATTGAAGAAGACAAAGGAGTAAAAATAGAAAATGCCGAAAAAGTAAAGACTGCCGATGATTTAAAAGTGTATGTTTCGGAAAATGTGAAAAAAAATAAATCGATAGAAAAAGTCGATTTCAAGGATGAAAGCATGGTTGTTGAATATAAATCTCAAGGCAAGTTGTTTGGTTTTATTCCGGTAGGTCTTCTGTACAAAGTAAATGTTGATGTGAGTGACAATACCGTTAACGTGAAACTCCCTTGGTGGCATATTTTCGCATCAAAAAAAGTCAAAGCGTCTTCGGTAAGTGAAAGTGTTCAAGCAAAAATTACAGCTAATCAAATATCGGTAAATGATGGAGCAAATTCTTTGCAAGTTAAACTCGGAGATTCTCAAGGTATAAAAGTTAGAGCTAATACTTTTTCAGCTATCTTAAATGTTATATCTGCTGAAGTTGAATAATCAATTTATATCAAAACATTATTGATATTGTATATAAATCGGTCGAGGATTTAATTGCAGGAGTTCCGCAGGCTCAAAAATCGAGGTTGCTGGTTCGAAGATGTCATTTTTGTAAAATAATTTAAAGCCGGTAAACTGCACGGGTTCTGGGTAAATAAATTGTTTATAGGTAGCTATTTTTTTGGCTTTTGGCCCCCAGCCATCCATATGCATCACAATTTGCACTTCGGGTAAGGGTGTTATCTGTTGATAATTAGTTACCATTTTCTGTGTATAACGATGAATGATTAAAATTTTTGGAGTAAGATTATTTTCTTTTACTAATTTCGCTAAATAATTTGTGGCAAAATTGATATCAGTAGCGTCTACTGTGCCCACCACTTTCCCGGGACGAATACCATTCTTCATAGAAAATTCCGGATCAATTCCTAAATGCACATTAGGTAATTTAAAATATGTTTCCAAAAGCGGAATCTCTGATTCTACTGTAGAGAAACCTACTTGAATATCTAAAAAAACCAGTGCATTTATTTTTGTAGCCATCGCGAGCACTTTATTAATTTCTGTAAATGGCATGCGGGTTCGATATTTGCCACTATCCCCAGGCGTACCCTGCGCTACGACGGCAATATAATGCAGTGCTGGGATTACAGGAGTTGTCGGATCGGCATCATTCCATTTTTTTACTTCTGTTGCTAGCTTTGCTATCATTTCAGTTTCTGGATATTCTCCTAGCACGCCCATTTTAGTAGAATATAAATTTCCATAATAAGCAATAATGCGATTAAAGGGTAGCAACGCTCCAGCATTCGGGTACACGGTTTTGACTGGCCATATATTATTTGGCTTTTGGGGTGGAGATGGAACCGTAATTGTGGTTTTCGTTATTGTCCCATCTTTGTTTTTTTCACTGACAACTTTTGTGATCGAAAGTTCAGGAGGCGGATTATTGGCCAATTCGTTTAATTTTTGATCATAAAGCGCCGTATCAAGAGGTGGAATTACAGGAACAGTCTGTTTGTGTCTAGTTGGGGTAAAATCCTTTATTTGTTCACCTTGTTTGTAAGCGATACTACTGCTAAAAAACTCTGGAAAAGAAAAAAATAAAGCGGAAAAAATAACCGTAATTATCAAAAAAATCAAAACTTTCTTATTCATTGTTGTGCTTGCCATCTACACAAACACACTTTACTAGTTCGTGATTGTGATCTCTACAATCAGGGGCTCCGCATACTCCTGGCTTAAGCGATACTCCTTTACACCCTCCTAAGCAAATATAATGCTCCCCTCTCTTTTTTGTTTCTTCTGCGTTATCCATAATACGAATATTATAACATAATCTTGTAAAATAAGCTTTTTTAAGGTATTGTATCAAAGTAAATAAATAATTTTGCGGGTTCG
>CAYHYF010000046.1:0-4410 GCA_964360745.1 uncultured Candidatus Saccharibacteria bacterium | reverse complement strand
CCGACATGGTGTCCGGAGTGTCGAAGGATGCGTCGTTTTGCGCAAACAAACGAAACTGTTCTCTATAAACGCAAATGTGATTTAACTGGCAAGGATATTTTTAGTATGTATTCTGTCGGCGCTCCATTTCCTGTGTATGAAACAGATGCTTGGTATTCTGACCAGTGGGATCCATATGATTATGGGATGGATTTTGATGAAACTAGACCATTTTTTGAACAAGTTTTAGAACTTCAAAATAAAGTTCCAAGAATGTCATTGGTCAGGCAGGGGATGGAGGTTAATAGTCCATACACTCATCGAGTTACCAATCCCAAAAATTCATATATGACTTTCAGGGCTTCTTATCCTGAGAATTGTTTATACGTCTATAATGCCAAGTATACAAAAGATTGCGCTGACTCAGCTTGGATTTTTGATTCTGAACTCTGTTATGAATGTGTAAATGTTGAAAATTGTTACAATCTAAAATTTAGTCAAGAAAGTAAAGATTGTCGAGATTCTTCTTTCTTATATTCTTGTAGAAATTGTTCCAACTGCGCTTTTTGTGTCAATTTAGTAAACGCTGAATACTGTATTTGGAATAAAAAATACACAAAAGAAGAATATTCAGAAAAACTAAAAGAGCTTAAATTGAACACTTTCACAAATATAAAAAAGCTCGAGGAAGAATTTTTAGGATTTAAAAAAGAATTTCCTGTTAAAGCAATTGCCACAGTAAAATCCGAAAAAGTTTCCGGTAATTGGTTTTCGAACTGCAAGAATGTACATAATTCCTTTGATTGTGTGGAGGTGAAGGATGGGAGGCACTTATTTATGGTTTTTAGCGCAGAGGATTGTATGGACTATTACGAATGGGGAAATAAAGCTGAACAGATATATGAATCAACGAATTGCGGGATAAACATAGCAAGACTTTATTTCTGTAATCAATGCTGGATGGGGGCAACGGATTTATATTATTGCAACACTTGTCCTGGAGCACGGAATTGTTTTGGATGTGTGGGGCTGAAGAAAGGCGAATATTCAATTTTAAATAAGAAATATTCAAAAGCTGAATACGAAACATTGAAAGATAAAATTATTAAACAAATGAAAGAAATACCTTTTATAGACAAACGAGGCATCAAGTATTTTTTTGGAGAAAATTTCCCAGAAATGTTTTCTGATTTTGCATACAATGAAACAATAGCCAACTATCATTTCCCTCTGACTCGTGAGGAGGCGTTATTGCGTGGATATAAATGGAAAGAAAAAGAAAATAAAAATTATAAAATTACTTTAAGACTCAATGATTTACCAGAAACAATTGCCGAAGTTGATGATTCAATCATTGACGAAATTATAGAATGTGAAGACAGGGATAACCCCGAATCCGTGGGAGCTTTTAGGATTACACAAAATGAACTAAATTTTTATAAAAAGATGGATTTGCCCATACCTCGTTCTTGTTTCAATATACGCCACTTGCGTCGTATGAAAAAACGCCCGGCGTTAAAACTGATTAAAAGAAAATGTCACAAATGTGATATTGGCGTAGTAACTGTTTATGATGAAGATTGTGCTCCGATAGTGTACTGCGAAAAATGCTATCAGCAGGAAGTTTACTAAAAATAATTCTAAAATTAGAGATCACATAATAGCAACGGTCGTGGTCATTACGTTATGATGATTTTTACTCCTTTTTTATTTTAGAGGCACTCGGGGTTGATGGATAGAACATATTTATTTATAAGATCTTCGCTCTTCACATATTCGTCGCCTTGAAATCCACTGATGTCTTCTGGCTTGACGAGGGATCGATATTCTTCGGTGAAAATTTTAGAAAGGGGAGTATAAGACCAATGCCAGCGTTCCTCGCCATAACCGGTTTCTCTCATAGCATCTTTGGGAGTATAAGTTTGGCAAAAGTCAAATCGTGAAGCATTTTTTACAAGCCATGTATAAATTGCTTCTCGAATTTCTTTGTCATGAGAAGAGTTGGCAAAGAGGGGATTAATTCTGTTTATGTCAAAATCTGTGCCGAAGTGGTGTCTAGAAGTTCCAGGAGCTGATCTGAATCTTAGAATTTCTCTAAATTTTCTTAAACCATCTGGAATGTTTTGTTCGAGTTTTACTTCATCTATTTCAGGAACCAGTGCCCATTGCTCGTTCCAGATGTTTTTCTGATCTTCAAAATTTCTCACAGCGGAAGCTATTTTTAAATCAACCCCATCTTTTTTTGCGGCTTCATGCATTAGAATGAACGCATCATAGGTTTCTCTAAGTAGAAACATTTTTTCTTCACCAAAGGTATGTTCGGGCGCAATTTGTACGAAACCTTCGTAAAGGTCTGGATCAAATTTACCAGTTAAATACATTTTTCGCCCGGTTTCATACTTCTTTTGTTGTTCTAATAGCTCATATTCGGTGCTGATGTGCGAGGCGCGCAGAGCAAGCGCAAGTACAAAAATTATAAACAGAATTCGTGGTAAAACTTGTAAAATATTATCCTTATTAATCATTCAGAAACATTACCATATCAATGTATTTTTATCAAAAAAGAAGTCAGATTCACAGCACTAAAGCAAAGCTTGGTGCTGGACTTCGCTTTGTTTGGTGGTAACATATGAAATATATGGAAGATACTAGAGTTTGCAAAAATTGTAATAATTCCTTTACAATAGACGCTTCGGATTTTGGATTTTATAAAAAAATAAAAGTTCCGCCGCCAACGTTTTGTCCGGAATGTCGAAGACAGAGACGATGGGTGTGGAAAAACAATACTTCTTTATATAACAGAGCATGTGATTTATGTAAAAAGCCGGTGGTAACGATTTATTCTAAAGAGTCAAATATTATTATTTTTTGTAATAAATGCTGGTGGAGTGACAAATGGGATCCGAAAAATTATGGACAAGAATATGATTTCTCCAGATCATTTTTTGAACAGTTGAAAGAACTTTCTTTAAAAGTTCCGCACATGGCGCTCATCAATGATGATGGCATTGCGAGTGTTAATTGCAAGTACACGCAGGATTTTGCCTTTGGGAAAAATTGTTACATGGTTTTTATTGCTTGGAGAATAGAAAATGTTATGTATAGTTATTTTGTGATAGCGGGGAAAGATATGATGGACTGCATGAATATCAGATCAAAAAATGAATGGCTCTATGAGTGCATGATGTCTAAAAACTCCTATCTAGTTAAATACTCACAATTTACTCTAGCTTGTATTGATTCGCAGTTTCTTTATGATTGTCAGGAATGTTCCAATTGCTTTATGTGCGTCAATCTTAGAAATAAAAAATTTTACTTTAAAAACAAAGAATATTTAAAAGAAGAATATGAAGAAATTTTAAAAAGTTATCGACTAGACACCTTTTCGGGAGTAGAAAAGGCGCAAAAAGAATACAATGATTTTATCTTGAACTTTCCAAGACGATATGTTTTTGTAGTTCGGAGTCTAAATTGTGTTGGCGATATTATTTCTGAATCTAAAAATTTAAAACATTGTTTTGTTACCAAAAAATCAGAAAATTGCAAATATTGCGATCTGACGGAGGGATTGAAGGATTCATATGATTTATCGGGTGGTGGAGAGTTGAGTGAATCTTTTGAAGATATAACTTGCGATCAATCAAGTCGCAATTTATTTGGAATTTATTCTTGGAAAAGTCAAGATGTTTTTTATACAGAACATTGCCATTCTTCGAAATCACTCTTCGGTTGTGTGGGACTTAGAAATGCAAAATATTGTATTTTGAACAAACAATACACAAAAGAGGAATATGAAAAATTAATGTCCAAAATAATTGAACAGATGGATACCGTGCCTTATGTTGATAAAAATGGCAGGGTGTATAAATATGGAGAATTTTATCCTGCGGAGCTTTCTCCTTTTGGCTATAACGAAACAGAAGCGCAAGAACACTTGTCACTTCCCAAAGAAGAAGTTTTGAGGAGGGGATTTAACTGGCAGGATAATATTCAGAAAACGACAGGAAAAGCAACTCTAAAACTAGAAGATATCCCAGAATCAATTGATGACATAGATGAGAAAATTTTAGAAGAAGTTCTGGCTTGTATAGAATGTAAAAGAAATTATAAAATTGTACCAAATGAATTAATTTTTTATAAAAAAATGCAGATACCAATACCAAGAAGATGTTTTTATTGTAGGCATGAGAATCGACTTAAACGCAGAAATCCGTTTAAACTTTGGCACGGAAAGTGTCAATGCGAAGTACTCAATCACCACCACACTGGTAGATGTCAAATTGAATTTGAAACTTCATATGCGCCCGATCGTCCTGAGATAGTGTATTGCGAAAAATGTTATCAGCAGGAGGTGTATTAAAAAGTATTCTGGTATTCTCAAGAATTTGAGAATACAAAAATTATGGAATATAAATCACAAAATGTAGTATG
>CAYHYF010000045.1:0-4488 GCA_964360745.1 uncultured Candidatus Saccharibacteria bacterium | reverse complement strand
GCCCCAAAAATTTCTGCCATCAATTTTGTATAAGTACCTTTACCTGAATTTTTCTTACCCAAAAGATAGGCAATAAATGTATTGTCTTTTAAATAATCTTTTAACTTGGCAATTTCTGGACCAACTTTTGCTTCAAAATATTCTTTGCGCTGATCTCTGTCATTTAAATCAAATTTTTTTGTAAGATTTGGTATTTTGGTTGTAATAACTGGAAATTCATTTAATGGTCCTTTCATAATAAAAATAGCGCTAAGCGCATAAATAATAAGTAATTATATGTATATTATAGCAAAAAAACATAAAAAAGGCAATCGCTACTGGGGCTTATATTTATTCATTATTTCATCTTCCACTTCTTCGCGGTCGCGACCGTATTTCAGATATGAGAGCTCTTTGAGGCTTTGAACCATTTCCATATTGCCTTTTGGTGGAGCAAAGGTGGCAATGTTGAAAGGCTTGGTCGGCTGGCCATTTATAAGCATTGATATATAGGCATTACGATTATCTATCTTCATAATATCTTTTGCTGTAAACACTGGTTTGAATTTACTCTCCAAAAATTCTGCATCTTCCGCTCCAACACGAAATACTCCAAGTGAACCCACGTTGCCAAAAACAGCATTTTTAATATTGTCTTCCAGTTGAGAAATATATTGATGGGCCACAGTAAGTGATAATCGATATTTACGTGCCTCGGACAAAATTGATTCGATGGAGTCGGTCGTCACATTTTGGAACTCATCGATATACAGGAAGAAGTCTTCCATTTTTTGGCCATACATATCTACACGGGAAAGCGCCGCCATCTGAATCTTGCCCACTAAAAGCATACCAATCAAATTGGCATTTATTTCACCAAGGCGTCCTTTGGAAAGATTGACTAGAAGTATTTTTTTATTATCCATAATTTCTCGAAAATCAAATACCGATTTTTCTTGAAGTACTACAGGACGCATAATGTCGTTTGAAATAAAATTATCAAATTTAGAAGTCAGGTATGGCACAAAGTTTGCAAGACTTTGATCCCCTGTCGTCTGCTCAGCATTGACCCAAAATTGCTTGATAATTGGATTTTTACATTTAGACAACTTCATATCACGAAACACCTTATCTGAAAGAACGCGTGAAATTTCTAAAAGGGTACAACCGCTTTCAGGATCTTCCATTATCAAAAATGCAGAATTTTTAAAATATTGTTCAAACATAGGTCCACCAGAAGTCTTCATATCAAAAAGTTTATTGAAAATTCCCATCAATTCATTTACCACAAATGTCTTTTGCTCTGGATATTTTGGATCAAATTGAAGCATATTTAATCCCATCGGGCGAGCTGTATATGCCGGATCAAAATATATCACATCATCAATACGCTCCTTTGGCACGTATGAAAGTATGTCTTGAATATCCGTACCATGAGGATCGATATAGCACACACCGTGGCCTGCCGCTATATCCTGCGCAATCATATTTTTCATAATTGTAGTTTTACCTGTACCAGTCTGACCTATCACATAAAAGTGGCGCATGCGATCTTCTGGACTAAAATGAACTTCGGTATCTTTCCCGCGATAGCTATTTATACCAAGCACAACCCCTTCAGAACCCATCTCAATCGGAGCAGGTGCAATACCCGCTTTTGCTTGCTTTAATTGAGGAGAACCTTCCATTCCATATGGGAAATGAAAAATAGTAGACAATTCTTTCAGATTAAGTGCCATAGCATGATTTTCAGAAAAAGTTCTATACGAAAAATCATGAGCAAAATTCAATAAGTCGCCACTTTTTACGGTATAAAAATTAAATCCATTTTTATCTGAATCTGTAAATTGATTGAAGGATGATTGTATATCCGACACAATCTGATCTGAACGAACCCTATTTTCAGATGAAGCTATGATTCTAATATTTGTCGCCATTATCGTACTTTTTGTTTTTTCTGTAATAGACTCAACGGCTCTCTCATTCACATCTTTTTCTTTATTATTTTCCAATGAAGAGGCTCCAAAAATAAGACCTTTGGCCAATTTTCCAAATTCTTTTCCTACTTGACGAGTGATGTTGCCAGCATCTTGAAGTGACATACCTGACTTGAGATCATCTTTTATAATATGAAACTTTTTTATAATATCATCATCTTCAGGACAAATAGTAAATTGTATAGATGCACCTTCACCATCTTTTTTCATTTTAGAAAAAACATTCAATATAATATTGAGTGGATCATAATCGAGCGCATCATACATTTTTATAGGATATATTTCATTTTTTATAAGCTTTGCATAAGAAGCTGACACTTCAGCATTTTCTGAAAAGATATTGTAATCATCGGGTGCTTCTATTATTTTAGCATGAGAGTGTACACCTAAGATTTGTTTCTCAAAAAGATCTGCTTTATCTGCTGGTACTGCAGTATAAAATACAAATTGATCACTTTTGTCAGATAATGCGATTTCCAATGTGAAATGACTTCTACCAAAATTTTGTCTTCCATCTCCCACCGAATGCATGCCAGCATAAAATTGCTCCATCGATGAAAGTAATTCTTTAAGACTTTTTTTATTATCTTCTGTCGCCTCTGGAAGAGTGATTTCAAACAGCCTCATATTTAAAGATTTAAAAAGAGGTGAGCTTTCTTTAAGTCCTGGGACTTTGTGTGTAGTAATCAAATATTGAACAAGAAATCTATGGAAATCATCATCGACGTGTGGATTTCTCATTTTAGCTACAATTAAAAGTGCGGCGGATATTCCTTTTGAAAGCAAGATACCTAGCAACTCTTCCATCTTATTATCGTGTGACTCTGGATTTAAACGTAGGACAAGCTCATTTGAATCCACATCTTTCAGTACTGCGTCTTGGTGCATTACTTCTTGGTGAGGTATCTCTCTGTATTGGCGAATTGCTTCATGAGCAAGTACTTCTTTATTTGCTTCTATACCCTGATCATTCAAAGATTTCTCACGATCTGCAATATGTGCTCGCAAATATGCCACCTCTTCTTCAGGAGATTTAAATTTTGGAATATTTTCTAGATTAAAATTACTTCCTTCCACATAAACATTATATCACACGTATCTAAACTACAGCATAGTTAGTAAAATTTTCCCGCATAACCGTCTCTACTCTGGC
Organism: uncultured Candidatus Saccharibacteria bacterium; assembly: GCA_964360745.1. GTDB lineage: Bacteria > Patescibacteriota > Minisyncoccia > Phycocordibacterales > UBA9973 > UBA8515. The sequence goes on along the minus strand of CAYHYF010000045.1, from coordinate 1,359 downwards.
TCCGACACGGATAAAATTTTACTAACTATGCTTCCGTTTAATTTATACTAGTTAAAATTTCAGCTTCACCTTCTGTAATCAAAATAGTGTGTTCAAAATGTGCGCTTCGAGAACCATCGGCAGTTTTTATAGTGTACCCATCATGCATACTTATGATTGCATCTGCTCCCACATTGAGCATCGGCTCAATGGCTACCACCATTCCAGGCACAAGTTTTGTACCCTTACCCTTTTTCCCAAAATTTGGTATATATGGATCTTCATGAATATACTTGCCCACACCGTGCCCAGAAAGCTCCCGCACTATGCCATAGCGTTTGTGTACAAAAGATTCTATTGCATTGCCTACATCACCAACTGTAGCCCCACCGACTGCAGCCCAGATACCGATCTCAAGTGCCTCTTTTGTATCATCCAATAATTTTTGGTCACGTTTTGAAATTTTCCCCACGGGCACAGTAATAGCATGATCGGTATAAAGTCCATTGTGTTTCAGTCCGAGATCAATAGAAATAATGTCTCCTTCTTTTAAAATAAAAGAGTTTTTTGGAATACCATGTACCACTTCATTGTTTACAGATGTGCAAAGTGAAGCTGGAAATGGCTTCATATGCCCTTCGGGCTTATAATTTAAAAAAGCTGGACTATCTCCACCTTCTTTTATCAATTTATATGCATATTGATCAAGTTCCCAAGTAGAAATTCCTGGTGCAACCATATCTCCAACTTTTGCCAAAATAGTAGCGAGCCTTTTCCCACCTTCACGCAATATTTTTATTTCTTCTTCTGTTTTAATTATTATACTCATTATTCGCCAATATTAGCCCAAATAAAGTTTAATTGCAAATTATAAATATTCATCTTTATAACATTGTTTACAAAATATTTTCGGTGCTCGCTTTTTATCGTAATGAGTTTTAAATTTAATTTCACATTTATCACACACTCTATCGTGCAATGTCATATTTTGTATCCAATTGTCTATCTTTTCCCAAATACGGCAAAATGGACATTGCCTTGGCAAAGGTAATATGTACTTCTTTAAAAACTGAAGTTCTTGAGGGATGACTTTAAAACCTCGAACACAGTTATTACATTGAATAACTTCTTTTAAAATACTGTCATCCACATCTTTTATATTGTCTGGAATATCATTATTTTGCATTGTGATTTCGTATTCTTTTTTTTCATCATCTTGCCATTTCAAACCCTTGTTTATTATTTCTTCTTTTTTTAATGGAAAAAATCTTGAAGCAAAAGTGTCATTGTAGCTATGTGGAGAAAATTCAGGTGGGAAAAATTCACCATGACAGGTACCCCAAAATTAAGACACTAATTCAACCAAGATTAGCGGTATAA
>CAYHYF010000044.1:0-4522 GCA_964360745.1 uncultured Candidatus Saccharibacteria bacterium | reverse complement strand
GCCTAAAAACCCCCCGCTTTATCCCACCACCCCCGCGGGCCCCCCCCCCGGGGCCCCCCCCGTACTCGACCGCCTTGTAGGATACGACCTTTCTGGTGTGATTTGGAAAAAAGTTCGATACGGGCTTTCGGCTGGGCGCGTGCAATCCCCTGCTTTACGAATTATCATGGAGCGTGAACGAGAAATCCGTGCATTTATACCAGAACAATATTTCACTCTTGAGGGGCTTTTTCAAACAAATAAAAATGACAAAATTACACTCACTTGCACAGAAGAACCTAGAGATCAAAAAGTGGTAGACCAAATTATCAAACTTGGAGAAAAAGAAAATTGGTTTGTAAAAGATTTAAAAGCAAGTGAGCAAAAAAGAAGTCCTCGTGCACCATTTACCACAAGTACACTTCAGCAAACAGCCTCCACTCGTCTTGGATTCTCCCCTTCACGCACAATGGGCGTATCACAAAAATTGTATGAGCAAGGATTTATCACATATATGCGTACAGATAGCACAAATATATCAGCTGTCGCACAAAAACAAATTTTGCAGATAGTTGAAAAAAAATACGGAGCAAAATATGCCGAAGCTCATATATATAAAACTAAATCCAAAAACGCTCAAGAGGCGCACGAAGCCATCAGGCCCTCGCACGTGGAGTCAATGAATGAAGGAAGTACTGATGAACAAAAAAGATTGTATCGTTTGATTTGGGAGCGAGCAATTTCCTCACAAATGTCAGATGCAAAATTGATGAAAACAAAAATTGTAGCGAATATTCAAAAAGGAGAGATCCCCGATTTCACCGCCAATGGTTCGCGAGTATTATTTGATGGATGGCTCGCTTGCGACACTGAAGCACGTGGCGAAGATGTGGAATTGCCACTCGTAGAAGTTGGAGAAAGTTTGAAATTGCTTGAATTGAAAAGTACAGAGAAATACACAGAGCCACCAAATCGATACAGTGAAGCTGGGCTTGTGAAAGAACTTGAAGCTCGAGGTATCGGACGCCCGAGTACATATGCATCTATTATGCGTACTATAGAAGAGCGCGGGTATGTAGAGAAGCAAGGAAGGACTCTTTACCCTACCGATACTGGCGACGTAGTTTCAAGTTTTCTTGAAGCTAATTTTGCTGAATATATTTCTGATACTTTCACAGCCGAGATGGAAGATGAGCTTGATGAAATAGCAGAGGGTAAACGTGGCTATGAAAAAACTCTGAAAGATTTTTATGGGCCATTTCTAAAAGATGTAAAAGAAAAAGATAAATTGGCAAAAGTGACAAATATGGGAGACGCACCAGACGATATGTTTTGCCCAAAGTGTAAGGGAAAGATGATAATCAAGCTTGCACGAAATGGTAAATTTTTATCCTGTGAAAAATTCCCAGATTGCAATGGTGCACGTACAATCGATGGAAAAGAATTGGAAGGCCCAAAAGAGACTGGTGAATTGTGCCCAAAATGTGGAGAAAAGAAGGATGGTGGAAAATTGGTAAGTCGTGAAGGAAAATTTGGGATGTTTATCTCTTGCTCTCGATATCCAAAATGTAAATTTATAAAAGAAGATGAAGAGGAGAAGAAAAAGAAAATGACAGATGTAAAATGCCCAATGTGTAAACAGGGTTTTATGATGGAGCGTCGTGGACGATTTGGAATATTTTATTCATGTTCTGATTATCCTGAATGTAAAAATGCCATCAAAGCAAAACCTACAGGCAATATGTGTACGATGTGTGGAGCTCTAATGATGGAAGGCACAAAGACAATACCAGAGCGTTGTAGTGATAGAAATTGTAAAAATCACAATCCTCACAAATTGGATACTGTGGTAAAAAAGAAAAAATAGATCTGTTTACTTTTTTCTATTTTCAGCTTACACTTAGCATATGCCATCTATAAAAGAAATAACTGCGATTATCGGCAGATTAAAAGCAGAAGACAAAGCTCTGATAGGGCGTGCTTATAAATTTGCAGAACGTGCCCACGAGGGACTCAAAAGAAAAAGTGGTGAACCATATTTCAACCATGTCTTTGCTACTGCTAAAAACCTAGCTGAGCTTGGTATGGATGCCACAGTCATAGCTGCGGGATTTTTGCATGATGTACTCGAAGATACAGACGTCACAGAAGAAGAATTGAGAAAAGAATTTAGTGATGAAATTGTGGCTCTTGTAAATGGCGTCACAAAGCTTGGAACTGTAAAATATAAAGGAGTGGAAAGAAGTGTTGAAAATTTGCGTAGATTTTTTGTGTCTATGGCAGATGATTTGAGAGTGCTTGTGATCAAGCTTGCCGACAGATTGCACAATATCGAGACCCTGGGTTATGTGCGTCCAGATAAACAAAAACGTATAGCTCTTGAGACTCTCGAGCTTTATGCTCCACTTGCAAATCGATTGTCTATGGGTAGACTCAAGGGTCGCCTTGAAGATGCTGCTTTTAAATATGCCTATCCAAAAGAATATGAGATGGTAAAAAAACTTCTTTCAGAAAAAAAGGATGCTAGTAAAAAATATTTATACGAAGTAAAAAATATACTAGATAAAAAACTTATAGAAAATAAAATCAAAAATGCAGATATAGATTATCGTGCAAAACACTTATATTCTCTTTGGAAAAAACTGCAGAAATATGAAATGCAGATTGAAAAAGTTTATGACATTATCGCAATACGAGTGATAGTAGATTCTATAGAAGACTGCTATCATACATTGGGAATAATTCACGGTCTATGGACACCACTTCCGGGAAGAATAAAAGACTATATCGCCACACCAAAACCAAACGGCTATAGATCAATCCATACTACTATTTTTACAGGCACTGGCGGTATCGTGGAAATCCAGATAAGGACCCGTGAGATGCATGATGAAGCTGAAAATGGTGTAGCTGCTCACTTTGCATATAAAGAGATTCTTGAAAATGGGGATAAAGAATCAAAGAAAAAATATGAATGGATCTACCAGTTAAAAGAATTGCAGGAGTCAAAAGAAAAGCCAGAGTCATTTTTAAAAACAATCAAAATGGATTTCTTTAAAGACAGAGTTTTTGTCTTTACGCCAAAAGGTGATGTGATAGATCTACCAGAAGATTCTAGTGTGATTGATTTTGCTTATGCTATACACTCAGATATCGGAGACCATGCACAGACAGCAAAAATCAATGGTAAAATTGCACCGCTTCATGCAAAACTCAAAAATCTTGATATTGTGTTTGTAGAGACAAATAAAAAAGCAAATCCTTCTTCAAAATGGCTAGATCACGCAAAGACGACTATGGCAAAAAAACACATCAATGCATATCTAAAAGAGCATAGCTTGCTTTCTAGATTTCTTTCTTTTGGTAAGAAATAATTAAACAGAAAAATTATTTATATTATACAAATCCGCTTCTTCGTTGGATTTTTCAATTTCTTCTTTTGTCCTATCGTCTAAAACTTCCTCAATTATATTTTCTAATTCAGAAACTATAGGCTCTTCACTTTCTTTTTTGGTAATATAATTGTCGAGCATTTCCGTAGAGCTTCCACCGTCTCTTTGTTTTATCATATCTATAATCGTATGCAAATCTTCATTTGAAAAGAAATCTATCTTTATGTGCCCACCATTCTCCCCTTTTTCAATATGCACACGTGTGCCAAAAGCTTCTCCGAGTTTTTCTTCAATCTCTGTGATTTCTGGGTCTGGAATATATTCTTTTTTGCGTACCCTATCAATTGCAATTTTTCGAGACAATCTTTCAGCTTCCCGCACAGACATTTTTTTAAACATTACTTCTTTGAAAAATACAATCTGCTCTTCTGGCTTATCTGCAAGCATCAGTATCGGACGAGTATGACCTTCGGAAATTTTTCCTGCAGAAAGAGCATCGAGTATTTCTTGCGGTAAGGCTAAAAGCCTTAATGTATTTGATACATATTCTCTACTTTTTCCGACTTTTTTTCCGACTTGTGAATGAGTAAATTTAAACTCTTCAGTCAATCGCAAAAATGCTCTTGCTCGCTCAACAGAATTTAAATCTTCACGTTGGAGATTTTCAATGATTGCAATCTCGAGCTTCGTCATATCGTCATCATCCACACGGATAATCACTGGCACTTGCGATACTCCAGCAATCTTTGAAGCACGGAGTCTTCGCTCTCCGGCAATAAGCTCATATTCCACACTCATACCACCATCTTCACGGACTACATCATTTCGAGATACCACAAGTGGCTGAAGCACGCCATAGCGCCTGATAGAATCTGCTAAATCTTGAAGTCGCGCCTCGTCAAACTCACGCCTTGGCTGAAAAGGGTTTGGTTTTATTTTATCGGTCTCAATCCAAAAAATTGAGTTGCTATACAAATTTGATGACATATTTATATTTTAACATATTTTTGTTTACAAACAAAAATTGATTTTTTACTAGATTTTAGTATACTATGTTTAATTGCTCGGGTGGCGGAATGGTATACGCGGACGATTCAAAATCGTCTCTCGAAAGGGGTGGAGGTTCGAGTCCTCTCCCGAGCACAAAATAA
>CAYHYF010000043.1:0-4561 GCA_964360745.1 uncultured Candidatus Saccharibacteria bacterium | reverse complement strand
CTGCCTTTTTCGTCTGTGATCCCGGCAGGGTAATCTTTCATTACATGAACAGTATACCTTTTCAATAAAATTGAATGTTAATTCAATTTTATAATGAAAAGTTTTTCGATTCCTGCACGCAAGCAAAGAAGTTTGCTTGCTCGTGGTGATCCCGGCAGGAATCGAACCTGCATCGCAACTTCCGCAAAGTTGCGTCCTATCCATTGAACGACGGGACCAATGTGAAATGATACTTGTCTAATCTATTATAAATAAGCTTATTTTGCAAGTAAGAAATTTATGTAATCTAAAACCCGATTTTTTCCATAAATCTTGAGGAATGAGTTTCATCGATTTCTGTTTCTGGGATTATTTGCAATAAAGTGGTATAGACTTCTTCTTCAAGTCCGTGTGGGACAGGGATCATATATATCGGCAGAAAGTATTTATTGGTCTCAATGATTAGTTTTGAGTATGGATTCGCGTCTCGTATTTTAAATCCTTTAATATTTTTATATATAAATAAATCTTTGTCTATAAAAATGCCATCTTTGTTTATTTCAAAACTACATTCTTTCGGATGAATTGTTGAAAATACGATAAGCATAATTCCAGATAGAATTATAAATATTCCAAAAAAATAATTACCTAAAATAAATGAAATGACAGCTCCTGCAAGGGCAACCAATCCAATACCCCAAATCCAATCGGCATTTTTAGGCTTGTGATTGTATTCTGGTGCGTTCCATCTTAGGCTTTGATTTTTTTCATCTTCCATATACAATACTATTATATCAATTTTAATCACAAAAAACTACAAAATTTATGAAAAAAGCTATTATTGCAGTAATAATCATATTGATAGTCATCCTAGGAGTATTTTATTTTACCAGAAAGACCACTCAGGCACCTACTGATAATACCGATATAGAGCAGGGTAGCCAATATAGATAAGATGTATAAAAATAAGTACACACACATATTGTTTTTTGGTGATTTGATTACACTTTTTGTGTCTCTTTGGTACGCATTATTTTTAAGGTATCTTACATTTCCAAGTAAAGAAGTGATCATAAAACATATGGTCCCTTTTTCAATTCTCATACTCGCATGGTGTATTGTATTTTTAATTGTCGGATTGTATGAAAATCATATCTTGGTTCTTAAAAGAAATTTACCAGAAATAATCATAAATACGCAAATTTTAAATTGCGCCCTTGCAGCTATATTTTTCTATTTCATACCATATCTATCTGTCGCTCCAAAGACGGTCTTATTTATATATTTAGGAGTATCTCTTGTATTTATTTTTATTTGGCGTCTTTTTATATTCCCGAAAATAACTTCAAGTTTTGTACAAAATGCAGTTGTCATTGGTGATGGGCCGGATGTCGACGAATTGATAAATGAGATTGGGATGAATCCATCTTATGGTATTTTGATTGCAAAATATATCTCTGGAAAAGAAAATAACAATCCGGATATTTCTTTTCCAGAAAGTACGAGTATGGTCATAACAGATTTTTCAAAAGAAGGAGTCAGAAATATTATACCCAAGATGTATAGTATGCTTTTTTCTGGTGTACAGTTTGTGAAAGTGCAAGATTTATACGAATCAATGCTTGGACGGGTGCCAATGTCATTACTTGACCACAATTGGTTTATTGAAAATGTATCAAATACACCCAAGATTGCTTACAGGATTTTTAAAAGAATCATAGATTTGTGCTCATCTATCATTATTGGTGTGTTTTTATTTGTGATATATCCGTTTGTATTTTTTGCTATAAAGACTGAAGACAAGGGAAAGATTTTTGTGGTGCAAGAGAGAATTGGCCAAAGAGGAAAAATCTTTAAATTACGTAAATTTAGAAGTATGAAAGTGGATGATGCTGGTGTATGGATAGAAGATGACGACACGAGGCATACAAAAGTCGGCAAATTTTTACGAAAGACTCGTATAGATGAGCTTCCTCAGGTTTGGAATTTATTTACAGGTGATATTTCTTTGATTGGCCCACGGCCGGATATAAAGAAACTGGGTGAGGAATTATCTCTCGAAATTCCATACTATCAAATTCGAAATATTGTAAAACCAGGGCTTTCTGGCTGGGCACAAATCACACAAAATCTACCACCTCAAAGTCTCGAGGATACAAAGATAAGATTGTCTTATGACTTGTATTATATAAAACACCGATCGATACTTTTGGATTTAAAAATAGCCATAAGGACCATAAAAACTTTATTATCTAGATCAGGATCATAAAAAAAATTAATTTATGAAACATACAATATTTATTACTGGTGGGGCTGGATATGTGGGGTCGATACTTGTCGATCAGTTTTCAAAGTGTGATGATGTAGAAAAAATAATTGTTTTAGATAAAGATAATTTACCAAAGTTTCAAGATAAAGCTTCAGATAAAATTGTCTTTATAAAATCAAATATGATCGATAGTGATTGGCAAGAGCAAGTGGCAAAATACAATCCTGATATTGTGATTCACACCGCTTGGCAAATTCGTACTTTATATAGAAATGAGAAAAAACAATGGGTTTGGAATATACTCGGTAGTGATAAAGTTTTTGATTTTGTTTTTAAAAATAAAAGTGTGAAAAAGTTTATTCATTTTTCCACTATCGCTTCTTATGGAGCATACTCACAAAATACGACAGATCATTTTTTTACAGAAGAAGAGACATTTCGAAAAAGTGACTATTTATATGCAATAGAAAAAGCTGAGTCGGAAAAAAGATTGTTTGCAAAATATTGTCAAAATAAAAAAATAAGGAGTGATTTACAGGTCTTTGTATTGCGACCAGCGTCTATCACAGGACCTATGGGTCGCAAAAAAATACGTTTTGGATTGCAGTCGGCGCTTTCTGGCAATGTGGGTAAAAATCTTCTTTACCGTTTTGTCGCTCGGATTTTATCTGTGGCTCCGATGACAAAAAATTGGTGCCGCCAATTTATACACGAAGATGATCTTTATGATATTGTGAGATTGTTGTCTTTTTCAAAATTAAATACCACTTATGAAGTATTCAATGTTTGCCCTCCGGGAGATGTGGTCCTTGCAAAAGATATGGCGCAAGCTGTGGGGAAGAAAATGATAATTTTACCTCCTTGGTTTATTCGAATTGCATTTTTTATAATGTGGCATTTATCACTCGGGAAAATTCCCACATCGCAGGGTGGATGGAAATCTTACTCATATCCTATAGCTGTGGATGGTTCAAAAATCACAAAATTGCTCGGATATAAATATAAGTACGGACCAAAAGAATCCTTTTCAAAAATACAAGGAAGATATAAATAAAAAATTCTCATTTGTATGAGAATTTTTTATTGAATAGAGATAGTACCTTTTTCTTCTTTTTTTGTTGACCTTGGTATGAAATAAAAGATAAGGGGAATGATCAGTAATATATATGAAATCCATATTGATACCATTGTCGCAAAAATTGCCCCAATATAGAATATAGGACCTATCAAGCTTCTTTCCATAGAATGTCTTGTGATCGGGTCATCTTTGTGTACAAAATAGTGAAGTAGGGCAAATGTGGCTGAGCTTCCAAATAAAATCACACTGTATATAAGGACACTTAGCACATTTTGTGGATTTTCAGAAGTCAGTCTTGTGGCAAAAGGGATGAGTGTCTGAAACATTAAAAATAAGGTATTTATCCAGATGATTCTACCGTCTATCTTTTTTATATGCTGACTTAGGCGATGATGATTTACCCAAAAGATTGCGATGGATACAAACGAAAGCATAAAAGTGAGCACTCCAGGGATCAATGGCACGACATCTATTATTGAATCAAGGAAATTTTTAGTTCCCAAATGAGGGATCTTTAACTCAAGAGCCAAAAGCGTGATGGCGATAGCTATGACTCCATCGGAGATTGCTTCTAGTCTGATTTTTTCCGAATTTTGCATAAGTTTATTATACCAGAAATAAACAAAAAAACTCTATCCTTGGTGTGGTGTTTTTGATATACTAAATATATGTCAGTAAAAACAGTCGACGTAAGATTGATTCATTTTTTTAGAAAGGTCTCTATGCCTGTGGCACGAATAGCGCTTTTTGTCGTATTTTTTTGGTTTGGAATTTTAAAAGTCCTCGGACTTTCTCCTGCGGGTGTTGTAGTGGAGCGACTTTTTGAAAGTACGATTCCATTTATGAATTTTGATACATTTTTTATTTTATTTGGTTTATTTGAATGTCTTATTGGAATTTTATTTTTAATTCGTGGAGCTGAAAGAGTAGTCATACCATTGCTTTTTATCCATATGATCACGACTTTTGGGCCACTTGTTTTTTTACCGAGCCAGACGTGGCAAAGTACACTCGTACCTACTCTTGAAGGCCAATACATAATCAAAAACCTAGCAATCATCGCTGCTGCCATCGGCATCGCCGCCCACTTGCACCCGATAAATGGCGAGACGGAAGTTTATAATTAGTTTTTTATTTTTAGTTCCAAATGGAGGTGGTGAGATTCGCCGATACTACGGCTGGTATTTTTTAATATTTTAGTTTCAAAGCGGAGGCGGTGAGATTCGAACTCACGG
>CAYHYF010000042.1:0-4828 GCA_964360745.1 uncultured Candidatus Saccharibacteria bacterium | reverse complement strand
ATAGCATATGTGAAAGAAAAATATGGTGAAGATAAGGTCGCACAAATTGGTACATTTGGTACTATGATGGCCAAGGGTTCAGTGCGCGATGTGGCACGTGCGCTCGGCTATCCATATACTACAGGTGATAGGATTTCGACGATGATACCTGTCGGTTCACAAGGATTTCCAATGACTATCAAACATGCAATGGAAATAGTACCCGAATTGAAAACGGCCTATACAAAAGAAAGTGACACAAAAAAAATAATTGATTTGGCAAAAAAAATGGAGGGTTGCGTGCGACACGTATCCGTACACGCTGCGGGAGTAGTGATAGCACCAAGACCACTGACCGACTTTGTGCCGATTCAATACGACCCTAAAGGTGATAAATCTATAATCATTACTCAATACGATATGCACGACGTAGAAGATGTGGGATTACCAAAATTTGATTTTCTGGGAATTAGAAACCTGGCAATACTTTCGGGAGCGGTGGATCTTGTAAAACAAATCCACAATATAGATATTGATATAGACAATATCCCTATTGATGATAAAAAAACATACGAGATGCTAGCTCGAGGAGAAACAAGTGGTTTATTTCAATTAAACGGCACAGGACTCACCCAATATCTAAAACAATTAAAACCCACAAGCATACACGACATAAATGCCATGGTCGCTCTTTACCGCCCAGGACCTATAGATTCTATTCCTGAATATATAAAAAGAAAACACAACAATAAACTTATAAAATACCTAGACCCGTGTATGAAAAGTATCCTTGATCAATCTTATGGTGTGATCACATATCAAGATGACGTGATGATGATAGCCATAGAGCTTGGAGGCTATTCTTGGCTTGAAGCAGATAAATTGAGAAAAGCTATGGGTAAAAAAATTCCAAAAGAAATGGAGGCTCAGAAAGAAAAACTTATCAAGGGTTTTATAGATAAAGGGATGGAAAAGAAAAAAGCAAATGAACTTTGGGAATTGATTGAACCATTTGCGGCATATGGATTCAATAAAGCTCATGCCGCAAGCTATGGCTTTGTGGCCTATCAGACGGCATACATGAAAGCAAACTACCCTCTTGAATATATGTGTGCAATACTTACAGCAGAATCAGGAGATGTGGGTAAAATATCTGAAATCGTAGATGAATGCCAAAAAATGGGTATCACTGTATTGCCACCAAACATCAATGAGAGTTTTGGTGGATTTACTGTCGTTAGAGGTAATGATCAAGAAAAAATCATCCGATTTGGATTTTATACAATTAAAAACTTGGGTGTAGACATAGCCAATGCAATCATACAAGAACGTAAAGATAAAGGAAATTTTAAATCTTTGACAAATTTCTTTGAAAGAATTACACATAAAAATCTCAACAAAAAATCCGTTGAAGCACTGACAAAATCCGGTGCAATGGATGATATGGCAAAACGTGGCACAATACTGGGTAATCTTGAAAAATTACTCGCTTTCAATAAAGATTCAAATCAAATTCAAAATCAAGAATCTCTTTTTGGATCAATTGGTGATGTTGAAAATGTTGTTAAAATGGAAGAATATGAAGATTCGACCATTCTTGAAAAATTGACTTGGGAAAAAGAATTGCTTGGTCTTTATGTCTCAGGCCATCCACTTGACCCATATAAAGATACAATAGAAAAAATAGGTACTGTAATAAAAAAAGCAAAAGAAGAGACAGCATCAGGAAGCCCTGTGACGATGGCTGTAATCATCACAAATGTAAGAATTATAAATACGAAAAATAATACCAGAATGGCATTTATAAAAATTGCAGACAAGACTGGTGATATGGAAGCCGTAGTATTTTCAAAAACTTTTGAAGCACATAAGGATTTAATCGTACTTGACCAAATGATAGCTCTTGAAGGAAAAGTAAATCTGCGAAATGATGAAAAAAGTGTTTCGATAGAAAAACTAAAAAAACTTGGGTAAATAATAAATAGCCCTGACAAAATTTTGTCAGGGCTATTTATTATTTCATTACCAATATCTTACTAGAATTTTCAGGACCAATCTTGGCCATAATGTTCATAACTTTTTTAGAGTATCCTGGAGCAATATGATCTGGATTGTATGTTTTCAAGATCTGTTCTGTTGTCTTATCAGCATAATACTTGGCAGTCTTTGGATTATTTCCACCTAAAGATTTTGCTACAGTTTCAATAGATTCATCAATAGATTTAAACCCGAACTTACAAGATCCATAACCAAACACACTATTGGGAACCTTTTTACAAGCATGGATTCCACCAGTAGATTCAGCCATTGCAATCGCTGGAAGAAGTCTCCAGTCAATATCGTGCAATTCAGCTTCTATCACAAATTTCATTCCATATCCAGCAAGTGGGGCTTTTATATTTTCAAAGTAAGTATCGATAGCCTCTGCACGCTCCTTGCGGACTTCCATTTCTTCCGTTGTTATCAGAGAAATTTCAGTCACACTATTTTCTTGATTTAGAACTGCAATCGTTGCCGGAGTAGCTACAATGCCATTGAAAGGCATTGATGCCGCAATAAGTGGTATTGCGACAAACGACTGTAGGAATTTAATTGTTTTTTTATTCATAATTGGCAATTTTGCTTTGCCAAACTCCGTGATGGTATTTTTTAGCTTAAAAACAAAATTTTTGCCGTTAAACTAAAAAGCCCTTATACATTACTTGAAAAATAACATATCAGGACGTATGTATATAGTAGCATAAAGGTCCACAAAAGTCAATGGTTATACAACATTTTTGCCATACGTCAAATCCAAAAAACCCTTATTTTATAAGGGTTTTTTACCACTAATTGCTTTACACCCTTATAAATAAATGGTCAAATTAAGCCTATTTTCTAAGGGTTTTTTTGATAAACGAAAAAATGAGATATACCAAAAAGCGTCTGCACAACTTCCAGCTAAAACTTGAGTATTCAGGCCAGAGTGCGAACGCTTGGAGGTATATCTCATTTTGAAGTGCTCTATTTACCGTGGCATTTTTTGTATTTTTTACCAGAACCGCATGGGCAAGGATCGTTGCGCCCTATCCTATCTTCTTCTTTTTTGACAATTGGAGTATTATTGCTCTCGCTAGAATTTAAAACTAGCTCTTGTTTTGGTTCTTCTATTTGATTATCTTCTTTTTTCCCTTCTATATCCATAGTCTTGATCAAAGAATAGACTTGTTCACGCATCATAGCCTCCATATCTCGAAATAGTCTCAATCCTTCTTTTTTATATTCAATAAGTGGGTCGCGCTGTCCGTACGCACGCAAATTTACAGAGCTACGAGTATAATCCATAGTCTCTAGGTGTTCTACCCAGAGTGTATCAGTAGTATAAAGCACTATCCTACGTACTGTCTCAAAGAAATTGCCATCACCAAATTTTGCACGTTTTTCTTTGACTATCGAAGAAAGATCAGAAAATTCTACCTCCAATTCATTTATAAATTTTTCTACTTCACTATGCTCACCCAAAAGCATTGTCCTGCGCCTACTATAGACCACAGATCTTTGATGATTCATCACATTATCGTATTCAAGAGTGTGTTTTCTAGCATCAAAATTAAAACCTTCAATCTTGGCCTGAGAATTTTCAATAGCACGAGAAATCAATTTATTTTCGATTGGCTGATCTTCTGGTATTCCAAATCGTCCCATCATAGATTTCATCCTATCTGATCCAAAAATCCTCATCAGGCTATCTTCTAGTGACACATAAAAACGTGTCTCTCCAGGATCTCCCTGACGGCCTGCACGGCCACGAAGCTGATTGTCGATACGACGAGCTTCATGACGCTCAGTACCAAGAACAAATAATCCTCCTAAATTTTTTACTTCTTCATAGGCTTGTCCATCAAATGGCACACCGCCGAGCTTGATATCCACCCCACGACCAGCCATATTTGTGGCAATAGTCACCATTCCTTTTTTACCTGCATTAGCAATTATCTCACCTTCTGATTCATGATTTTTTGCATTGAGTATTGTATGCTTTACTCCTTCACTTGTAAGATATGCCGAAAGAAGCTCATTTTTATCAATTGAAACAGTACCGATCAAAACTGGCTGGCCGGCTTTATTCAATTCTTTTACTTTTTCGGCTATTGCTTTAAATTTTCCTTTTTCTGTCTGATAAACTAAATCATTGCTATCTATACGGGTGATAGATCTATGTGTAGGTATGACTATGACATCGAGATTGTAAACTTTTTGAAATTCTTCTTTAGATGTCAACGCCGTACCTGTCATACCCGAGAGTTTTTCATAGAATCTAAAATAGTTTTGAAACGTAATCGAAGCCACAGCACGAGTCTCGTTTTGAATTTTGACACCTTCTTTTGCTTCAATAGCTTGATGTAGTCCTTCATTCCAGCGTCTTCCAGGCTGAAGACGACCGGTAAACGTATCGACGATGATCACTTCCCCATTTTTTATCACATAATCTTTGTCTTGTTCAAAAAGTGCACGAGCTCGTACTGCAGTCTCTAAGTGGTGCACATATTTTATTCCCTTTTCTGTATATATATTTCCTACACCAAGCAATTTTTCTGCTTTATTTATACCTTCGTCTGTAAGAGAAATTGCTCGAAGTTTTTCATCTACGGTATAGTCTATCTCTTGAGATAAACTTTTTGCAATGTCAGAAAATTTATAATAAAGATTTTGAGATTAAGTTGGAAAATGGCAGAGCTGAGGTTTCTCTGAAAAAAGTTTTGCCTGAAAAAGCTAAAGATGAGGTTAAATTTAAATCTAAGGAATTAATTGCAGGTGTTGAACTGGTTTTCAATTAATGATGTTAGAGTTTAATTAAGTTTAAATATTA
>CAYHYF010000041.1:0-5056 GCA_964360745.1 uncultured Candidatus Saccharibacteria bacterium | reverse complement strand
CTTGAGGCCAGCCCGACTTAGCCATTCTGGCGGGAGCACACGAAGTGGAGGTGGAAATGCATCCACCCCGTCTCTACGAGCCACCCCTCAAGAGGGGAATTACCTACACTCAATTCTATCAAAAGCCTCATTGATGTTTAGGGTTGAGACAAAAGCATGAAAGTAACCCTCGGTGGTTTTGTTTTTATTGTTTGATGCAATGTCCAGGCACGCAGTACCAGTTTTATTACAAATGTAGGCAAAATTCTCGGCTTCATTGATCATTGTTTTGTAGCCATAAATTGTAATTGGGTTTATCATTTCTTTGTTGGGCTCTTTAGTTTTGCACGATAACCTATCAATACTTACCGTAATATCACCCACGGCCATAGTATCGCCCCGCACTTTTACCTCTAAATTATCAGGGTTCATAAAATTAAAGCCAAATTCGTTCGCATCAAAGCGCTCCCAGTTTTTTGTCTCGGGAATTACTTTTTCAGCCAGTATTTCTTGCTCTGTCATATTTTGATTTTGATATATTAAATAAGAAGAAATTACTAGAATTAAAATTATAATCATAATTATTAAATTTTTATTTTTATGCATAAGGCCATTATAGCATTAAACAATATCTGTGGATAACTTTTTAATATATATATATATATATAGTGATATAATAAAAATAGTATTATTATTTTATATTAAATTATCTAGATGACTAAAAAATTTCTAAAATTAAAAATCCCCAAAATAAGCCTTAAGCAATTTGGTAAAAAGTCTTTTGCGTCTTTTTTAATCTTGGCATTAATTGTCGGTACTTCTTTTATTTTTCCTAATACCGCAAATGCAGCGCAAGTGACATCATTTCAAGTTCTTTTGACTCGTGAAAAAGCTGCTACACTTTCTAATCAAACTATATTATTTACTGTACCCGCTGCTCTTGCTGCCAACGAGACATTACTCCTTACTTATGATAATAGTACAGGCGTACCCGCAGCTTTTGATTTCGAAGATATTGACCTCTCTTATGACACAACTCCTGACTTTGTTTGTGATACAGGAGATACAGAAATGACTCTTGCTGCTGCTCCATCTGGTACGACAATGGGCGTGGTAGACACCAGCACCACACTCATAACATTTACTAATGGTTCTACTACCATCGCCTCAGGTTCAGAAATTTGTATTGAAATTGGTACAAATGCAGAGACGGGTGTAACTGGTGTGGAGCAAATTACCAATGGTACTGCTGGTTCTAGTACACTTGTGTTATCTGGTACATGGGGTACTGCCGGTACTGGTGCAATTTCAGGTACTGCTGCAATGTCTATCATTGCCAATGAGCAAGTGGTGATTACTGCAACTGTTGCACCAACTATTACATTTACTGTTTCTGACAATACTATTGAATTTGGAACACTTTCTTCATCAGCAGCAACTTGGGCTGATAATGCTGGTGGTAGTACGACAGATGTTGCAGCACATACATTGACGGCTGCCACAAATGCAACAGGTGGATATATTGTGTCATACAATGGAGCAACATTGACATCTGGTTCAGATACTATTGATGTAGCTTCACTTACGAATGATGCCGATGGTGTACAAGGATCCGAGTCATTTGGTTTAGGGATTTCAACAGACGGTAATGCTACTATTACAACTGGTTATGATCACAATGCTACAGCAGGAAGTCGCGATTGGGCATGGGTTGCAAGTACTACCACAACTATCATTACAGAGACTGGTCCGACTGCTACAGAAACATTTAGTGCTTATTATTTGGCAAATATTGCAGCAACGACTGAGGCCGGAGCGTATTCAACGACCGCAACTTATATTGCTACAGGAACTTTTTAAAAATTATGACAAGTCAAATACTTAACATAAAAAAAAATGTATTAAATAAAGTATTTTTTGTATTTGCATTTATTTTCGCGTTCTTAATATTGATGCCATTTTATAATGCACAGGCTTTGACTTGGACACCGATTCGAATGGAAATTGCCGGTGATCCGGGCGAAACATTGAGCCAAGAAATGACATTGATAAACGAGCGCGACACCGACGAAACTTATTATGCAAGTTATGCTAATTTTGAAGCCCAAGGTGAAAGTGGTAGCCCAAGTTTTGTTGATGATAAAGAGGGTATTAGTACTTGGATTGAAACAGTAGATTCAGTTGTACTGCCTGCAAATTCATCAAAAATTATTCAAGTCAAAATTGATATTCCAAATGATGCTGACCCAGGGGGGCATTTTGGTGTCGTATTTTGGGGGACACAGCCACCCAATGCTGATTCGGGTAATGTTGTAATTGGTGCAAAGATGGGTATGCTGTTATTGCTTCGTGTAAATGGTGAATTTGATGAAAATGGTAATATTTTAGAATTTGCAACCATTGACCAGCAAAAGTTTTTTACATCACTACCTGTTTCATTTTATTATCGATTCCAAAATTCGGGGGGTGACCGCATCAAACCCGAAGGTGATATCAAAATGCAAAACTTTTTGGGTATAACTTCGCATAAAATATTAGCCAATCCTGTCGAGGGTAATATTTTACCCAGTAGTATTCGTAAAATCGAAACAACTTGGAAAGGTAAAGGCTTACCAGCAAGTTTAGAAGAAAAATTAGTGGACGATTGGAATTTTTTTGATCAGGCCAAATATGAAATGCGTAATTTTGCGTTGGGTTATTACAAAGCCAAAATGAATCTTGAATACGGTACCACAAACGAAACTGCCACTGCCTCATTTAGCTTTTGGGTATTGCCATGGCATTTATTAATTTTGGTACTTATCGCATTTACTATCATATTATTTATAGGCAAGTTTGGTTTTAGGCGTTATAAAAAAATGTTGATTTCTAAAATTATGCATGGTGATTATGGAAAAATAGAAACACAATTAGATTCAAATCAAGTACAAAATAATTCTGAAATATCCACAGAAGCTGTGGTTAAAAAACCAACGACAAAACGAAGAGTATAATATAATGAATGTCAAAAAATCTTTTACTAATTATATTTGTTTTAATAATATTTCCTGGCTATTCTAATATAATAGCAGTTACAGAAGATGTATCTTTATCTGCAACTGTTCTTGGTTGTGGTAATGATACCATTGATGGATCGGAGCAATGTGATGGTGTAGATCTTGGTGGTGCATCTTGCGTATCACAGGGTTTTGCATCTGGGACATTGTCTTGCTCTGTCTCTTGCACATTTAATACTAGTTCTTGTATTTCCACACCAATAGTACAAAGTGGAGGTAGTTCTGGATCATATCCAGCATTTAATTATACAAGTATAATTTTTTCGGGCTATACATTGCCATATAATAAGGTGTTTATTTTGAAAGATGGTCAATTGATTGCGACCACGATGTCTGATTCATTTGGTCATTTTTCATCGACCATAAATGGTTTTTCTTCTGGCTTGTACAATTTTTCTATATATGCCGAAAATAAAGAAAATATGCGTTCAGGTCTGACAACTTTTCCTGTATATATTACAGCTAGAACTACAAATAATATAAACAACATTTTTATCAAGCAAGATGCTTTTGTATTTGATGCAAAAGGCAGTAAGTTTTTAAAAACTGATTTAAATCATGATTGGCATATAAACTTTTTAGATTTTTCAATATTGCATTATTGGTATGATAAAATTTTTCCACCAAATTCTATGGATTTAAATACTGATGGAAAAATAGATTTGGTGGATTTTAGTATTATGGCTTATTATTGGACTGGATAAAATGAAAAATTTTAAAATTATATTTATAATATGTTTTATTTTGTCGCCATATATCACAAACGCTGGCAGTATGTCTTTTTTTGTTAAAAATACAAGTTTTACACAGGGTGAAGAATTTACTATTGAAGTAATACTCGACACAAAAGGTGAATACATAAATGCAGTCGAAGGAGATATTGTAATTCCCATAAATATTTTAAAAATTAAAAGTATTTCTGATGGTGGGTCTCTTATAAATTTTTGGATTGAAAAACCATCTCTTTCAAAAGAAAAAATTATTCATTTTGCTGGTATTACACCTGGTGGATTTAATGGAGACAAAAATCTTTTATTTAAAATTGTAGCCATAGGTAAAAAAATGGGAGAGGATCAAATATATATAGAAAATATTCGCACTCTTAAAAATGACGGTTTTGGAAGTGAAATTGATACGATTACTACACCTGCTGATATAAAGATTACAGATAAAGTTTTTGATTTTTTTTCTTTTGGAAATACAATAGAAGATAAAGAATTACCCGAAAGTTTCAATCCTTTTGTGGCAAGTGACCCAAATCTTTTTAATGGAAAATATTTTTTAAACTTTGTGACGCAAGACAAAATTTCTGGTATTGATCACTATGAAGTCCGTGAGGGGGATTGGGGATTGTCCATAAAAGCTGAAAGTCCATATTTACTTACAAATCAAAATTTAAATGTGCGTATATATGTGAAAGCAGTGGATAAAGCCGGCAATCAAAGAATAGAAATTATTGAACCAAAAAATCCACCAGAAAAATCTGAGAATAATTTTGGCATCTTTTTCTTTATAATCTTTCTTATCCTCATAATTTTGATTCTTTTTAGAAAAAAAATATTTAAGAAATAATCCCTATTATAATACTTTTCGCCATAAGTCCGACTTATGGAAATTAAGAAATAGAATAACTTTTTGTCAAGCGGAGGCGGGGAGATTCGAACTCCCGATACCTTTCGATATGCTACCTTTCCAAGGTAGTGGAATAAACCGCTATCCGACGCCTCCAAAATTTTTTAATCTCCTTTATTTTTAACATTTTAATATGATTTGAGCAAATATCATATATTATTAATTCGTACATTTACTAGTATAATAATAGCTTAAATGTTATAATAAATACAGCTTATCACTTCTTATAAGTGTGTGATAAAGGTCGGATGACAACTTACAAATAAATATTATTGTAATGTTCGAAATAAAATGATTAACCCAAATCCTATGTAGGATATATGGGATATGTCGCTTTGTAAGGTACCCCATTCTTAAGACAAAAAGTAAACCAATTACTTCCATTGTAT
>CAYHYF010000040.1:0-5143 GCA_964360745.1 uncultured Candidatus Saccharibacteria bacterium | reverse complement strand
GGCAAGTTGTATTGATTCATGAGAATAAAAATGATCATGGGGGATATCGCAATGTTTCGATAGAAATCTCAGGACAAGGAGTTTATGGCACGCTTCGAAATGAAAATGGCGTGCATCGGCTTGTGCGCTTGTCGCCATTTAATGCTAAGGCAAAGCGAAGTACGAGTTTTTCTCTTGTGGAAGTCGTGCCTGTTTTTGACGATAATGCACCGGTAGAATTAAATCCTGATGAATTAAAAATCGAATTTAGTAAATCTGGCGGTCCGGGTGGGCAAAATGTAAATAAAAGAGAAACTGCTGTACGAATTGTACACATACCCACAAATCTATCTGTGCATGTCTCCACCGAGCGCTCGCAGGAGCAAAATCGTGAAAGGGCAATGTCTTTATTGAAAGGCAAGTTGTATAAAAAAATGGAGGATGATCAAAAGCGAATTGCAAAAGGTTTGTCTATTGCAAAGACCACGGAAATAGAATGGGGAAGTCAAATTCGCAATTACATTCTTCACCCTTCCAAACTTATAAAAGATTTACGCACCGGCGTCGAAGTCCACAATGCCGACTCTATCCTTTCCGATGGCGAATTAGACGAATTCATTGAAGCGGAGAAGGATTTATGATAGAATTGGGTATACAATTATGATTTATTTTGATAATGTCTCAAAAAAATATCCAGATGGCACTCATTCACTTGAGTCTATTATGCTTTCAATTTCTCCAGGGGAATTTGTGTCTATCGTAGGGCATTCTGGTGCAGGTAAGACTACTATTACCAAGCTTATTTTAGCAGAAGAAAAGCCAACAGAAGGCATTGTCTCTTTTGAGTCAAAAGATATTCATAAATTTTCAAATAAAGCACTGACAGATTTTCGAAGGCAAATCGGTATTGTATTTCAAGATTTTAGACTTCTCACAAATAAGACAGCTTTTGAAAATATTGCTTTTGCAATGGAGGCTATCGGTAAAACTGATGAAGAGATAGATATGGATGTGCCGAGAGTCCTTGAGCTTGTGGATTTAGGGCATAGGATAAACAATTTTCCACACCAGCTTTCTGGCGGAGAAAAGCAGCGCCTCGCTATCGCTCGAGCCATCATCACTCAGCCCAGCGTGATTATCGCAGATGAGCCTACAGGCAACCTTGATCCAATAAATGCAAATGATATTATAAATATCTTAAGAAAAATAAATGACCTTGGTACTACTGTGATTTTAACTACTCACAATAAAGACATAGTCGAAGCTCTTGGTAAACGCGTCATAACTTTAGAAAAAGGTAAAATTATAAGAGACGATAAGGAGGGTAAGTATATGATATAATAAATTTATGTTTAAGACAGATTCAAAAAGAATAATTCGCTCGGGCTACCACAATTTTATTCGCAGTGGATTCACGACCCTCGCTTCGACCCTAGTGATGACTATCACTTTATTGGTCCTCACATCTCTCATATTTTTACAAGCCGCCTTACAAACGTCGCTTAACAATATCAAAGACAAAGTGGACGTGACGGTGTATTTCGTCACAGACGCAAGTGAGAAGACAATTTTTGACATAAGGTCTGACTTAGAAAAATTACCCGAAGTTTTAGCTGTAGCTTATACATCTTCTGAAGAAGCTCTCACTACATTTAAAGAAAAACATTCCGATGATTATCTTACGATACAAGCGCTCGACGAATTGAAAGAAAATCCTCTTGGTGCATCGCTCAATATAAAAGCAAAAGATCCATCACAATACGAAAGTATTATAAAATATTTTGATAGCGACACAGCATTGTCGCGTGATGCAAATGATGTAATTTATAAAAAAGATTATCATCAAAATAAGGTGGTTATAGATAAATTGACTTCTATTATAAAAGGGGCTAAAAAGCTTGGAGTCTTAGTCACGACCATATTGATAATAATTTCTATAATTATTACTTTAAATACAATACGATTGATCATATATATGTCTCGTGAAGAGATTTCTGTGATGAGGTTGGTCGGAGCCAGCAAGAGGTATATCCGTGGCCCATTTGTAGTATCTGGTATTTTGGTTGGTTGTTCTTCCGCATTGATAGCAATCATTTTATTTTGGCCGATATCTGCCTGGCTTGGAAATCATATGACTGATTTTTTGGGCGTAGATTTATTTAAATACTATAAAGATAGTTTTTTCCAACTCTTACTTATAAATCTATTTTCTGGTATCATATTGGGCGTACTTGCAAGCATGATTGCTATTAGAAAATACTTAAAAAAATAATATATTATATACTTCCGTCTTCATCATTATGAAAAAATCTGGAATTAAATCTAAAGAAAAATTACCAGACTGCAAATATATTTTTGTAGTCGGTGGAGTCATCTCTGGTGTGGGAAAGGGTGTGGCTGCTTCTTCTATAGGACGAATTTTACAAGACCGTGGCAAAATTGTGACGGCTATAAAAATTGATCCATATATAAATATCGATGCAGGTACCATGAATCCTACAGAGCATGGAGAAGTCTTTGTGCTTTCTGATGGTGATGAGACAGATCAAGATATGGGAAATTATGAGCGTTTTCTAAATATAAATTTGACTCATATAAATTATATGACGACAGGGCGAGTGTATCAAAGTGTGATTGATCGAGAGCGAAATTTGGAATATGGTGGTGCTTGTGTGCAAGTCGTGCCGCATATACCACTTGAGATCATTGATCGTATAAATAAAGCTCGTGACAATGCAAGGGCTGATGTAGTAGTGATTGAGATCGGTGGCACAATCGGTGAATATGAAAACATTCTATTTCTTGAAGCTGCTCGTATGATGAAATTGCGTGATCCAAAAAGTGTATTTTTTGTTGTAGTTTCTTACCTACCTGTACCATCAAAAGTAGGTGAAATGAAGACAAAGCCTACCCAGCATGCTGTGCGTACCCTCAATGCATCTGGAATTCAGCCCGATGTAATCATTGCTCGCAGTCAAGTAAAACTCGATGATAAACGTAAAGAAAAATTATCGATGTTTTGCAATGTACCTGTATCACGAGTGATTTCTGCACCTGATGTGGAAAGTATTTATGATATTCCTATCAATTTTGAAAAAGAAGGTTTAGGCGATATGATTTGTGACGTCGTGGATATGAAATGTGCAAGTAGCAATAATCCTGGAAGTAAAAAATGGAAACGATTTGCAAATTCGGTACATAATGTAAAAAAAGAAGTTCATATTGCAGTGATAGGAAAATATTTTAGCACTGGAGACTTTGTACTTTCTGATGCGTATCTTTCGGTCATTGAAGCATTAAAGTATTCTAGTTATGCAAACTCTCGTAAGCCAGTGCTCACATGGCTTGATTCATCTGTGTATGAGAAAAATAGAGATAAACTGAAAGAGTTGAAAAAATTTGATGGTGTATTAGTGCCGGGTGGTTTTGGTACACGTGGCGTGGAAGGAAAAATAAAAGCTATAGAGTATGTCCGTAAAAATAAAATCCCATATTTTGGACTTTGCTATGGTATGCAACTTATGGTCATTGAATATGCTCGAAATGTTCTTGGTTTAAAAGATGCAAATACAAGAGAGGTAAATTCATCTTCAAAAAATATCATTATCGATGTGATGCAATCACAAGTAGAATTGATAGCAAATAAAAGATTGGGTGGTACGATGCGACTGGGTGATTATCCTTGCATCCTCAAAAAGGGGACAGTTGCACAGAGAGCTTATAAGAAAGATAAAATTGTAGAGCGTCATAGGCATAGATATGAGGTAAACAATAAATATGTAGAAATACTTGAGAAAAAAGGTCTCATATTTTCAGGTACGTCACCCAGTAAAAATTTAATGGAGATTGCCGAATTACCAAAATCAAAACATCCATTTTTCTTGGGTACACAATTTCATCCCGAATTTCAAGCACGACCACTTTCACCACATCCGCTTTTTTCGGCATTTATAAAAGCTTGTATAAAGAATAAATAATTTTTATATAAGAGAACTTTTCTTTCCTCCTGCAACTTTGCTATTTTTTATGATTTCCATAATGGCATTTTCATCATCTGTGATTGTGTACAGTTGCATCTCATCATCTCGCAGTGTGTGATATTTATCTACCAACAATTCTTTGATGAGCTTATTTATTGGGTTCCAAAATTCTGTTCCCACGAGTATGAGTGGCACTTCGGCTATTTTTCCGGTTTGGCGTAGTGTCACCATTTCAAAAAATTCATCGAGTGTGCCAAACCCTCCAGGGAAGAATAGGCAAGCTTTGGCAGTGTAAGACATTGTCACTCTTCTTGTGAAAAAGAAATAAAATGGAATCTCTTCTTTTACATAAGGATTTGTATTTTGTTTTTCAGGTAATTTGATTGTGAGTCCTACAGATTTTCCATCCACTTCTACTGCACCTCTATTTGCCGCTTCCATGATTCCAGGCCCTCCACCAGAAAAAATCGCATAGCCCAATTCTTTTGAAATGCGACTTGCTAGATTTTTGGCTTTTTGGTAAAAAGGGTCAGTCTCTCCCATTCTGGTTGATCCATAAAACGTCACAGATTTTTTATATTGCTCCACCATGCTGATGCCTTGGCGAAACTCTTCCTGCACCACACAGACTTGCGTCTGGTCATTGTCGCCACCGCTTATTTTTATACAACCTTCTTTGATTTCATCAGAAGTCAATATCCTTGGTTTTAAATTTGTATTGGGATTCATATCTTTATATAATACCTTTTTTCTCACTTTTTTCAAAATTGATTTTTTGTATTTTTATGGTATTCTAGTGAAGTAATTGCCAGATCGTCTAATGGTAGGACAATGGTTTCTGGAACCATTTATCTAGGTTCGAATCCTAGTCTGGCAGCCAAAAAATAGAATCGCCGTTTTCGCCAAAATTCGGAGCGTCGCAAAGCGTTAGATGTTCCGATTGAGAAATTAATGAAATAGTATGCCCATACATAAATTCTTTAGAAGCAAAATTATTAAAAAGATTTTCCTTACTATCGGATGTTTTTTGATAATTTTTATTGCATGACAAGGATTGAAAAAAGTACCCATGGAGAGAGATTGGCAGGAACAGTTGAAAGTAATTTCTACGGCTGAATTTAATGGCGATTTGGGTACGGTGAGAAATGTACGAAACTTTTGATATTTCCCATGACTTGACAAAA
>CAYHYF010000039.1:1676-5438 GCA_964360745.1 uncultured Candidatus Saccharibacteria bacterium | reverse complement strand
CTTTTCGTTATAAATTTGTATAACAATACAAAACTTATTCATAGAAAAAAACATTCTCACATTCTGCAGAATGTGAGAATGTGAGAATGTTGACATTGTGATATAAATGTAATAGATTAAAACAAAAATCTTTACATCTAAATCCTTCTGCAATGAAAAAATTGAATAAGACCGCTTTGCTGTTAATAGATATGCAATCTCCTTTTTTAGAAAGAGAATTATCTAGTAAACTAAAATTAATACCTCACCAAATTGTACTGATCAGACATTGTGCAGAAAATTGCATACCAATAATTGTGATAGAATTTAATGGTGAAGGAAAAACAATCTTTCCTCTGTCAAAAGAACTCAGCAAGGCATCTTCTAGAACCGATATTTATACGTTCAAAAAAGATATGGATGATGCCTTTGAAAATAGAGAATTGCAAAAGAAATTGCAAATACTAGGCATCAAAAAACTCATTCTCACCGGAATTAATGCCGGACATTGTGTGCATGCCACAGCAATAAGTGCTTCACGATTAGGTTATAAAATTTTAACCAGTGAAAACTTGATTGCCGGATATATTCCTGATGGAATAGATAAAAATCATAAAGAACGGGTTGTGTTATGGTATAAACAAAATGGAAAATATGTAAAGGATTACAAAGAATTCCTGTAAATAAAAAAGAGGGCTATGTGCTCTCTTTTTTTATTTTTTATATGTAAAATTTAAAACTATATTTAATATTTTTTATTCCTTCATAAATATTCAGAATAATAAACATTATAACATTCTTAATAATGTTATAATGAAATAATTTTTATGATACAAAAAGGTCGCGAAGTAAATCGCGACTTTTTTAATATGAATTCGTCATCAACTGGTTATCAACCGAATTTGTTGATTATTTTGAAAAAATCTCTCCTTTTGTTTATATGAATAAACCTGACGGCCAGTGAGATGCGGTTTTGTTCATTGAGAGCATTCCAAATTGAATTGGCAACATTTCCAATGTCCCCAACTAAAGGCAAAACGTAAGGTTTTTCAGCAAAAGAAGGAAGTGGATTTCCGTCACGTTCGTAAGTAGTGATACAGTGTCCAAAACCAGTTCTAATCGGTAAATAGAAAAAAGATCTTTCACATTCATCGCTATCCAGTGATTTTTTAAATATAGACATTTCAGTCTCTGGTAGTGAATTATAGAATGTCTTTGAAACTGCGGTAATCCTCGGTGTAAAATTTGGACTATCTGGTTCATATTGCCAGTTCGCAATTGATTTTTCTAAACCATCTTGACTTATGGCATCCGTAGTTTGATGACCGTTACTCACCACATACACAGCATCTATGTTTGTTGTATGTTTATTATGTTTTCCAAAAAAACATTTTTTATCCATAGCTGTATAAATAGTAAGGCTTGGATCTTTCACTTTCGTAGGATCAGCTGGAAGGGTTTTTAATGTTAGACCTTCATTTACAAATATACGATTACGACTGTTTTCACTGCGTCCCATAATCCAATAAATATGGATTAAGAATTCACCAGTTTCATCCATACCGACGACAATCCCTCTACCAGGATACGAGTTTTTCTTTAATGCCGCTAAATTTCTACCGGCCTGAGTTCTTAGTTCCATGATAATTTCTTTTTTTTAATTAATGAAATGAATATCTTTATTTGAATAGTAGTATTTTAACCCCAATTAGTCAACATATACCAATCCTACCACTCCAAGATTTTTATGAGTGCCATTTCGAGTGGAATTTGTGGAATGAAGGCGTAGCGGAGAGTTTGGTAAGATTCAAGAAGGATAGAAAGAGAATTTGAAGAAATTGTCTTTGGCTTATTTTCAATCAGTGAGAGCAAGAAATTTAAATCATGCTCGGATAAATTTTCCCCTATTTCACTTTTCATCTTTGGTGCATAGCGTAGCATCAAAGCATAGCGCAAATGTGAAAGTATCATTTTAAAATAAACTTTCATATCCACATTTTCCGCCACAGCAAGATTTATCACTTCATATCCTTTTTGACTATCAGTATTTGCAATTGCTTGTAAAAAATCCTCTACCAATGTAATTTTTGGAGATCCTGTGACTGTCGCAATCTCATCTCTTGTAATTTTTTTATCTTTGGAAAATGAAATGACTTTATCGAGTGTGGAAAGAGTGTCGCGGAAAGATCCATCACCCAAAAGCGCAATCAATTCTGCTCCCCCATCTTCCATACTATAGCCTTCTTTTTTAGCCACATCTTTCACGACTTCACATAAAATATTTTCATTGGGTTTTTTAAATGTGAAAGTCTGACAGCGCGACACGATAGTCTCGGGGATTTTTTCAAACTCAGTAGTGGCCAAGATAAACACCACATATTCTGGTGGCTCTTCAATAGTCTTCAAAAGTGCATTCCAAGCTTCCTTTGTGAGCATATGCACTTCATCGAGGATATACACTTTGTATTTTGAGTCAAAAGGAAGTGTATTTATATTTTCACGAATATTGCGAGCATCTTCAATCTTTCTATTTGAAGCACCATCCATCTCATATATATCATTGTCGTTTGTACCAAGTGCTTTGGCAATAATCCTGGCAATTGTCGTCTTGCCTGTGCCTCGCGGGCCACACAAAAGATATGCATGCGAGACTTTACCAGCCTCAATTGCACCCTTTATGGTATGCACGATATGGTCTTGCCCGATGACTTCACTAAAGTTCTGCGGGCGATACTTACGATACAGGGCAATATTCTGTTTTTCATCTTTTTTCATATACATAGGATTATATCATAAAGAAAAAAATTCCAGAATTTCTCTGGAATTTTTTTCTTACCAATATTTATAATATTAAGCAGTTGTTTCTTCTTCAGGTGTCGTAGCTTCAGCTTCTCCTTCAGTAGGCATATCTGCACCAGCGTCAACGACAGTCTCTTCTGTTGTTGTATTTTCTTCTCCGTCCATAATATTTTATTAAATTAAATTTCAAATATGCGACTATCCGTAAATGATAACAAATAGCCCCACATATAGCAACCCTCACTCTCAATTTTTCAAAAATTTTTCTACAATGTTTTTCACATCATCGGCATTTTTTGCATTGTCGATCAATGATACTCGTAGTTCTTTTGCGCCGGAAAAACCATTTACGTAAGCTTTGAAATGTTTTTTCATAATTGCAAAATTTTTCACATTACCCAATTTATCTTCAAAGTTTTTTGTGTGTTCTATCATCACATACAATTTTTGTTTTATAGAAATGTCAGATTTTTGGTCGAGCCAAAATTTATCTTTTATGCCAAAGAATCTTTTCAACATACTTCTAATTTTTATAAATATTGTATTTCTATTTTTATTATTTAAATTTTCATCAAAAAGCCAAGGGTTTCCAAAAATTGCACGGCCCAACATCACACCATCCATATCGTATTTTTCCGAAAGTTCTCTGGCATGAGCCAGATTCATCACATCACCGTTGCCAATAATCTTTGTATTTGGTGAAATCTCATCACGGTATTTTAAAATATCTTTCATCAAATCCCAATGTGCTGGCACTTTAGACATTTCTTTGCGAGTCCGCATATGCACAGTAAGTGCAGAAATATTTTGTGATAATAAAAAAGGAATCCATGTGTCCACTTCTATTTTATTGTAGCCAATACGCGTCTTTACAGATACAGGAATAATTGATCCGGCATCTTTTATTCCATCTTTTACTGCTTGGATAATTTCTTTTGCCACATCGGGGGTCTTGATCATCCCTGCTCCACAACCTTGCTTTTC
>CAYHYF010000039.1:0-1576 GCA_964360745.1 uncultured Candidatus Saccharibacteria bacterium | reverse complement strand
TTTGCCAAAAATCTTTATTCATTGTTTTTATACAAAACTTTATTCTTAAAACGCAAATCAATATAGTCGAGACTGTCATACTTGCCTTGTACTTCATCTACAAATTTTTGTTGCTTCATCGACGATGTGAGGTTGCTCAGTATCTCCACCAAATCACTTTCTTGTTTAAAAATAATTCTTGGAAGTTTTACGCTGTCTCTCTTTAGAAAAATGTTTTGTTCATTTGGATTACCCAAATCAATCATTGCCGTTTGAAAATTCATTTCTTTAAGTTTTTCCACCATTGCCAAGAAATCTTTTATTTTTGACGGTGTTAATGATGTATTGCCGAGTATTTCCATATCTTTATTGTTTAACGGTGCATAAAACTTTATATACACATTGCCCGAGAAAAATGGCGCACGGTCAAAGATATATCCTTCATCATTTATAAAATAGCAATCATCACCTAGATTTACACCACTTTCAGGCATAGTCTCACCGCAATAAAGGTACGCGCCGACTCTTTCATCTATCTTTATAGAAAGACCAGTCAATTCATCGCTAGATATTTCAATATTTTTTATTCTTGGAAATTCAGTATTTATATTTTTTATAATTTTTCTTTTTGGATATATAAAGATATTTGATTTTTTAAATAAATAGATATATCGCCCATTCATCGATTCGTATACTATCGATTCTATCTCTTCAGCATTGATTATCTTATTTCCCAAAACAGTGATTTTCGATATTGTCACATTCCGATGTGCTGAAAAAAAAGAAAGACCAAAAATTATAGTGGTTAAAAAAATAAAACTTAAAATAATCCATCGATACAAAGTTATTCGCCTTTTTTGTCTTTGTTCAATAAGACGCGGATGCATCTTTACATCGTATTGCTTTAGCATAAAATACAAAAAAATTAATTAACTAATAGAATCTTTACCTAAATATTTCACCAAGACTTCGGGAATCTTGATACTTCCATCAGCTTGTTGGAAATTTTCTACAAGTGATACTAGAATTCGAGGAGTTGGAATGGCTGTTGCATTCAACGAATGAGCGTATTTTATTTTACCATCTTCATCTTTATATCTAGTATTAAATCTACGTGTCTGAAAATCATGATAAAAAGAAGCAGAACCAATCTCACGATATTTCCCCTCTTTTGGCACCCACAATTCTGTGTCATAAGATTTTACATGTGCACCCTTTAAATCACCACCGCATATTGCGAGTTGTCTATATGGGATACCCAATGATTCCACAAACTCTTCGGTGTTTCTATTCAATTCTTCGTGAAATTTTACAGATTCTTCATGACTTGCTTCACAGAGAATAAGTTGTTCCCATTTATAAAATTCATGCACTCGTATCAAGCCTTTTACATCTTTACTATGCGCTCCAGCTTCTCTGCGGTAGCAAGGAGAAAAAGCAAGATATCTTTTTGGTAATTCTTTATATGACAAAATTTCATTTGCGTGGTATGCCATCATCGATACTTCAGATGTACCAATCAGGTATTGATCATCTTGTGTCTGAAAAATATCTTCAGCTCCTCCAGGCAAATGACCTGTGCCATAAAAATATTCTT
>CAYHYF010000038.1:0-5487 GCA_964360745.1 uncultured Candidatus Saccharibacteria bacterium | reverse complement strand
GACTGTGAATTCCCATGTTTATAAAAATGAAATGGAAAAAATGGGTAAAGAAAATGTGATAGAAATAGAGATGCCCGAACTTGCCATAATGATAGAAAATAATGTAGAAGTTTATGAATATATCAAATCTTTCAATAATTTGGATAAAAATGTTGATTATACTGGTGTATTAGTATGCACACATTACGGTATTGCTATTAATGATTTCAAAAAAGCGTACCTACAAATAAAAAATTGGATATTGCAAGAAGATATTGTTCCTGATTATATAAAAAAATATTTAAAAGAAAAAAATGAGCTTAAGAATTCTTTATCCCAAAATCACACCCTGCAAATATTCGTTTCAAAAGAAAGCCTCGTATTCAAAACCTTCACCCAAAAGTGGTTCCCAGATGAGGATGTGATTTGTGTGGAGAAAGTTTAATTTTGGGATATAATATATAAATGCAGGATAATTTTGATGAGGCGTATAAAAAGCTGAATAAAGAGCAAAAGGAGGCCGTGGACTCTATAGACGGGCCTGTGATGGTGGTGGCGGGGCCTGGGACGGGCAAGACGCAAGTATTGGCACTCCGGATTGCAAATATATTGAAAAATACTGATACGGGTGCAAATAGCATACTTTGTTTGACTTTTACGCGTTCGGGGGTGAGTACGATGAAAGATCGCTTGGAAAAGTATATAGGGTCTGATGCTCGCAATGTAGTAGTCAATACATTCCATTCTTTTGCAAGCTCTATTGTTGAAAAATACTATGAAGTTTTGGATTTTTCCTATCCACCAAAATATGTGGAAGATAGTGAATTGGTATTTTTAATTGATGAAATATTGCACAATAATGATTGGGATTATATAAAAACTAGGGGGAATAGTGCGCAATATTTCAATGATTTAAAAAGTTTGATTTCACTTTTAAAAAAGGAAAGATTGACACCCGAAATTTTTCTTGATTTTATTAATCAAGAAATTGAAAGTTTAAAAAAAGATCCTGATAGTATTTCATCACGCGGAGAATCCAAAGGTGAAATAAAAAAGGAAGTAGTTAAAAAGATAGAATCATTGCAACGCACTATCGAAGTGGTGAAATTTTATGAAATTTATGAATCTTTGAAGAAAGAAAGGGGATTGATGGATCACGATGATGTGCTTGAATATGCAGTAAAAATTGTGGAAATATCTGACGATTCTCGCGATGATATACGAGAAGAATATCAATACATATTGATAGATGAGCATCAAGATTCTTCATTTATACAAAATAATTTTCTTAAAGCTGTATGGGGTGATACAGAAATGCCAAATATTTTTGTGGTGGGGGATGACCGCCAGCTTATATATGGATTTTCGGGTGCGAGTATAAATTATTTTGAAGAATTTGCTCATTTCTTTGGAAAGGCAAAATTGATCACACTTTCGGAAAATTATCGTTCTACCGGTGATATTTTGAATTTAGCGGATGATCTTTTGAAAAGTAATTTAGCGCAAGATAAATTAAAAACCAATACAAAGATAAATAATAAAATAAATTTATTTGAATACAATTATTCGCGTGATGAAATTTTACATATTGGCAACACTATTGCCGAAAAAATAGACCAAGGTGAAAAAATGGAAGATTTTGCAATATTGTTGCCAAAGAATAAGCATGTCTTGCAAGCGTGCCAAATTCTAAACGATATGGGTATACCCACAGTTTCTGAGAAAAATGTCTCAATCTTTGATTTAAATGAAACGGATTCCATCGTGCGAGTGCTGAAAATAATCAATAATCCAAACGACAATGTGGCACTTTGCGAATCGATACTAGACAGTACGAGTGAGGTAGATACATTTGAAGCTCATAAATTTATAAAGAGTTTCAAGAAGCCGGAAATTATTACACTTGAAGATATTATATGTAAAAAAGATGATAAAAATTTATTTTCTGATACAAATATAAACACAATACCAATTTGGGGTAATTTTCTGAAAAATAAGATTATTAATTTGAGTAATGAAAGAATTTCTAAAATTGTA
Source organism: uncultured Candidatus Saccharibacteria bacterium (assembly GCA_964360745.1). GTDB lineage: Bacteria > Patescibacteriota > Minisyncoccia > Phycocordibacterales > UBA9973 > UBA8515. The sequence goes on along the minus strand of CAYHYF010000038.1, from coordinate 3,471 downwards.
AGCGTTGTAGGCAATGAACTCTTGATAGAAAAAAGTAAAAACCATGAAGAGCTTTTAAAAAATGTGGAAGTTGTGCGAAGTTTTATCCATATGGCTGTTTTGTATGAAGAGAAACATTCAAAAGCCACATTGGCAGATTTTTTGCAATATTTTGAAAGGTTAAATGAATACAATACTCATATAAATATTGCGACAATTGGGCTGAACAGTGGGGTACATGTGATGACGCTGCATCGATCAAAAGGGCTTGAATATAAATATGTCTTTATCGCGCATATGAATGAAGAGATTTTGATGAGTAGTAAAAAAAATGCTTTTACAATGCCCGAAAAAGTAAAAGAAATGCAGGCCAAAAAGGATATTGAAACTGCCAAAAGGGAATTATACGTAGCAATTACAAGGTCAAAAGAGTACTGCGCAATTTCATATTCTAAAATGGATTTGTCAGGAAGAGAGCTCAATTTGGCACAAATAATTGCGGATTTGAGTAAAGATCATTTTATTTTAAAAAATAGTATTGAGACAGAAAGTGAAATTATCAAAAATGGAATTAAAAATTTTGCATTAAAACCAAATATAAATATTGAAAATCCGACATTGCACGATGTAAAAAACTTTGTAAAAGAAAAATTCATGGAAACCAACGTCACAGTATCATTGCTCAATAATTTTTTTGAATGCTCATGGCGTTGGTATTTCAGGAATTTCTTAAAATTACCAGAAGTTAAATCTAAAAGTTTGGCTTTGGGCTCGGTAGTGCACAGCACGATTGAATTTATTTTAAAAGATATGAAATTGCCAAATGATACAGATATTGAAAATAAAATTATCCTTGAACTTGAAAAAGAGGGTGTAAAAAATGCTGTTGAATTGAAAAAATTGGCAAAAGATGCGTATGAAGCAGTTAAAAACTGGCTAGATAATGGCTATAAAAATTTAAGTAAAGATTATCAATCGGAAAGAAATATTTCTTTTAAAGATAAAAAATTCCCAAATTTAAATATGTATGGAAAAATCGACCTTACGGAAAGATTACCAAATGGTGATATTGTAATTACTGATTTTAAAACCGGTAGCAGTAAGACCGCTGGTGTAATAGAAAAATTGGATAGCGAAAGCAGACTGTCTTCTCTTTTGCGACAGCTTGCAATGTATGCATACCTTGTAAATGGTGCCGAAAAAGGTAAAACAGTCAGTGAATTGCGACTATTGTTTCTTGAAGAAAATCCGAAAGAAAAAAATTATTTATATAAAACTTTTATTACAAATGAGCAAATCAATTTGCTTGTATCCGATATACAAGATTATCAAGATGAATTGTTGACTGGAATTTGGGCGGAAAGACCATGCTATTTTAAATCATACGGTGGATCAAATAGTGAATGTGAGTACTGTAAATTGGCAAATAAAATTTTTGGCGAGTAATTTCCAAAATACCCTAAAAATGCTATATTTAAAGTATGAATGAAGATACAAAAGGAGTTTTACACCCGTTGACAATACTTGCAGAAGAATCGTACAAGGTATTTACCGATCTTGGGTTTGAAGTGGCGACTGGTCCTGAAATCGAAACAGGCTGGTATTGTTTTGATAGTTTGAATTTTCCAAAGGATCACCCTGCTCGTGATATGCAGGATGCTTTTTGGATAAAAAATGAAGATGAAAAAGTTTTGCGAACTCATACTACAACAGTTAGTGTAAAAAAATTAGAAGAAATGGCAAAAAATGGACAAACTGAAGGCGCATATATTTCTATTGGAAAAGTTTTTCGTAATGAATCAACAGATGCCACACATGAAATGCAATTTTATCAGATCGATGGAGTGATAGTGGGTGAAAATATAAATTTGGCAAATATGAAGGGCGTGCTTATTGAATTTTATAAAAAAGTTTTGGGAGAAAATACAGAAATAGAATTCAGGCCAAGCTTCTTTCCTTTTACTGAGCCTTCTGTTGAAGTGCATGCAAAGTTTAATGGGCTACCCGCCTCCGCCAAAGGCTCTGGCGAGGCAAGGTGGCTGGAAATGATGGGTGGGGGAATGCTTCATCCAAATGTTTTGAAAAATGCAGGACTTGATCCGGAAAAAATTCAAGGTTTTGCTTTTGGTGGAGGGCTTGACCGTATTGCAATGATCCGTTGGAATATTCCAGATGTGCGACTTTTTTATCAAGGTGATTTACGCCTTAATCAATTTTAATTTTATGAAAATATCTTATAATTGGCTTAAATGGTATATACCAGATGCTCCAGATGCAGAAAAACTACAAGATGTTTTGACATATCATTTGACGGAAGTAGAGTCCTTCGACAAGCTCAGGATCTCCGAGGAGGAAACTGATTATATTTTTGATATCAATATTTTACCAAACAGGGCGCATGATTTACTTAGTCATAGCGGAGTTGCGCGAGAATTGGCGGGGCAGTTGGGGATTAAATTTAATGATCCGACAACGATGTATAAACTCCCTCCCATTGATAAGGGGAGGGTTGGGGAGAGGTTGAAAGTTGAAATAAATACAGAAAATTGCCGGCGTTTTAGTGCACGAATTGTACGAAATATAAAAGTTGGCCCAAGTCCAGATTGGGTGGTAAAACATTTAGAAAGCATCGGACAAAGAAGCATAAACAATATTGTGGATGCGACAAATTTAGTAATGTACAATTGTGGGCAACCATGCCACGCATTTGATGTGAGGAAGTTAGATTCTCCTCTTGAGGAGTACCCGAAGGGGGAGGTGGATGAATTTGAAATGCAGTCCACCCCGTCTCTACGAGCCACCCCTCAAGAGGGGAATATAAAAATTCAAATTCAAAATGCAAAAGAAGGTGAGGAATTAAAATTGGTTGGACGAGATGGCATTGTTGCAAAATTAAAAGATACGGATATCGTGATTGCAAATGGAAATGGAGAGACACTTTCTTTGGCTGGAATAAAAGGTGGAGTAAATTCTGGAATAAACAATGACACTACTGACATCATAATCGAAGTTGCAAACTTTGATCCGACAAGTATTCGTAAAACTGCGCGTAGAATCGGAGTACTAAGCGATGCGGCAAAAAGATTTGAAAATGATTTGTCTCCGGAATTGTGTGATTTTGGAATGTTGGAGCTCTCAGCATTGATTGCTGAGAGCGGAAATCCTGAGCATAGCGAAGGGCTGGTATTTGAAGAAGTAGTGGATAATTATCCAAAAAAAGATGAATGGAAAAAAGAGAAAAGAATGATTTTTAGTACGGAGTTAATTAATAAAAAATTGGGGGGCAAAATTACAGATGCAGAAATTGAAAAAGTCCTTATAAACTATGGGTATAATTATGAAAATAAAGACAGGGTTTTTGAAATAATTGTGCCAAAACTACGCCTTGATTTGGAAAATGTAGAAGATATGGTGGAGGAAATCGGGCGAGTTTATGGCTATGATAAATTGATACCAATTATTCCAAAAATTTCTTTTGAGCCAAAAATAAAT
>CAYHYF010000037.1:0-5807 GCA_964360745.1 uncultured Candidatus Saccharibacteria bacterium | reverse complement strand
GCGCACAAAACTAAAAATTACAAGGCAAGACCTTGTAATTTTTAGTTTTGTGATAGAATATGATTTATGGGGAAAATAAAAAAACAGGGGGAAAAATTTACCCGACATAAAAGTGGCGGGTTAAAGGTTGCGGTGATTTGCGGGGGGCCGTCATTGGAACGGGGGATATCTATAAATTCAGCTCGGAGCGTGATGGATCATTTGGGCGGGGAACATATAGATATTGTACCTATTTATTTTGATCACAAAAAAAATGCTTATCAGATTTCCAAAACACAGCTTTATTCCAATACACCTAGTGATTTTGATTTTAAGTTACAAACCAGTGCTGTGGCTCTAAATGAAGATGAGCTTATTGAGACTTTGAAAAAAGTTGATTTAGTTTTTCCTGCTATGCATGGTGAATTTGGTGAAGATGGAGGAATTCAAAGTATATTGGAAAAAAATAATATTCCTTTTGTTGGCTCGCCGTCCCTCGGCTGTCGTCTAGTTTTTGATAAATTCAAAGCAAATGAGTATATAAAAAGTAACGGTTTTTTTGTTTTGCCATCACTTGTTATAAATAATGGTGATAAAAATCAAGAAGAAGTAATACAGAGATTTTTTAAAGCTCATAATTTAAAGCGTGTAATAGTGAAGCCCGCAACCGGAGGGTCAAGCATAGGAGTATATTCTGTTTCAACAGCCAAAAATGCTCTCGATATCGTCGGAATGTTGTTTGATAAAAAGGTGGATACACGTATTGTTATAGAGCAATTTGCAAAGGGCGTTGAATTTACTGTTATAATTTTGCAAAATCGTTTTGGTATGCCCGTGTCACTATTGCCGACCGAGATCGAGCTTGATTATACAAAACATCAAATATTTGATTATCGTAAAAAATATTTACCCACAAACAAAGTTAAATGGCATTATCCTCCACGATTTTCGGATGATGTGATTTACCAAATCAAAACTCAATCCGAGCAATTATTTTCTCTTTTGGGGATGAGGGATTTTGCTAGGTTTGATGGCTGGCTATTACCAAATGGCAAGATTTGGTTTTGTGATTTTAATCCAATTTCTGGTATGGAGCAAAATAGTTTCCTTTTTCAGCAATCGGCTTTTGTTGGTTTTACACATAAGGATGTTTTACACTATATCGTTCGTAATGCGTGCAAAAGGTACGATATACCATTTCCTGAAACAAAAGAAAAAATAAATAAAAATAAAAAAGAAGTCGCAGTTCTGTTGGGAGGTCAGACTTCAGAAAGGCAAGTGTCGCTTATGAGTGGTACAAATGTATGGCATAAATTAAGAAAGTCCGATATATATAAGCCCGAGCCTTATTTATATGATTTAGATAAAAATATTTGGCATTTACCGTATGCATATACGCTCAATCATACTGTTGAGGAGATAGTAGATAATTGTAAAAATGCTGTAAAAATTTCCGAGAAATTAAAAATTCTTTGTTCAAAGATTATAATTCGTCTTGGTTTAGAAAAGGGTGATATAACGCTTTCAAATACTTTGCCAAAAAAGATTTCTTTTAATGAATTTTTGAAAAAGTCAAAATTTGTTTTCTTAGCACTGCATGGAGGAGAAGGTGAAGATGGAACTCTACAAAAAATATTTGAAGAAAATAAAATAAAGTACAATGGTTCATCATCGAAAGTAAGTAAAACTTGTCTGGATAAATATGAAACTGGTGAGTTTTTACAAGGATTGGAAAAAGAAGGAATTTTTGTAGCACCTCGTAAAGTATTTTCTATTGATGAGATTAAAGATACAAAAAAATTATGGGTAGAATTAGTAAAAGATTTAGGTAGTGTAAATATTATTGTAAAACCAATCGGGGATGGATGCTCTTCAGGTATTGTGCGATTGCATAATGCGAATGAATTTATAAAATATTTGCAAATTGCTAAACGTGGAGATTTTTCCATTGCGCCACACACATTTATAAATCAAAGTGGAATTATTGAAATGCCAAATGTGATCATGGATAAAATACTTTTAGAGAAATGTATAGAAACAGATTCAATCAGTGTAAATGGTATAAAATTGATTCATAAATACAAAAGTGGTTATGTGGAAATGACTGTTGGTGTACTTGAGCAAAATGGTAAAATTAAATCTCTTTCACCAAGTATCACAGTTGCAGAATCAGCAATTTTGAGCGTGGAGGAGAAATTTCAAGGTGGTACAGGGGTCAATATTACTCCGCCACCGATAGAGATTATTTCTAAAAATAATTTAAAAAGAGTAAAAAATCTTGTAGAAAAAGTTGCAAGGAAAATCGGTATTCAAGGATATGCTCGCATTGATGTATTTGTGGAAATAAAAACAGGAAATATTATTGTAATTGAAGTAAACAATCTTCCCGGACTTACGCCTTCGACTGTAATATATCACCAAGCATTGGCGGAGAATCCACCGATGTTTCCGACCACATTTTTGGAAAAATTAATCAAAAATAAAGGATATTAAATAGTAATTGAGTAAATTTTTATTTTAGTCTATAATCAATTATATGAAACTTTCTTACACAGAAGAGGAAATGCTTGAAGCAGAAGAGGTTTGTTTAAATTTTGATTTTAATACAACAAAAGAAATTGCCCAAAAAATTGGTCTAAATAGAGTGATATTTACTGGCATGGGAAGTAGTTTAATTTTTCCTGGCAAACATGCAAAAAATAGGGCTTTAAAATTAAATATTTCTAATAAAGTTGAAAGTTATTTTGCTTCGGATTTATTTCAATATACTGATTTTTCAGAAACTTTTGTATTTTTATGTAGTAATTCGGGTAAAACAAAAGAAACTATATTACTTCTCGAACATCTTAAGTCTTGTGGGGCGAAATGCATTGCAGTTACCGCAGTTCCAGATTCAATTCTTGCACAACGATCAGATGAAAAAATAATATTAAATTGTGGATTTGAAAAAGGCGTTGCATCTACAAAAAGTGTAATTGAGCAAGGTTTAGTTTATGATTCACTCATCTATCATTTATCTAATAATCAAGGAAAAATAGTTGATTTTGAAAATTTAAAAAATGAATTAGTAATTACTTCTAAAATAATACATAACAATATAAATTTAAAAATTGATAAAGAAATATTACAAACTCTAGTGGACTCTACTAATTATTTTATAGTGGGACTAGACAATGGTGTGGCTGAAGAGATAACTCTTAAATCATATGAAATTGCCCGTAAGATGGCATTGTTTTATCCTGATACTCATATTGTACATGGAGTTGAAGAAGCAATTGAAGATAATTGTGCAATTGTTTTTCAGCCTAGTGCATTTAAAGAGTATATTATAGATTTTCAAAAATTTAGTCAAAAAACAAATTGTCGGCTAATAGGGATAGACAATCAAAGCTTGCTATCTGGAATAAATATTGAAATAAATGAAACTTTTAGTGCTTACTGTTTATTATCAGCAGGATGGGGGTTACTTCGAAATGTTGGAAATAAGATGAATCTTGATATTGATCATCCTAAAAAGGCATCAAAAGTAGGTAATCCATTTGTAGAATAAATTTTATGCAGAAAAATAAATCCCAAAAAACTAAACATTTGTCATATATAGAAATATCAAAAAAGAATTTGATGCACAACATCAAGCAATTTCGTGCTGTGTTGGGGAAGAAGACAAAGATATCAGCTGTGGTCAAGACAAATGCCTATGGCTATGGGGACAAGGAAGTGGTGAGGATTTTGGCACCTTATGCCGATTATTTTCAAGTAAATAGTGTGGAAGAGTTGGAGAGAATAAGACCACTGACAAAAAAACCAATATTGGTTCTCGGCTATGTTTGTAAAAATGATTTGAAGCGTGCGATAAAATTGGGGTGCACAATTTCAGCTTTTGATTTAGCTCATCTTTTGATGATAAATGTGCAGGCACAGAAATTGGGAATCAAGGTCAAAGTGCATATAGCAGTGGACTCGTATTTAGGTAGGGAGGGTTTTATGCCGAATGATTTAATAAAGATAATTCCCGAATTAAAGAAATTAAAGAATATAAAAATTGATGGTGTGTATGCTCACTTTGCAAACATTGAAGATATCCATTCGACCAATTCGACAAGCTCATGGCAAGCAAGCTCAGGACCTTTGGCTACTAACTTTTCTCATGCGCAAAAACAAATTGATAGTTACGAGAAAGTCCTGAAAGTTTTTAAAGAAAATGGGTTTGGGGATTTAAAGACTCATATTTCTGCTACCTCTGGAATTCTGGCTTATGAAAAATGGAAGGGGATTCATAGTATTGCACGGCTTGGTATAGGATTGTACGGTATGTGGCCGAGTGAGGAGTTGGAGAAAATGTGGAAGAAGAAAATATCTTTAAAACCTGCGCTTCGATACATTACACACATTGCTCAAATTAAAACTTTACCGGTTGGTCATTCGATAGGCTACGGATTGACTTATGTTACAAAAAAGGAAACCAAAATTGCTGTCATTCCCCAAGGTTATGCCGATGGATTGACTAGGAGTCTTTCAAATAATGGATTTGTTCTTATTTGTGGAATGCGAGCACCAATACTAGGCCGAATATCGATGAATATGCTTGTTGTAGATGTGTCTCATATCAAAGGTGTAAAAATAGAAGACGAAGTTGTAATATTGGGTACTCAAAAATCCAATACAATTACAGCTGAAGAATTGGCGCAAAATATGGGTACAATCAACTATGAAGTCACGACTCATTTGAGCCCACTTTTACCGAGGGTTATAAAGTAATGTTGACTATCTTTTTATAAGATAATATAATAGATATATGTTAACCGAAGAAGATATTAAAAAACTTTCAGATATACTTGCTACCAAGGCGGATTTAGAAGAAGTAAAATCTGATATTGATGCTTTAAGAATTACTACACAGTTAGGTTTTTCTGATATGAAAAAAGATATTGATTCACTGCGAGAGTCTGTTCAAATTTCTTTGGTTGCAAGTGACAAAACGTCACAAGTTGTAGCCGATTTGCAAGACGAATATCATGGTATTACAAATGAACTTAAAAATCATGATGGCACAATTAGGCAATTGGCAAAAAAAGCCGACATTGCTCTGTCTTATTAAAAGCATTGCATTTTATCAGCTTTTGTAGTATCCTATACACATTATGTCACAAGATAGACTTTTAAGATTGAAGTGCGTCACATGTAAAAACGCCAATTATTATACAAGCAAAAACAAGAAACTCGTCACTAAAAAGATCGAGCTTAATAAGTTTTGTAAAACTTGCCGAAAAAGCACAAAACACAAAGAAGCCAAAATCACTGGATAAAACAAGTTTTTTTTGATACAATAAATCCGCAACAGCGGATTTTGTTGTTTTTGGTTTAAGGGCCTATAGTTCAGTGGTAGAATTTTCCTCTCCAAAAGGAAAGACCGGGGTTCGAGCCCTCGTGGGCCCGCAGATAAATTGGTATAATTAAAAACTATGATTAAACACATTTTACTTTTTAAATTTAAAGAAGGAGTTGGTGAAAAAGAAAAAAATATAGGCATAAATATGCTGAGAGATTTAAAAAATAAAATTCCAGAAATTAAGGAATGGGAAGTTGGAGTACAAAGGAAAAAAGAACTTTCAGAAAAATTCTATGATTTTGTCCAAGTTTCTTCTTTTGAAGATGAAAAAGCAATGGATGCTTTTAGTCAAAATCCTGAGCATGAAAAAGTAAAACAATATTTAAAAGCCAGAGCGACTTGGGTAAAAGTCGATTATGATTTTTAATTTAAATTTCTAATAACTTTGATATACTATATTTATGGAAGAAAGAATACAAAAAATTGAAGAGGGGTTGCA
>CAYHYF010000036.1:0-6217 GCA_964360745.1 uncultured Candidatus Saccharibacteria bacterium | reverse complement strand
GAATTTAATTTACTTTCCATAGAAGATTCTTTTAATGAAGAAGATTTTGAGAGTTTTAGAAAGTTGAGAGAAAAAAATAAAGGGCTTTTAGTTGTTGGTGATGATTTGACCGTTACTAACAAGGTTCTTTTAAAAAAAGCAATAGAAAAAGGAAGTATTAATGCCATAATTATAAAGCCAAACCAGATTGGTACTCTGTCAGAAACACTAGAAACAATGCAATTGGCACGAGAAAATGATATTAATATTATTGTGAGTCACCGAAGCGGAGAAACAGATGACGATTTTATTGCCGACCTTGCTTACGCATTTAATTGTTTTGGATTGAAATCTGGTGCACCAGAAAAATCTGAAAGAAAAGTAAAATATGATCGATTAAAATTAATTTCTGAGATTAAATAATATGAATTCAAAAGCACAAATAATAGCAACAATTGGACCAGCTACAAAAAATAAAGAAATGATAAAAGAAATGATATTAAATCAAATGGATGTAGTTCGTCTTAATTTTTCTTGGGGGACATATGATGAGCATGCTTTGTATATTAAAAATATAAGAGAAGAAGCACTTGCTGTAGGAAAAAGAATTCCAATTATTCAAGATTTATCTGGCCCAAGAGTTCAAGTGGGATCAAATCATGAATTTAAAGAAGGAGTGATAGAAATAATTACAGAAAAAGATTTAAAAGATTTAAAATTTGGTATTGAGCAAAATATAGATTATATTGCAATGTCATATGTCGGTAAGGCAGATGATATTTTAAAATTAAGAGAAAAAATGCAAGAAATTTGCTTGCCTGATGGTAGGCACGGAAAAATTATTCCAATAATTGCTAAGATTGAAAGAAAAGTTGCTATTCAAAATTTAGATGAAATTATAAAAGTTTCTGATGCAATTATGATTGCACGAGGAGATTTAGGCAATGAAGTTCCATTAGAAGAAATTCCTTTTATTGAAAAAGATATAATTACAAAATGTAAAATAGCAGGTAAACCAGTAATAGTTGCTACTCAGATGATGCTTTCAATGACAGAACAACCAGTCCCTACACGAGCAGAAGTGACAGATATAGCTTATGCAATAATAAATGGTGCAGATGCCGTGATGCTCTCCGAGGAAAGTGCTAACGGTAAGTACCCCCTTGAAACAATAGAAATGATGGAACGTGGTATTCTAGAAGCAGAAAAACATATGCATAATATAAAAATAAATAAATTATAGTAGTAGTGAAGAGGATTTTTTTATATGAGTATAATACTCGCATATTAACATTTATTTTGTTATAATCCATATATTGTCCAGTACGAAATTATTAATTACTGGACAAAAAAATAAACATAATTTATTAAAAATAACTATAATTCTTATAGAAAAATTAATATAAGAATTTTAAATAGGATGGGAATTAAAAATTTTTTTATAAAAAAAATGGTGCAACATAAGATGAAGGGTATGCCACAGGCCCAACAAGATATGGTCATTAAATTGATGGAGAAAAATCCAGAATTGTTTAAAAAAATTGGTGAAGAAATAAAACAAAAAACAAAAGAAGGAACAAGTGAGATGACAGCAAGTATGCAAGTGATGAGAAAATATCAAGCGGAATTGCAGAAGCTTGCACAGTAATAAATTTTACCTCAAATAATTGTATGGAAAAATTACCAGAATGGCTCTCGGAAGATTTTATTTTAGATTTTGTAAAAGACAATGAAACACCGGCTTATATCTATAGTAAAGAGAGTATAAAAAATCAAATAGAAAAAATATATAAAAATACAAATCGTAAAGATTTTGTTTTACGCTATGCAATGAAAGCCAATACTCACCCTGATATTTTAAAATATATGGATGAGCTTGGCTTATCTTTTGATGCAAGCTCTGAATATGAAGCACTACACGCAATAGATCAAAATATTGATCCAAAGAAGATCACTCTTTCTTCACAAATTTTTACAGATCACAATATGAAAAAATGTGTGGATGCCGGCGTAGAATTTACAGCTACATCTTTATACCAGCTTGAGACTTATGGAAAAAATTTTAGTGGAAAAGAAATTGGTATTCGTTTTAATCCTGGCGTCGGTAGTGGTTCAAATAATAAATTGACGACTGGTGGACCAAATGCAAGCTTTGGTATTTGGCACGAATATATGGACAAAGTCTTGGAAATTGTGAATAAGTACAATTTAACTATAAGTCGGATACATATGCACATTGGTTCGGGCAATGACGCAAGTGTATGGGTGCAATCTGCTCACTTAGCACTTTCTTTTGCAGAGATATTTAAAAGTGTGAAGATCATAAACTTGGGTGGTGGTTTTAAGATCGCGAGAGTTGAAAAAGGAAAAAATGCAAACATGCAAGAGATTATGCCAAATATTTGTAAAATTGTATTTGATTGGGAAATTAAAAATAATCGTAAATTAGTTTTAGAAATAGAGCCAGGGGCATTTTTGGTGGCAAATGCTGGTGTGATAATCTCTAAAGTGTGCGATATTGTGGATACTGGAAATAGTGGTCACAACTTTTTGCGCCTCGACACGGGTATGACAGAAATTCTTCGCCCGATGCTTTATGGAGCGCAACACCCTGTCTCTTTAATACCGCACAATAAGAGAACTATAGAAGAAAATAAATCCTATATCGTGGTTGGCCATGGCTGTGAATCTGGTGACACACTGACGACTGTTGACGAAGACCCAGATAGTTTTAAAGAAATAGTTTTACCAAAAGCAGAAATTGGGGATTATATCGTCATCGGTGGTACTGGTGCATATTGCGCAGTTATGTCGGCGAAAGGCTACAATATGTTTCCAATTGCAAAAGAATATATAATCGATTAAATTTATGCAAATATCTTTCTTAAAATATGAAGGGGCGGGAAATGATTTTGTGATGATAGACAAATTTGATTATCCTGATTTAACTATCACACCGGATATTGTTCAAAAAATTTGCAATCGGAGATTTGGTGTGGGGGCGGACGGATTGATCACAATAGAAAAAGATGTAAACAATGAAGTTGATTTTATAATGCATTATTATAATGGCTTACTTGGAGATGAGGCAATGTGTGGTAATGGGGCCAGATGTGCTGTATCTTTTGCGAAAAAATGCGGGTATTTTGAAAACAAAAAAAATGATGAGATAAAGTTTCAGGCTCAGGGAAAGATTTACAAAGGAAAATTTATAGGCGACGAGGTGTCGATTTATTTTGGTGATATTTCTTTTGGAGATAAATATAAAAATGGATACTTTATAGATACTGGTTGTCCTCATTATGTGGAAATTAAAAATGAAGATATTGATGATTTTGATTTAATACCTTACGCAAAAGAAATCCGATATAGTGATGATTTTCCAAATGGCACAAATGTAAATATTGTTTTCAAAGACAGTGATGTATATAAAATTCGCACATATGAGAGAGGGGTAGAAGATGAGACATTTGCTTGTGGGACAGGAGCTGTAGCTCTCGCTTGTGTACTTGGTATTGATTTGCAAAATGATTCTAAAAATACTTATAAAATAAAAGCTCGTGGTGGTGAGCTTTTTGTTTCTCTTAAAAAAACACAAAACAACTTTACCGACGTATGGCTCACAGGCCCCGCTGTAGTCACATTTGAAGGAATTATAGAAGTATAATAATAATTATGTTATAATTTTCGATAGTGAAAAAAAATATATTTTTAAAAATTTCATTTTCTTTAGTTTTAATTTTTAGTTTATTTGTTGCGGGCCGAGCATATGCAGCCACTCTTTTGACTAATATAACTAATTCTAATGATGGGGGTACAAATATATTTCGAAGTAATGTGTGGTATGCATATAAATTTACCGCAGGAGCTTCAGCTACAGTTTCAAGTGTGACAATAGATCTAGATCATACAGCTGGAAATTATACAGGATTTTCGACATACACAAGTGGTGTGATACGTTTTTATAATGATAGTTCTGGAACAGTTGGAAGTCAAATAACTGGCACTCTTACGTATACATCTACAAACACAGGTACCGGGGTGACCGTTTACGGTACAGCAAGTGGTGGAACGATAACCATACCTTCTTCTGGGACTTACTGGATTGGGCTTGGTTGCGCAAGTTGTGCGAATATTGACTATCAAGAAGCTGGTTCTAGTAGTTATACTGGCTCCTCTGGTTGGGCAACTATTCTTAGTTCAAGTGGTATGTCTAATAGTGGTAATAGTGGAAGTACTTGGGGAACTCCATTTTCTACAATTACATATGGACTACCAATGATGACGATAGAGGGTAGTCTTGCTGACAGTACAGCACCTACAATCACAAATGTATCTTCTGATAAAACAAATGGCTCATATAAAGTAGGGGAAGTTATTGATATAGATATTACATTTTCTGAGACTGTCACTTCGACTGGTAATGTCACGGTCACACTCGAAACTGGAGACACAGATCGTACTTGTACACTTACGGTGTCATCAAGCACAACAGGAACTTGTAATTATACTGTTCAAGCAGGTGATACATCATCTGATTTAACAGTCTTAAGTATTTCTGGTACGATTGCCGATTCTGCTAGTAATGCTATGAGTAATTTTGTGCCAACCACAAACTTGGCGGCAAATAAAGCATTGATAATAGATACTACTTCTCCCACAGTTACCGAATCGACAAGTATTACAACACCGACTACCGACACAACACCAGATTATATTTTTTCAACAACAGAAGCTGGGACTATTTCATATGGTGGATCTTGTACTTCAGCAACTACTTCTGCAACATCTGGTTCAAATACAATTACATTTACAGCACTTACGGATGGGACATATTCTGACTGTACAATTACCGTTACAGATACAGCGACAAATGCGTCCAGCACTCTCTCGGTTGCAGATTTTACAATTGATACAACAATACCCACAATTTCTTCTATTGCAAGTAATTCATCAACAACAGAAAATACAATCACTTGGACAACTAATGAAAATTCTTCCTCTCAATTATCTTATGGTTTAACTACTTCGTACGGCACCACAACGACTGAATCTGATACTAGTACGAGAGTCACATCTCATAGTGTATCTATTTCTAATTTAACTTGTGCAACGACTTATCATTTTAGAGTAATATCAAAAGATTCTTTAGAAAATACTTCTGCGAACAATGATAATGCTTTTACCACATCTTCTTGTCCAAGTAGTATAATTAGTTCTGGTTCTTCTGCAGTATCTAGGGCTCAAAATTTAATAAATATGGGTAAAATTGATATCATAAATAGACAAAATTTAAATAATGAAAATCAAAATAAGAGTATAAATAATTTAAATTTAAAGTTTACAAAAACAGTCAAACCTGGAGTAAAACATAATGAAGTCAAAAAATTACAAGAATTCTTAAATAACAATGGTTTTGAATTAGCAAAAGATGGCCCAGGCTCAAAAGGTCAGGAGACTGTAATGTTTGGACAATTGAGTAAAAATGCTCTTGCAAAATTCCAAGCTTCAAAAGGCCTAAAACCGGATGGTGTTTTTGGCCCGCTAACAAGAAAAACGGTAAATGATATGATGAAAAATAACATATAAATGACTTTTTTGTTTATTTTTGCTATATTTGAGCAATGTCATTATCTATAGGAATTGTTGGGTTGCCGAATGTGGGGAAGTCCACGCTTTTTAATGCGTTGACTAAAAAGTCGGTGCCTGCGGAGAATTACCCTTTTTGTACTATTGATCCGTCGGTGGGAATTGTGCCTGTGCCGGATGAGCGACTTTGGAAACTAAATGAATTTAGTAAGTCAGCCAAATGTATTCCTGCTGTGATTGAATTTGTGGATATTGCAGGACTAGTGGAGGGAGCTAGTAAAGGTGAAGGGCTTGGCAATAAATTCCTAACGAATATTCGTGAGACGGATGCTATATTGCATATGGTGCGTGGATTTGAGGATAAAGATGTAATACATGTTTTGAATAAAGTAGACCCGCTTAAAGATATCGGAATTATAAATTTGGAACTTGTACTTTCAGATATGGAAAGTGTTTCAAAAAGAATTGCTAATTTGCAAAAAGATTTGAAAAAGGGAGATAAGGATGCAATCGCTGAAGAGGTAATTTTAAAAAAAGTTGATAAAGTTTTAGAAGAGGGTCGTTTGGCGAGTGACACAGATTTGGATAGTGATGAGAAATTTAAAATAAAATCTTTAAATTTATTGACCTTGAAACCAATGCTTTATGC
>CAYHYF010000035.1:0-6541 GCA_964360745.1 uncultured Candidatus Saccharibacteria bacterium | reverse complement strand
GATGATGAAGGCAAAGATTCATATAGCCTACTCGCTCCTCCGGTTGTCGTAGCACTAATAAAGCAATTAGTCCAAGCTCTCAATTTATAAAAACCTAGCATAAAATCCCCCAAAAGGGGATTTTATGCTATATTATATTTATGCATGAAATTGAAACAAAGGTTTTAGAAATTGATGTTGATAATATAGAGGAGAAACTTAGAAATCTTGGTGCTAAGAAAATTTCTGATACCCTACTTACTGTAGATTGGTTGCGATCTGTCGGTACAAAAAATGGAGAAGATAAATGGTTTTTAAGAGTACGATCATACAATAAAGAAAAAGTAGAAGTGACATGGAAAGCAATATCAGAACATATTGGAGTTTCTCGTAAACATAAAGAGATAAATTTTGAGATAGAAGACCATGATAAAATGGTGGATCTTTTTTGTGAAATAGGTCTTGAAAAATATGCTCATCAAGAAAAGAAAAGAATTTCTTGGAAACTTGAAAATACACAATTTGATATTGATATATACCCGTGTATGATTCCTTTTGTAGAGATTGAATCAGATAGCGTTGAATCCATAGATGATTTTATTAAAAAATTAAATTTAGAAAATCATGAGACTTGGAATGACGGAGAGAGGACATTGATTGAAAATAAATACAAATTAGATTGGTGTGATATGAAATTTTAAATTTAAAAATGCGGAAGATTTTAGATATATATAAAGAATATAAGATAATGCCAAATTTGGCCGAGCATCAGCTTCGAGTAGCGGGAGTGGCTATGCAGATTTGTGATGCTTTGGGTGATGAGATGGAAGTGGATAGGGATAGTATTGTCAAAGCATGTCTTCTTCACGATATGGGCAATATTATAAAATTTAGACTCGACTATTTTCCAGAGTTTTTAGAACCGGAAGGATTAGACTATTGGCAAAAAGTACAAAATGAATATATTGAAAAATATGGAGAGGATGAACATGAAGCTACTATTAAAATTATTAAAGAGCTTGGTTTGTCATATACAATAAATAATTTAGCCGACCAAAATCGCTTTTCATTATTATGTAAACATAGGAGTATTAATGATTTAAATTTAAAAATTATTCATTACGCTGATGCAAGAGTAGCTCCAAATAGCGTATGTTCATATGAAGAAAGAATGAATGATGCAGGTAAACGTTATAAAAATCATAAGCATAGTATTTTTGAAGAAGAAAGACAAAAATTGGTATCTTGTGGAAAAGAAATAGAAAAACAGATTTTTGGTAAATGTAAAATAAAACCTGAAGATATTACAGATAAATCTGTGTCCACTTATATAGAAAAATTAAAAAACTTTGAGATTTAAATAAAAAACCTGATACACATTTTAGCATATGCATAAATGTGTATCATATTTGCTTTAACTTCTATTTGAAAGGCTGTCAAAAGTGTGCTTTTTTGAGAAAAATGCTTGCATAGATGTGTGAGAGTTGTATACTTTAAGTAGGGTTATTTGAAAAATATTACCTAGAACACATTTTATAGGGGTCATATCATGTTTTGATTTAAAACTGTATGCGATTATTTTTATTTATTGCGAACAAATTTCTATCATTCTGATTCCCACGTAGTTGTACGCTACGGTAATAGGTTTCGATAGCCCTAATGAGGAATTCTTTCATATTTTTGAAAGGATTTTTTGTTTAATAGCTAATATTTGTGATATTTGGTATCATATTTATATGATTGATAGAAAAAAAATTCTTTGGTACCTAGCTTTCACCATAGTATTTGTAGCTGTAGTCAATATTTTGTCTATAGATTTTGCTTGGTATTTTATATATAAATGGTTCGATATACCGATGCATTTTTTGGGTGGACTTGTATCCCTGTTTTTAATTTCATATGTTTTTTATAATAATTCCAATACTTTAAAAAATAAATTTATATTACTTTTAATTTCAGCTTTATTTCTCGGTATTTTGTGGGAAATGTATGAATATTTGGTCACAAACATTTGGGCGGGACTTGTTTTTAATAGAGTAGACACTATGTCAGACATACTATTTGATACACTTGGAGCAATATTTGGAATTTTAATTATAAAAAAAAATAGATATGGAAATTAAAGACAAGGAGCTAAAGCTCACATTTTGTGGGGGTGCTGGCACAGTGACGGGTGCAAATTTTCTATTAGAGGGTAATGGTAAAAAGTTTTTGATTGATTGTGGGCTTGTACAAGGAGAAAAAATCGCTGATGATTTAAACTGGGCACCTTTTACATACGATCCAAAGACTATTGATATACTTTTTATTACTCATGCCCATATTGATCATATTGGACGCATACCAAAGCTTATAGACGAAGGTTTTGTGGGAAAGATTATTTCCACAATACCGACTCGTGATATAGTGCGGGTAATGCTTGAGGATACTGCCCACCTACTATCTCGCGATCGAGAGCATAAGCTAGCAGAGATATATTCTGTGGTCAATATTCAAAAAGCCATGGATTTGTGGGAAGGTCTTGATTATCATCAGATACTAAATGTGGATCACGGATTTCAGTTTTCTTTTAAAGATTCAGGGCATATACTTGGTTCCGGGATTCTTGAAATCGTTTATAATGGCAAAAAAATTGTGTTTACAGGGGACTTAGGTAATTCTCCATCACCAATTCTTTGTGATACGGAGAAGGTGGAGGATGCAGATTATTTAATTATGGAGTCAGTGTATGGGGATCGAAATCATGAGGATAGAGAGATTCGTCAGCAAAAATTGGCTGAAGTTATAAATGAAAATTATAAAAGGAATGGCACACTTATGATTCCAGTTTTTTCACTTGAGCGTACCCAGGAGTTGATTTTTGAAATCAATGAAATGGTTGCTGAAAAAAAGATACCTTATATGCCTATATTTTTAGATTCACCTTTGGCTATTAAATTGACTCGTATCTATAAAACTCATAAAAAATATTTTAAAAAAGAAGTACGGGATATCATAGCAAGCGGAGATGATATTTTTAATTTTCCAGGGCTTAAGATGACTTTGGAAACCGAGGAATCCAAAGCCATCCTTTCTGTACCAAATCCAAAAATAATTATGGCAGGGAGCGGTATGAGCAATGGTGGGCGCATAATTCATCATGAAAAGAATTACCTTCCAAATAAGAATGACACAATTTTGCTTATTGGTTACCAATCTGTAGGGACGTTAGGACGACTCATCCAAGAAGGTGTGAAGAAGCTTCACATTCAAGGTGAGGAGGTACCACTGAAAGCGCACGTAGTGATGATTAGTGGATACTCGGGGCACAAAGATTCTGATCGCCTTGTAGAATTTGTCGCTGATACTGTAAAGACTGTAAAGAAAGTATTTACAGTAATGGGTGAGCCAAAAGCCGCACTTTTTCTTGCGCAAAAATTGAAGGATAATTTAGGTGTGAAAACTGAGAGTCCTATGGCAGGGGACACTATCATTCTTGATTGTAAATAAGATAATAAAAAATCCCCTGAGCTTGTCGAAGGGGATTTTTTATTTATAAGCTTTTTACCAATCTTTCAAAAGTTTCTGGATTGTCTTTTGCTAGAGTCGAGAGTATTTTTCTGTCTATTGCAATATTTTTCTTTTTTAATACATCGATAAATTTGCTGTATGAAAGTCCGAGTGGACGGACAGCAGCATTGATCCTTGTTTGCCACAATGTGCGAGCATCAGCCTTTTTGTCTTTTCTGTGAGCAAATGAATGTTGCCCAGCTTTTTTCAATGCTTCTTTAGCAGCTCCCTTTTTGGTACTTCGTCCAAAACGAAAACCTTTTACTTGGGCTAGTATATTTTTCCTCCTTTTGTTTTTTATTACTCCTCTTTTTACGCGTGTCATAATATTGTATTTTTAATAAATGTTAATTTGATTTTTTTGGTATAAATCGGCTTCTTTCTTTGTTTGATAAATTAAATTCTACCCCCTTTTTTCCATTGAGTTGTTTTCTTCGTGATTGCTTAGAATTGAAATGATTAAAACCGGGTTTACGTCCTATAATCTTTCCATTCTTTGTAATTTTTAGCCTTTTTGTAATTGATTTGTTTGTTTTCATAATATTAAACTTTTTTTGTATTTCTTTCTATTGTAATTGTTGGACCTTTTGGACCTTTTTTATATTCTTCAGCTATCTTAAAATCTTCACTTATTAATTTTATAACCCTCTCAAGTCTTTCTTTCAAAAATGCTTCACCCATAAACTTTGATCTCCCTGCTACAAAAAGCTCTATTTTTATCCTATGTCCTTCTGCTAGCCAGACACTCGCTTTTTTTGCTTTTAACTGAAGATCATTTTCGCTTGTCCCAATTTTTATTTGTATTGGCTTTGTTTCAGTTCTTTTTGCACCAGTTTTCATTTTTTGAGCTTTTTTCTTCTGCTCGTATTTATATTTACCAGCATCCACAATCTTTGCAATTGGAGGATTTGCATTTGGAGTCACTTCCACCAAATCTAATCCTTCTTCCCCAGCTTTTGCCAAAGCATCTTTTAAACTTAAAATGCCAAGGTTCTCACCTGTACTAGATATCACACGAAGCTCGCGTGCTCTTATTTGATTGTTTATTTTATCACTCAAAAAATTGTATTTTCAAACCTCAATTTACTATACCAACCTTACTTGCCACAAAATAGTTATACAAGCAATTATAGGGGTATATTAGCATATCTATGATAATATGGCAATACATATATATGGATAATAAACCTGTTTTAATATATAAAAATATAGGAGAAACACCGCTTGAGGCTATAGATAGGCTCCGTAAAAAAAGGCCTGATTTTGGGGTTTTGCCAATGACTTATGCAGGGCGCCTTGATCCACTCGCTGAGGGCTTACTTTTAGTACTTGTCGGTGATGATTGTAATAAAAAGGATGAATACCTTGGTTTATCCAAAGAATATGAGATGGAAATTTTATTTGGTTTCCAGACAGATACTTATGATTTATTAGGATTATTAGAAAATGAAGTAAATGAGCGAAAATATGTTGTTCCAGGAAGCCTTGCGCAGACTGACGAGGCGAGCAGAGCAAAAATCCAGCAGGATTTTATGTGTGCTGACGGGAATAATATATTGAGCGAATTTAAAGTTTCTAGTATTAAGAAAATTCTTTTAAATTTTATTGGAGATATTTCACAAGAGTATCCTCCGTATTCTTCAAAGACGGTAAATGGTAAACCTCTTTGGCAATGGGCACGTGATGGTAAATTAGATGAAATTGAAATCCCAAAACATATCGTAAACATAGCAGATATTAAAGTAATTGAAGAGAAAACTATTTCCAAAGATTATTTAGGACAATATATTGAAAAAATAATACCTATAGTTTTAGGTGATTTTAGACAAGACGAAATTCTTGCAAAATGGAAAGAGGTTTTGAAAAGTAATCCAAATACAGAATTTCAGACAGTAAAAATAAAAGTATCGTGTGGCTCAGGTGCGTATATGCGAGTACTTGCAAATGATATGGGAAAAGCTTTAAATCTTTCTGCTCTCGCATTTCATATAAAGCGTACAAAAATAGGGGATTATAGTATTTAAGAGATTACTTTTTTAGCTTCGGCGAAAAGTTCATTGATTCGTTGTTCGGTTTTGGCTTCGCCAAATAGTCGGATGATTGGCTCAGTATTGGAAGGTCTCAGATGGACCCAAGATTGATCAGGAAAATCAAGGCGTATTCCATCGAGTGTATTTATTTTAGTATTGCCGAAATGTGTTTTTAATTTTCCATACATTTCTTCTAGATTTTTTCCAGCGATATTTTGTTTATCTTTTTTCATAAAGTATTTTGGCAGAGTATCTACAACCTCACTTATGTTTTGATTTCTAACTGCAAGCAATTCTAAAATAAGAGCAAGTGTGGTGAAGCTATCTCTTGCAAAATTGATAGCGGGATAGATTGCTCCACCACCACCTTCACCACCGATGATGGCATTTGATTTTTGCATTTCTTCCACCACATTGGCTTCACCGACTTTTGTTCGTATACATTTTGCACCATATTTTTCTGCAATGTCGGCATTCATTTGTGATGTGGATAGATTTATTACAATATTTTTACCTTTGTGATTTCCTTTGGATAATACAGCTTCCACCGCGAGCGCCACTGTATATTCTTCTGAAATCATAATCCCTTTTTCATTTATTACCACGAGTCTGTCTGCATCGGGGTCGTGAGCAAAGCCAAGGTCGGCACCATTTTCTTTTACAAATTTTTCAATATCACCGAGATTTTCTTTCAATGGTTCTGGTTTGTGAGCAAATTTTCCGTTTGGGATATTGTTTATAGAAATTAATTCTATTCCCAATTTTTCAAACAAATAAGGATCTAGCACACAAGCTGACGCATTTATCATATCGACAGCTACTTTAAATTTTCGCTCACGAATAGCATCGACATTTATATTTTCTATTATAAAGTCAGCATGTTCTTTTATAAAGATTGTTTCGCTCGATATATTATTTCTGTCAGCACGCATAAAATCCTGCTGGATTTTTGCTCTGCTCGGCTCGACAGTCTGCGCAAGGCT
>CAYHYF010000034.1:0-7210 GCA_964360745.1 uncultured Candidatus Saccharibacteria bacterium | reverse complement strand
GAAACCCCACCTTTCGGCGGGGTTTCCTCGGGGTCTCCGACAAGGGAGACATTTACAAGATATATAGTATCATATAGACATAAATTATGCAAACAATAGACTTATCAAAAATTAATAATGTGCATTTTATTGGGATTGGGGGGATTGGTATTTCGGCGATTGCGCATATGATGTTGGGTGAGGCTGGCCCGAATGCCGAAGGGGGGCGGGGGAAAAATGTGACTGGGCAAGATATGCAGGAATCCGATATTGTGCGAGCACTTCGAGATTTGGGGGCCGATATTACAATAGGACAAAGTTTTGAAAATATTCCAAAAGATACTGATCTGATTGTTTATACAATTGCGATTGAATATTATGATAAAGAATTGTTTGATAAATTAAAAGGGCAATCTATTCCCATAAAATCGTATCCCGAAATGCTTGGTCTTGCGAGCGATGGCAAATACACAATCGCTGTGGCTGGTACGCATGGCAAGACGACTACTACTGGCATGATAGCGCAAATATTGAGTGATGCAGGCAAAGACCCGACGGTTGTTGTGGGAAGCTTGTTGGCCTCACCCCTGACCCCTCTCTGGAGTACCAGAGAGGGGAAGGGCTCCTTCGCCAGTACTCTGGAGAAGGCGGGGGATGAGGCAGAATTAAAAAATAATAAAACTAACTTCATCGCTGGCAATAGTGATTTGTTTGTCGTCGAAGCTTGTGAATACAGGCGATCATTTTTAAATATTAGTCCAAATATTTTAGTAATTACAAATGTGGATGAAGATCATTTGGATTATTATAAAGATATTGATGATATAAAAAGTGCATTTCGTGAGCTTGCTTTGAAAGTGCCAAGTGATGGATTTGTAATTTGCAATCCCGATGATAAAAATATTACTGATGTGGTGAAAAATATTCCCTCAAAAATTGTAAATTGCCAAGATTTTTTTAATGAAAATTTAAAATTAAAAGTTCCGGGTTTGCACAATAAAAAAGATGCAAGCTCTGCTGTGGCTGTCGCATCACTACTTGATATTTCAAAATCTGATGCGGAAAAATTTGTCTCAGAATTTCCGGGCACAGCTAGGCGATTTGAATATAAGGGTATTTTAAAAAGTGGTGCAAAATTATATGACGATTACGCTCATCATCCAGTGGAAATTCAGGCTACACTTGAAGGTTTTCGGGAATTATATAAAGAAGAAGATGGGTGGAAAATCACAGTCGTGTTTCAGCCGCATTTATTCAGTCGGACAAAATTACTTCTTGCAGATTTTGCAAAAAGTTTTGTTTTGGCCGATAAAGTATTGCTTTTGCCTATTTACTATGCGCGAGAAGTGGACGATGGAAGTATTTCATCAAAAATTCTAAGTGATGAGATAAATAAACATAAAAATAATTCTATGGCATTTGATAGTTTTGAAAGTGTGGAAAAAACTATCCGAGATATGAATCTAGATGAAAAAGATATTGTATTGACCATGGGAGCAGGAGAAGCATTTAAGATTGGAGATAGTTTGATGAAAGGGTATAATAAGATATAGGGTATAGATAAAATGAAAAAAATAATTTTTATATTTACTATAGTTTCTTTATTTATATTGCCATATGGCAATGTATTTGCCGAGACTACGCCTGATTCCACAACTGGATTTGTATCTGGTAATATTTGGTATTCAAAGGTGAAGTTGACCGAAGGGGATGATGTGAAAATTTATACAGGATTTTGGAATGGGGAAAATAATCCTATTACTATTAAAATTGATTTTTTTGATAAAGAAACTATTTTAGGAAAAAGAGAGGTGACAATACCAGCTCTCACATTAAAAGAAGTATCAATACCATGGAAAGTGACATCAGGAGACCATCAGATCCGAGCGACGATATCAAAAGCGACTACTCTCGTAAACGGGGCGAATGAAGAAATAGTTTTATCTAAAGATGAAGTGGAGACACCTTCAATATTTATTCCTAAAAAGATTACAGCAAGTGTGGGTGCGGAAAAACTGGAAGTGATTGGAGAAAAAGTCGTAAATGCATTACCAGATTCTGTGGCCAAACCGATTACAGAATCTGTGAAAGATGTGGATTTATTTAGAGAAAAGACTGCAAATACTTTAGAAGAAAAAGTTGCAGAAACAAAAGAAGAAATAAAAGAAATGGAAATTATCGCAAAAGGTGAACAAGTGGGTCTCAAAGAAGGTGAAATAAACACAGATGAAATAAAAGGAGAAGCCCAAGAGGGTGAAAAAATTACAGAAGAAAAAAAGACAGATAGTAAAGTGACAAAACCTGCTACAAATAAAACTGTCGCAAAAAAAACCACCACAAACAATACTAAGCAAAAAGATTCTCTTTCCGGCACAGAAAGACCGATTGCTTATGTGCAGTTGTTTCTTTTAAGTGCAGCATTGTTTATCTTTTCTCACCCAGTATTGTTTTATGGAATTATAATTGTGATCGCTTTTTTCTCTATTAGATTTTTATATAGAAAAATCAGAGGTAAGTAGAGAGGTTTATTGTGCTATAATATTTTTATGAAAAGAGTATTTTTCGATATATTTCTTATTTTAGCCTTATTTTTATTGCCTTGGTGGGTCGGTTTTATATTGGCAATTATGGGTATATTCCTATTTAAAAATTTTTATGAATTTTTATTTTTTAGTATTTTTATATATGTAGTATATGGTTTTGAAAATACAAGGATAATTTCTAGTGAAGTCTACCTCTCTTTATCTTTGGTTTTAATATTTTTTATCTTATCAAATGTTAAAAAGTATATTATTTTTTATAAATGAAAAAATTTTTTAGAAAAAAAAGAAGAAATACAGAAATTGCCCCAGATGAGATATTTCTTGATTCAAAAAATCTGCCCGATTTCAATACTCAGCAATTTGAAGGAAGATTGGAAAAACCAATACCCAAAAGATCTTTTTTTATTTTGAGCGTTATCTGTATTGTGGTTTTTTTTGTTTTTATTTATCAAGTTTCAATATTGCAAATAGTGAAAGGTAAAGCATACTTGCAAAGGAGTGAAAACAATACATTATTAAAACAGCCGATCTTTGCAAATCGCGGGATTATCTATGATAGAAATAAAGTCATGCTTGCTTGGAATTCTTGGAATGAAGATAATGAAAATAAGTTTGAGTCTCCAGATAGGGTATATATAAATGAT
Organism: uncultured Candidatus Saccharibacteria bacterium; assembly: GCA_964360745.1. Lineage (GTDB taxonomy): Bacteria > Patescibacteriota > Minisyncoccia > Phycocordibacterales > UBA9973 > UBA8515. Next base: position 4,044 of record CAYHYF010000034.1, on the reverse strand, counting down.
GGGGGTTTTGCACATACGCTCGGCTATGTGAGTTATCCAGCAAAAGATAAAATGGGTACATACTGGCAAGAGTATTTTATAGGGAAAGATGGTGTAGAAAAAGTCTATAATGAAATGATACAAGGTATCAATGGTGTGCGTATCACAGAAAGAAATGTAAAGGGCGAAATACAATCTGAGAATATTATTTCTCCACCCAAGGATGGAGAAGATTTGGTCCTCACTATTGATAGTAGGGTTCAAAAAGAACTTTATAAAAATATCTCTCAAATGGCAAAAGATGTGTCGTTTTCTGGTGGAGCAGGTGTCATTATGGATATAGAAAATGGTGAGATTTTGGCTCTTACAAGTTATCCAGAATATAATGGTGAAATACTATCTAAAGGCGAAGATAAAGAGACCATAAATGGTTATTTAAATGATAAGAGAAAAGTATTTTTAAATCGTGTATTGTCTGGACTTTATAGCCCTGGCTCTATCGTAAAGCCATTTATCGGTTATGGTGCGCTTGCCGAGGGTGTGATTGATCCTTTAAAAAATATTTTATCTAATGGGTCAATTTCAATTCCCAATCCATTTTTTCCGGACCAAAAAACAGTTTTTAAAGATCATGGAGTTTTTGGATATGTGGATATGGCAAAAGCGATAGCTGTATCTAGTGACGTTTATTTTTATCAAATTGGTGGAGGATATCAAGGGCAAAAAGGACTTGGTGTAGCAAAAATAGATGAATATATTCGACTTTTTGGAATTAGCCACAAGACCGGCATAGATTTGCTTGGAGAAAAAGAAGGTGTGATACCTACACCCGAATGGAAAGCAAAGATCTTCAAGGGTGATATTTGGCGTGTGGGTGATACGTATAATACCTCCATCGGTCAGTATGGTTTTCAGGTGACTCCAATCCAAATGGTGCGTGCTGTAGCTAGTATTGCAAACAATGGTATATTGGTGACCCCTCATGTAGTATTGGGTGACGAAGAATTAAATAATAAAATTGAGAAGATAGATATTGATATTGAAAAAATGAAAATAATTCATGATGGTATGCGGAGAGCTGTGACTGAAGGGACGGCGATGTCGCTTAATCTAAAAAATGTAGAAGTTGCAGCAAAGTCTGGAACAGCACAGGTCGGTTTTGGAAATACAAATACAAATTCTTGGATTATTGGATTTTTTCCATATGAAAATCCTCGTTATGCTTTTGCTGTACTTATGGAGCGTGGGCCAAAAGAAGCGTCTGGTAATGCCACACGTGTGATGAGTCAGACAATCGACTACATGTCGCTTTATACTCCAGAATATATACAATAAATTATGTATTAACTCACTTGATTTATTTGAAAGATATCTGTATAATAGCCAAATTATGGATGAAAGGGATTATATAACTGAAGAAAAAAGAAAGGCTCTTTTAGAAGAGCTTAATTTATTGAAGACCATACGTCGAAAGGAAATTCTTGAGGCTCTTGAGTATGCAAAATCATTGGGTGATTTGTCTGAAAACGCCGAGTATCATCAAGCTCGCGAAGACCAAGGAAAACTAGAAGATAGAATTAATCAAATAGAATATATGCTTCAATCTGCTGTGATTGTAAAAAAACATAAAAGTGATCACGTAGAAATCGGTACCACAGTACTTGTGAAAAAAGACAATTTAAAAGATATTATCACTTACAATATTGTCGGAGCTGAGGAAGCTGATATGACAAATGGTAAAATTTCAAATCGTTCACTTTTAGGTGCAGCTCTTTTTGGAAAGAAAAAAAGTGATGTTATTTCAATAAAAACTCCAAAAGGACTAGCCAAATATACCATAGTTGCGATACAATAGATGTATGGCATCACTTGAAGAATTAAAAAATGTTCGTTTAGAAAAATTGAATATAATAAAAGATTTTGGTATGAATCCTTACCCAGCGAGAGTGGTAAAGGATTTCTTACTTTCCGAAGTCGTAAAAGATTTTAAAAAATTAGAAGAGGTAAAAAAAGAGATTAATCTTGTCGGGCGTATCATGTCTATCCGTGGACAGGGGGCAATTATCTTTGTGTCACTTTTTGACGGCACAGAAAAATTTCAAGCTGTATTTAAAAAAGATGAAATAGAGGAAAAACTTTTTAAGCTTTTTGTCGATGGAATAGACATAGGGGATTTTATCCAAGTCTCTGGCACACTGTTTACCACCGAGCGCGGGCAAGAAAGCCTGCTTGTAAATTCTTGGGCCATTCTCACTAAATCTCTTTTACCATTGCCATCCGAATATTATGGACTTGAAGACAATGATGAGCGATTTCGTAAGCGTTATTTAGATATTTTATTAAATCCAGAAATTCGTGAAATGTTTGAAAAAAAAACATTATTTTGGGAAGCAACTCGTGATTTTTTAAAAAAAGAAGGATTTCTTGAAGTTGAAACACCTACACTTGAAGTTACTACTGGTGGAGCAGAGGCACGGCCATTTATCACACACCACAATGATTATGATATGGGAGTTTATTTGCGAATTTCTGTTGGTGAATTGTGGCAAAAAAGATTACTTGCAGCTGGTTTTCCTCGAGTATTTGAGATAGGTCGTGTGTATCGAAATGAAGGTTCAAGTCCAGAGCATTTACAAGAATTTACCAATCATGAATTCTATGCTGCTTATATGGACTATAAAGAAGGTATGATATTTACAGAACGTATGCTTAAAGAAGTAGTGGAAAAAACTTTTGGTAAATATATTTTTATAATAAAAGAATTTGAAGTAGATCTTGCCCCGAAGTGGGATATTATTGAATATGTGCCATATATTAAAACACAAACTGGTATTGATGTGCTTTCAGCAACGCTTGATGATATGAAGAAAAAGCTTGACGAGCTTGGTGTCGCTTATGAGGGTGAAAATCGCGAGCGGTTGATGGATACATTGTGGAAATATTGTCGCAAACAGATTGGTGGTCCAACATGGCTTATTCATCATCCAAAATTAGTTTCGCCACTTGCAAAAGCTTGTGTTGATAATCCTGAACTTGTCGAACGTTGTCAGCTGATTCTTGCTGGAGCTGAAGTATTTAACGGATTTTCTGAACTCAATGATCCTATTGATCAACGTGCGCGTTTTGAAGAGCAACGTAAATTGATAGACGCAGGGGACAATGAGGCCATGATGCCCGATTGGGAATTTGTAGAGATGCTTGAGCATGGCATGCCACCAGCATTTGGATTTGCTTATGGCGATAGATTATTTTCATTCTTAGTAAATAGGCCTGTCCGCGAAACTCAACTCTTCCCACTAATGAAGCCAAAAGAATAAATATATAAAAATTATGATTAAACATATCTTACTTTTTAAATTTAAAGAAGGAGTTAGTGAAGAAGAAAAAAATACAAGTATAAATATATTGAGAAATTTAAAGAATAAAGTTCCAGAAATTAAAGAATGGGAAGTGGGAGTACAAAGAAAAAAAGAACTTTCAGAAAAATTTTATGATTTTGTGCAAGTTTCTTCTTTTGAAAATATAAAAGCAATGGATGCTTTTGGACAAAATCCTGAACATGAAAAAGTAAAATAATACTTAAAAGCAAGAACCACTTGGGTAAAAGTTGATTATGATTTTTAATTTAAATTTTTAATATTAAAATGCAAATAAAAATTGGAAATTTAAATATTGTGCCGGTAATGGAAAATTTAAATTTTATTCCTGTTCCTGTTGCCAATATGATTAAAAACATAAAGGGAAATGAAGATATTGGTGTCGTTGAGATTGATCCAAGTTTCTCAGATACCACTGGTTTTTGTGAACATTTTCAAGTTAATCCTGAAATTACTTGTAATTGTGTAATTATAGAAGCAAAAAGAGGTGAAAAAAGACAACTCGTAGCATGTGTGATACTTGCGACAACTCGGGCAGATATAAATGGTGTTGCTCGTCGAGCATTGGATGCACGCAAGGCCTCATTTGCTCCTATGGATGAAGCGGTAGAAAAAAGTGGCATGGAATATGGGGGTATTACACCTGTTGGCTTACCCGAGGATTGGGCAATATTAATTGATTCAAAAA
>CAYHYF010000033.1:0-7282 GCA_964360745.1 uncultured Candidatus Saccharibacteria bacterium | reverse complement strand
TCGTTGCTTCGGAGTTTTTCGTGGACCTTGGCCTCAATTTGGCGGATACGCTCACGGGTGACGCCAAATTCTTGCCCTACTTCTTCGAGGGTATGTTGCACGCCGTCTATGAGTCCATATCGAAGTTCCAATATCTTTCTTTCTTTTGGAGAAAGCTCATCGAGAACTTCTTTAATTTGATCTGATAAAATTCTTCTTGAAGTATCTTGGTCTGGACGCAAGATCTTGTCATCTGCAATAAATTCACCACGAGTAGATTTGTCTTCATCATCACCCACTGGTTGCTCAAGTGATACAGTCTCTTGATTGATCTGTTCTATTATGTGAATTTTCTCCACTTCCACATTCATCTCTGTGGCAATTTCTTCAGCGAGTGGTTCACGACCTAAATCTTGAGAAAGACGTCTCAGTACTTGCTTGTATTTTGAAATTGTCTCCACCATATGCACCGGTATTCGAATTGTGCGAGATTGGTCGGCAAGTGCACGAGTGATGGATTGACGAATCCACCAAGTGGCATAAGTGGAAAATTTATAACCTTTTGTCCAGTCAAACTTTTCTACAGCCTTAAACAATCCTAAATTCCCCTCTTGTATAAGATCCAGTAGTGTCAGATCAGAGCTTCGCCCCACATATTTTTTTGCTATAGATACGACTAAGCGTAAGTTCGCTCGAGCAAGAAGATTTTTGGCTTCTTCATCTCCTTTTTCAATTCTTCGTGCAAGTTCTTTTTCTTGCGCTGCATTGATAAGTGGATATTGACCAATTTCTTTTAAATAAATTTGTATCGAGTCATGAGTCTGGCTATCGCGACTATATTTTACAACTTTTTTTTCAGTCTCTCCATCAAGATCAAGCAAGTTTCCTCCTTCAAGAATATCCACCCCCGCCGTAGATAAAGTCTCATATAATTCATCTAAAAAAATTATATTGCCCTCAATATCTGGAAAAGTTTTAATTATTTCATCATAAGTAATAAATCCTCTTTTTTTACCTTTTTCCACAAGTTCATTTGATTTTTCTGCAAGTAAAAATATCTTTTTACTTGTTTGTGATTCTTTTGTTGTCTTTTTTTCTGTATTTTTATTTTGAGGTTTACTTTTTTTTATTATTTTTTTGTCTTTCTTTATTATTTTTTTTATTATTTTCTTTTTTAAAACAATTTTTTTAGCTACTTTCTTTTTAGAAATAGTCTTTTTTTGTATTTTCTTTACTTTTTTCACACTTTTTTTAATTTTATTCACTTTTTTTAATTTATTAGTTTTTTTAGTCATATAAAAATTTTATAGTCTGCTATTTTTAATATTTTGAATTTTATTTACCAAATCTTGATATTCTGAAAGAAATTTCTGCAATTTTTCTTTATCATTACTTTTTTCATATTTTCGTATTTCTGTCATTTTATCACGTGCATTTTTGATTAGTATTTCTTCTTCTAAATTTACTATGACTTCTTCAATATCTCTTTGGATAACATTTATCTCTTTACCATACCATATTTCCGCTTCTATGACCATTGTCTCTTTAAAAGGTTCGTAGTGACTTAAAATTTCCTCCAATGTGTCTTTCCCAATCTTACTAGACAATTCTCTTTTATAAATTTCAACTTTTTCTTTCATACCCTCATCATTTTCTAAAAGAAATATAATGCTAAAAAATTGTTTTTCGAGAAGTGTGAGCCTCGGAATTGTCTTTATTTCATTTTTTTTCTCTTGTACTGAAGCTACAATATTTTGTTTTTGATAATCTTCAAAATCAGTATGCAAGGCATCTTCCCTTATACCTGTCTTATCATGGATTTCTTTTAAATATAGAGATTGTTCTATTTTACTTTTAAGAGCATTTAGATACGGAAATATTATCTCACGTACTTTTCTACCCCAAATCATATTGTTATTTGAATCTTTGCAAATTTTATCTATTTCAAAACTTACAATATGTTTTGCTTCTCTTATCAGATTTTTCCATTCTTCAGGATCTTTTTTTATAATATCGGCTGGATCACGACCATCATTTAAATTTGCGATTTTGACTTGCATATCAAGAGAAAATGCGATAAGACTTGCTCTCCTTGTGGCACGAATCCCCGCTTCATCTCCATCAAAAGCAAAAACCACATTGGATGATAATCTTTTTATAAGACCAAGATTATTTATTGTATCAGAATCTACATCTGTAGTTGAAGAAAATGCTGTACCGGATACAGCCACGGTATTGTCGAGTCCTATTTGATGAGACAAGAGCAGGTCTAATTGGCCTTCAACCACGATTGTGTATCCTTTTGATCTAATGTTTAATTTTGCTTTATCTATTCCAAAAAGTGTATTGGATTTATTGTAAAGTGGAGTATCTGTGCTATTTATATACTTTGCTTGAGCTATATCAGTCGATTGTGCGTCGAGATTGATACCATCCAAAATTCTTCCAGAAAAAGCTATCACACGCCCACTCGAATCACTAACTGGAAACATAATTCGCCCCCTAAATCTATCGTAAAAACTATTGCCACCATCTTTTTCAGATTTTTTTATTAATCCAGCTTTTAAAATATCATTTTCTTTAAATCCCAATTTAATTAGAAAATCCGAAACTGAACGCCATTTTTCTGGTGAATAACCAATCCTAAAATCTTTTATAATTTTATCAGTAAGACCACGAGATAAAAGATAGGCTCTGACTAAATTATTTTTTGTAAATTCACTCTCAAAATATTCGGTGGCTTTTTCCATTATCTCGTACAAGACTTCTTTATCATCGACTTGATCTTTATTCCAAGAATCTATAGCGACCCCCGTACGTGCACCCAATATTTTTAAAGCACCACGAAAATCAACTCCTTCAAATTTTTCTACAAAAGAAAATATGTCGCCTTTCTCAGCACAACCAAAACAATAATAATTGCCTCTCTCTGGTGAAATAAAAAATGATGGAGTTTTTTCATTGTGAAAAGGACATTTTGCTTTAAAATTTTTCCCAGATGGTAAAATTGTAATATAAGAAGAAATGCAATCTTCTATACTAAGGCGCTCTTTAATTTGATCTTTTGGAGAAGACATTTAATACGATGAAATAAAATTATTAAATAAATTTTAATTTTCTTCTGTCTCTTCTTGTGTCTTTACAGTTGTAGGTTGATTCAAACCAAAACCAGTTCCAGCTGGAATAAGATTTCCAATAATTACATTTTCTTTCAAACCTCTTAAATCATCCACTCCCCCACGGATAGCATTATTTATAAGCACTCTATTTGTATTTTGGAATGATGCTGCTGATAGCCAACTTTTGGTAGTAAGAGATACTTCTGAAATACCCAAGACTATGGTCTCAGCTTTTGCTTCAGTACCACCTGAAATTTTGATTTTTTCATTTTCTTCAATCAATTCTATCGCTTCAACTATCTCTCCAGGAGAAAATGTAGTATCACCAGCTTCTTTTATTTTCTTTCTTGAAAACATTTGGCGGATGATTATCTCAATGTGTTTTCTAGAAATTGATGCACTCTGTAAATCGTAAACTTTATTGATTTCTCTCACGATGTATTCCTCGGCCATATCTTTATTTCCGTATTTAACGATATCATTTATATCAGCAGAACCGTCGCTCAATATCTGTCCCTTAATTACTTTATCCCCAGCTTTTACAAGAGCAGAACGTCTAAATGGGACAGTATACTCGACTTCATTTGTCTTTTTGTCGAGACCTGCACCTAAAACTTTTATAATTTTTTCTTTACCGTTATTGTGAACTTCCAATACTTCACCATCAGATACTGATATGATGGCTGGATTTTTAGGCTTACGTCTTTCAAAGATTTCTTCCACACGAGGAAGTCCTGTGGTGATATCCACCGTAGCCACACCTCCAGCGTGAAATGTACGAAGTGTAAGCTGTGTACCAGGTTCACCGATAGCTTGAGCTGCGATAATTCCTACAGCTTGCCCAAGATCAATAAGACAATTTCGTCCCAAATCTAATCCATAACAATTTTGGCAAATACCATGAATAGTGTTGCAAGTCAGTGGTGCACGCACAGTCACCTCCATCACATCTTTTTCTTGAAGTAATTTTGCATCTTCTTTCATTATAAGATATCCTTTTTTAAATATCACATTACCAGCTGTATCTTTTGCATCAGCAAAAAGTACACGGCCATTTATATATTTAAAGAAATCATCACCTTCTTTCAAAATCTTCTTTCCATTTTTTGTACCACAATCAGCTTCTGTAATCACAATATCTTGTGCCACATCTACAAGACGACGAGTAAGATATCCGGCTTTAGCAGTATTGAGGGCTGTATCGGCCAATCCTTTACGTGAACCGTGAGTTGTGACAAAGTATTCGAGTGGTGAAAGACCTTCTATATAAGATGGAATAATTGGAAAATCAAGAGTTTGACCTGAAGTATTTACAATCAAACCTTTCATACCACTCATCTGTACAAGTGATCCCATATTTCCACGAGCCCCTGAAAACACAAGGTCGTAAGTACTTCCTTTTTTATCTAAAGTCTCAAGGATGTGACTTTCAATTTCTTTTTTTGTTTTTTCCCAAAGTTCTATAGTTTTTTGATATTTTTCTTCTTCAGAAAGCAAACCGTCGCTCCATTGATCGATCAAAATTTCTTCTTCTTTTCTAGATTTTGCAACTATTTCTTTTTTCTCTTCTGGCACACGGACATTGTCAATCCCCCACGTCACACCAGCATAAGTCGCATATCTATATCCAAAATCTTTTATCTTATCGAGTACTTTTGGAGTAGCATCGATACCATATCGCATTATGATTTCATCCACAAGCATTACCATCCTTTTCACAGTAATTTCTTCATTTAAATAATCAAAATCATCTGGCAAGATACTGTTGAAAAATAATCTTCCGACCGTAGTCTCGAAGGGTTTCTTTTCAAATTTTTCATATTTTTTCTTTTCACTTCCTAAAACTTTTATTTTTGCACGAAATGTAATAGCACCAAGATCAAATGCGGTGATCGCATGATTTGCACTTGCAAAAATCATACCCTCACCTTTTTCACCATCTACAGATTTTGTCATCCAATAACAACCCAATACAATATCCATCTTTGGATTCACGATTGGAGCACCATCTTGAGGTTTTAATAGATTTTTATTTGAAGCCATAAATTCTTTTGCTTCAGCTTGAGCTTCATCAGAAAGTGGTACATATACAGCCATCTGATCTCCATCGAAGTCAGCATTGAATCCTGTACATACAAGTGGGTGCACTTGGATAGCATTGCCTTCAATCAAAATTGGGTTAAAGGCTTGAATACCAAGACGGTGCAATGTAGGAGCACGGTTCAACAATACATATTTTCCACGAATCACTTCTTCAAGTATTGCCCATACTTCTGGTACTCCTTCTTCTATCAATCTATTCGCACCGCGAATATTGAATGCAAGCTCAGTCTCCAAAATCTTTGAGATCACAAATGGGCGAAAAAGCTCCAATGCCATATGTTTTGGAAGACCACATTGATTGAGTTTCAATTGAGGACCAACTACGATGACAGAACGTCCAGAGTAATCTACACGCTTACCAAGAAGATTTTGACGAAATAATCCTTGTTTTGATTTTAGATTATCTGACAATGATTTTAATGCGCGTTTTTGAGATTGTGATACAGCCTGAGAATCATTTTGTTTTGCAATTGAATTATCAATAAGTGCGTCTACTGCTTCTTGAAGAATTCTTTTTTCATTTCTCAAAATCACATCTGGGGCACCAATTTCTTTCAATTTTTTTAAACGATTGTTTCGATTTATCACTCTTCGGTATAGATCATTGATATCGCTGGTTGCGTGACGTCCTCCATCAAGAGCCACCATAGGGCGAAGTGCTGGTGGAATGACTGGTACCACAGAAAGAAACATCCATTCAGGGCGAATATTTGAACGAAGCATTGAGCGCACAAGAGAAAGTCTTTTTTCTAACTTCTCTTTTTCAATTGCACTTGCTTTTGGAATGATTTCTTCTGTTTTATTTTTTAGATCTTCTAAATTAAGATTTTTAAAAATATTGTGTATTGCTTCAGCTCCAATACCAGCCTCAAAACAACTTCCATACTTTAGGCTATAGTGATGATAAGATATCTCATTTAGTACTTTACCCAATACTATTTCATTTATTTCTTTTTTTGTATTTGTGAGAAGCTCTTTGAGTTTTTCTTTATCTTCTTCATTTCCAGCACTTTTTATTTTTGATTTAAATTCACTTTCTAGATTTTTGATAACTGTCTCTTTTTCGTCTTCGTGAATTTTATTTATTATATATCCAGCAAAATAAATTACTTTTTCTAAATCAGTCACAGTGATGCCCAAAAGTATAGACATCCTGCTTGGTACACCACGAAGAAACCATATGTGTGCCACAGGAGTAGCGAGCTCAATATGCCCCATCCTATCACGACGCACTATAGATCGAGTCACTTCAACTCCGCATTTTTCACAAATAATATCTTTATAGCGAATACGACGGTATTTTCCACAATAACATTCGTAATCTTTTTCTGGACCAAAAATTCTTTCATCAAAAAGACCACTACGTTCTGATCGTCCTGTGCGATAATTTATAGTCTCGGGTTTCGTCACCTCTCCATAAGACCAATCTAAAATATTTTCTGGTGAAGCTAATTTTAGATGTATGCTATTAAAATCTGTTGTATCAATTGTTTTCATATTTTTTTAAAGATTATTTTTAATTTTTATCTTTTTTAAGATCAACATCGAGTGCTAGTCCTCGCAAATAATTTAAGAGAACTTTAAATGAAGCTGGTGTATTTGGTTCACCAATCTTTTCTCCTTTAATTATTGCATCAAATGTCGCGGATCGACCCATAATATCATCAGATTTTATTGTAAGCATTTCTCTTAGTGTATAAGCTGCTCCATAACCCTCGAGCGCCCACACTTCCATTTCTCCAAATCTCTGTCCTCCACCCTGAGCCTTACCTCCAAGTGGTTGCTGGGTAATCAAAGAATACGGCCCAATCGAACGCATATGCAATTTATCTTCCACCATATGGTGAAGTTTGAGCATATACATATATCCGAGAGCTATATCTTGATCAAAAGCGTCTCCCGTACGTCCATCATATAGAGTCATCTTTCCAGATTCTGGTAATCCGGCTTTCACCAATTCTTCTTTAATCTCAGGAACAGTAGCCGAAGAAAAAGGAGGAACGATGGCCTGATAATTTAAAGTATTTGCAGCATAACCCAAATGCATTTCCAAGATTTGTCCCAAGTTCATACGAGAAGGG
>CAYHYF010000032.1:0-7435 GCA_964360745.1 uncultured Candidatus Saccharibacteria bacterium | reverse complement strand
ATGTACCAATTTGTGCGACCTTATCTTCACCATATTTTTCTTTCACATATGCTATGATTTCGCTTCTTCTATCATCTGCATAATCCATATCTATATCAGGCAGTGATGGACGCTCAGGATTTAGAAATCTTTCAAATGGCAATTTATATAAGAGTGGATCAATCTTTGTAATACCAAGCAGGTATGTGGTGACCGATCCGGCGACTGATCCTCGAATATTTGTCAGGATTTTATTTTCATGTGCATATCGAAGCATATCCCCAACCACCAAAAAATAATCTGCATAACCTTTTTGCTTTATCACAGAAAGCTCATATTCAAGACGATCGGTATATTCTTTTATTTCTGGAAGGTTTCGCCACTTAAATCCAAGATATGCCAATTCTGCCAATTTTTCATCTGGAGTTTTCCCATCTTCAATGATAAATTTTGGAAAGTGTGCAACGCCCAATTCTATTTTATAATCTTCCACACGATCGCTCACAAGTTTTGTATTTGCCACCGCCTCAGGATAATCTTTAAAATAATCTAGGGCTGTATCTTCGTCGATTAAAGAAAAATCATCTTCGGAGAATTCAAACTTTGTGGAATCTTTGCCATCAGTACCTGTATTTATCGCGAGTAGTGTGTGGTGAGCCTCGTGGTCATCTTTACATGGGTAATGAGAATCTTGTGTGGCTACGTATGGAATATTAAATTTCTTTGCAATATTTACCAATTTATCACGGAGCTCTCGATCGCGTTCAATTTTTGGATGTGATTGTATTTCTATAAAATAATTTTCCTTACCAAAAATTTCTTGGTGTTCGTGTATTAATTTTTCTGTCAATTCATCATTGTTTTTCAAAAGTGCTTGGGAAAGTTTTCCACCCATACAACCCGACAATGCAATTAGGCCATCCGAATATTCTTTTAATAAATCCATATCGGCACGGGGTTTATAATAAGAACCTTCCAAGTTGGCTTTTGAGACTATTTTGATTAAATTTTTATAACCTTGAAGATTTTTGGCCAGTAATATCAAATGATATCTTTTATTGTCTATACCAGGCTCACGGTCAAAACGTGTCCGCTCGGCCATATATACTTCACATCCAATAATGGGTTTTATGCTATTTTTCTTACATTCTTTATAGAATTTAATTGCCCCATACATATTGCCGTGATCTGTTAGTGCCAGTGCACACATATTATTTTGTTTGGCTATTTTTACCATTTCCTCAATCTTTGAAAGCCCATCGAGTAGGGAATAATGGCTATGTGTATGTAGGTGTATAAATTTAGAATCTTGCATTTAGCAATTATAGCAGAATAATGGTTTTGTCGACAAACTTATTTTTTATGATATAATTATGATTATTATTCATACTTTTTATATGATAAACGAAGAAGAAAAAAACAAGAAAATTGAAGAAGAATATGAGCTTTTTTTGAATAGTTTTAGGAAAATAGAAAAAGAGAGGGATGAAGTTTTTTCTGGTCTTCGTAAGAATATAGAGAAATTGCAAGTTAAAGAATTAGAAAAAAAAATTAAAAATGGATAATTTTGAAAAAACAAACACAATTGAAACAGACAATAACGATATTCCAAACAAAGGCATTGAAGTAAAAAATCAATCCACGCAAGAATTAATATTAGAAAAAATAAATAAGAGTAAGCAAATACTGCTTAATTTTTTTAAGGAAAATAAACAGAAATTAGATGCTATTCTTTTTGGTGTTTCATCACAAGTTAAAGCAGAATCTAATAGTGCAGAAACTTCTCAGCGTGTTAAAAATTTTGAACGGTTTGCTGCAGCATTACAGAAAAATATGGCAGACGAGATTCATTATAATGAAGTAGTGGTAGATTCAGTAATACCAAATACTGATGAGACGAATAATGTTGAAAATAACCCTAAACCATTTGAAGAAGAAATAGAGTCTTTGCTTAATGTAGTAAAAGCTTGTAAAAAGGGTGATTTTGAAACAGCATACCTTCATTTTATGACAGCCAATAATTTTGATAAATCAGTTATATGTGAAGCATACCCAGAATTTCGTGAATTTTATGAAAAAAGAGAATTTAATAAATCAAAAGAATGGTTGGATAATTCGGACAACAAAGTAGATGCTAATTTTAGAAAAGATAATAACTTAAATGAAATTTTAAAATATCCACAAGGAATTGAAAAAGAAAATGCACTAAAAGAATATAAAAAAAATTTAACAATACAAAAAGAAGCAGTGGGATATATTATTTCTTTTATTAAAGGTAGATTCCAAAGTGAGTCAGGTCTTGATATTGAGGACTTAAATAAACAGATTGATATTTATGCTACTAAGTTTGTTTTATCATCAGGAGTTGAGCATAGATTACAAGAGTCTATTGAAAAATTTATAAAAAAGCAAGAAAATGCTGAATTAATAATGGACAAATACAAGACAGATAGTGAGATTTTTAAAGCAATATCAGGGCAAGAACCAGAGGGACAGATTCAAGTATTTAAAGCAATGGGATCAATAGCGATTAGAGTAGAAAACAAAAATGATTTTATAAACTTGAGAAATAAAAAAGAAATTGCTAATGGGATACATAGGCCTATTGAAGTTAGTATAAATGAAACTAAAGCACAGACTAGTTTAATAGTTGAATATGTAGGGGATTCATTTTATCCAATTGATAAAATATCTTATTCTCCTGTATTGTTGCATGAAGAGCAGCATAATTTTAAAGATTTATTTAATAAACCACACTATAAAATGTATATGCAGTTTGACAAAGAATATGTTAAAAGTGCCGAAGAAAGTATTCAAAAAAGAGAAATTGGACGTTTATTAGAATACAAAAGGCAAAAATTAGTAGATGACGATGTTGTGGATGAAATTTTAGCTAGATTTCGAGAACGACCATATTTTACAGACTCTATAGCAGGAGTTATTGTGGAGGATTATAAGTTTGGAGAAAGTTATATTAATAAACAAATTCAAGATTTAAGTGAAGAATTTGGTGAATCTTTAGGTAAAGAAAAAATAGAAGAATATGTAAAAGATGTTTTTGTCACTAAATATGAGAAAGTAATTAAAAAAGGAATAAATGCGATAAATAGTTTAATTGAAAAAGGTTATGCACCCGATCAAATTATTGGCCTTCTGATAAACGAAACATTATCAAATTGGCCAAAAGTTTCCAAAAGACTTCTCGAAAGTATAAATGAATAAAAACACCAAATATATTATAGGTATAGACGAAGTAGGGAGGGGACCAATTGCGGGGCCTGTGGCTGTGTGCTCTTTTTCTTGCAGAGCTGACTTTTTTGACAATTTGCCACAAGTCCGACTTGTGGCAAAAAAGGATATTTTGCCTAAATTAAAAGATTCAAAAAAGCTTACTAAAAAACAAAGAGAGGAATGGTTTGAATATTTAAAAAGTGAAAAAGAAAAAGGTAACTGTGATTTTGCCGTCTCCGTCGTATCCGCCGATCAAATAGACAAATTCGGTATTGTGCCATCAATCCAAAAAGCACTAAATTCTTCTTTGTTCAGGGTGGTGGAACGGATTTATCAAAATTTTCTGCGTGTCGGAGCCCCCGAAGAGAGGGTAAAGCGCGGAAATTTTGATGAATCCGTGGAACCACGTGATCTAAGTATTTATCTTGATGGAGGTTTAAAAGCGGACAAACATTATACAAATCAAGAGACAATAATAAAAGGCGATGAACTTCACCCTGTAATTTCCTGTGCATCAATCATTGCCAAAGTCACGCGCGACAACTTGATGACCAAATATGCTATCGATTACCCTAATTACGGTTTTGAAAATCACGTCGGCTACGGCACAAAATTTCATTATACCGCTATAAAAAAGCTTGGTCTCACCCCACTCCACCGCAAAACTTTCTTAAAAAATATTTTATAAAAACTATACAATACAAACGATCGTCTGTATTGTATAGTTTTTATTGTGATACACATTTTCGCATATGCGGAAATGTGTATCATGTTCTAATTACAAATTTACAGCCAAATAACTTGCTATGATTCCGGCGGTTTCGGCGCGTAGGGTGAGGGGGCCGAGGGAGGAGATTTCGAAATTGTTTCCTGCCTCGGCAGGCAAGCTTTTTACTAAGTTTATTTCAGATTCTGAAAAGCCACCTTCGGGGCCGATGTATAGGCTCAAGCTTTCAGCTGTTAGCTTTTTGCTTTCAGGTTTTTTACCACTAATATCAAATAGAATTTTAATTACATTATTATCATGTTGTACAGCATCAGAGAATTTAATGGTTTCGGATATGTAAGGTACTGTATTTCGGCCTGAGAGTTCCGAAGCTTCGCGAGCAATTTTCTCCAAGCGCTCGTATTTGAGGCCTGTTTTTACTGTGTGTTCTGTGATTATTGGTACAATTTTATCTATCCCGACTTCGCTTGCTTTTTGGACTACTAGTTCAAAATTTTCACGTTTTAGTATTGCCATATAAAGTGTTACATTTTTTGTGTGCTCTTTTTTATTTTTATTAATAGATACTACTTGCAAGTTTGCTTCATTTTTAGAAATAGAAACGATAGCACACAAAGCCTCGCCGTTTTTATTTGCCAGTATTACTTCCTCCCCAATTTTGAATTTCAATACATTTTTCCATTGATGAACAAGATCCAAATCATTTATCAAGACCGTGTCATTTACTATTGTATAGTCAGTTATAAATCTGTGAACTTTTTTCATTTTATTTATAGTTTTGCTCTAACCACTTTTTAATTTTAGTTTTGTCAGATTTAATCCAAGCCACATTGGAATATATTTTTTCGTATCCTTGCTCGAGAGTACGCGCAGATCCTGGAGCTGTATTTTCCTTGAAGAATTTTTTAATATCATCCGCATCTTTTTTTGTTGTATGTGTACCAAGTGGTGTGAGTAAGCGAGATAGAAAGTGGCCACCCTCACCCCAATTTTTAAGGATTATTTTATAATTTGATTTTACGAACTTCCAAGCTAAATCTCGCCCATAAGTGTTTCCCCATACAGCACCTATCATAAATGGGGCATCTTGAGTGCGTACATTTGATGAAATTGCAAAATGTAATGTCAGACAGAGTGTTTTTTCGTCTCGAAATTGTGCCAAGGCTCGCCCATAGCGCTCTTGTTCCTCATGCATCTTTTCTTTTAAATAAAGATTTTTGAATAAGTTCCATTCTTTAATGCCACCATTTTGTGCCACGATCCCATAGACAGTACTTCTAATATCAGGGCGAATTGGATTGTGATTTTTTTCTTTAAATAATTTTTGTGCATACTTTATTATTTTTATATCTCCGTAGCCACCTGCGTGCGATAGTGCCAAATTGCGTAGAAATGTAGCAGAATGATTTTCATTTTTGATTTTATCCCAAGTCATTCTTTCTGCAAGTGGTGAGAAAAGCCCAAGAGCGTATTTTTTATATCTTTCATCTTTAAACAATCCATAAATTTTATTGATACCACTTGCAAGCTCGGACCACACTATATATTCTGTTTCATTTTTGTAGGCGAGAGAAAAATCTAGCGCTGTGACAGTATCGATATACCCACCTTCGGCGAGTGCAAACATATCACGGATTAAACCAAGACGATCTTTGACAGAAAGTTTTTTATCAAGAACTTCTTGTTTTAATTTTGTAATAGTTTCTTTGTCATATCGCGTACGAACAAAGCTTTGTTCTTGGAAATTCAATTTACCAATACTTGTGCCAATGAGTGGGATTTTATTTTTAGTTGTTATTGTTTTGAGAACTTCGTTATTTGTCTCATAAGAAAATGGTGCGTGCCACAATTGCTTTTTGTTTTTAGTATCTTTTTTTCTAGAAATACGGCTGGAGAAAAATCTTTCTTGTGTTGCACTGTATTGATTGCCTTTTTTAGATAATGTAATGAGAGGATATCCAGTTTGTTTTGTCCAAGTGCTCATCATTTTTACCACATTTTTAGAGCTCACTTTTTCAAAAGATTCCCAGAGTTGGATTGTTTCTGTATTTTTATAACTATGCTTTTTTAAATAATGACGTAAGCCATCTCGGAATGTATCGTGACCTAAATATTCTGCAAGCATTCGTATCACAGCTGAACCTTTGGCATAGGAAACCATATCAAAAATCTCGCTAATTTCATCTGGATGATGAACAACGACTTCCACTGGGTGTGAGTTTGCAAGTGCATCAAGTTTTAGGGCGACAGCGTAACGATCTGCTAAGTATAAATCCCATACATGCCATTCTGGAAACAAATGATCTATACATAAATTTTCCATATAAGAAGCAAATCCTTCATTGAGCCACAGGTCCGTCCACCAATGCATCGTCACTAAGTTGCCAAACCATTGGTGGGCTATCTCGTGCGCAATGACTATTGCTGCCCATTGTTTTGTTGATAAAGAAGACTCTTTTTCATCAACGAGTAACGCTGTTTCGCGGAATGTAATAGCACCCCAATTCTCCATAGCTGCACTTTCAAAATCTGGAATGGCGATCATGTCGAGCGTCGGCAATGGATACGGAATATCAAAATATTCGTTATAGAAATCCAACGTGCGTATTGCCACATCGAGTGCAAATTTTGCTTGATGCTTTTTACCAGCAGTGGTAAATACGCGAACGAGTACACCATCTTTTGTTTTAGTTTCAATAAATTCAAAATCACCAATGATAAATGCAAGCAAGTATGTGGACATTTTTGGTGTCGGTGCAAAGGAGACAATTTTGTACCCAGCTTCATGTTCTTTGATTTTATTAGGTAGTGTGTTGGAAATTGCAGTTTTGTCACCAGGGATTATAAGCGACACATCAAAGATTGCTTTTTGCGCTGGCTCGTCAAAGCAGGGGAATGCGCGTCGCGCATCGGTAGCCTCGAATTGCGTCGTTGCCAAATGCTTGGTCACGCCATCTATTTCATATTTACTTCTATAAAACCCTCGTAAATTATCCGAAATAATTCCAGTGAAAATCAAAGTGATTTTGTGTTTGCCTTTTGGTATTTTATTCTTAAAAACAAAACTCACAGTCTCGGCTTTTGTATTGTAGGAAATCTTTGTAGCAAAATTCGCCTCATCCCCCGCCTTCTCCAGAGTACTGGCGAAGGAGCCTTTACGGTTTTTCTTCCCCTCTCCAGTACTCTGGAGAGGGGCTAGGGGTGAGGTTATTTGAGCCGTCTCCACATCTATATCTTTCGCATGCAAAGTAATTTCTTTTATTTCCTTATCTATCACCACATCAATTACTTCCTTGCCCCAAAATGTAAAACTCTCCAAATCAGGCTTTAGTGTCAAGTCATACCTCGTCGGCCTAATATGCAACGGTAATCGCACAGACCCTAATTTTTTCTTCTTTATCATAAGTTTGATTATAGCAAAAAACCTCTTATTTCATAAGGTGAATTTTATTTGACAAAATGGCACATATTGTGCTATAATTAGCCTAAATAAAAAAT
>CAYHYF010000031.1:7120-8192 GCA_964360745.1 uncultured Candidatus Saccharibacteria bacterium | reverse complement strand
TCAAAGAGAAGGTAAAAGAGAAGTTTTGCGTGATATTAATCATTATAATTTGGATATGATACTGTCTGTCGGCTATAGGGTGAATAGTAAAACAGCTACTGAATTCCGTAAATGGGCGACCAAGACACTTCGTACACATTTAACCCAAGGTTATACAATCAATCGCAAACAGATTGGCAAAAATTATGATGCTTTTATGAAATCTGTTGCTGATATTCAAAATCTTTTACCTGAGCATGTGACCCTTGACCCAAAGGCAATTTTGGAATTAGTAAAAGAGTTTTCATCAACATGGGTTTCGCTCGATGCTTATGATAAAGAAAACTTAACAAGTATTGGTACAACTAAAAAATCGATTAAATTAACTGGTGATGAATTAACTAATGCAATTGTAGATTTTAAAAATGAGCTTTTGAAAAAAGATGAAGCGACCGATATTTTTGCTCAAGAGAGAAGTACTGGAAATGTTACAGGCATTGTGGGTAATGTGATGCAGTCATTTGGTGGCAAAGCTTTATATCCAAGTATTGAAGAAAAAGCTGCACATTTAATTTATTTTATGGTTAAAAATCATCCATTTGTAGACGGCAACAAGCGTGCTGGCGCCTTTTCCTTTGTTTGGTTTTTGCGTAAAGCAAAAGCTAAAAACTTCCGAAATATAAATTCAGCGAGTTTGACCGCACTTACATTACTGATTGCTGAAAGTAATCCTAATAAAAAAGATCAAATGGTGGCACTAGTAACTCAAATGTTGAAATAATTATAAAATTTGTTATCTTGGATTTTTGATATATAATATATATATGAAAATACATATTGGGAGTGATCATACGGGGTATGAAATGAAAGAGTTTTTAAAAAAAGAGTTAGCTCTCTTGGATTCTGAGATTGTGGATCACGGGGCAAATGAATTGAATACTGACGATGATTATCCAGATTTCATTCGCAAAGTTGCAGAAGCAGTCGCGAATGACCCCGAGCATAGTCGAGGGGTGGTTTTTGGGGGCTCTGGCCAAGGAGAAGCCATGTGTGCAAATAAAATAAAAGGTATAAGAGCTGGAGTATATTATGG
>CAYHYF010000031.1:0-7020 GCA_964360745.1 uncultured Candidatus Saccharibacteria bacterium | reverse complement strand
GAGAAGCCATGTGTGCAAATAAAATAAAAGGTATAAGAGCTGGAGTATATTATGGGACAGATAAGACCCAGACAGATATCAAAGGTAATACTTTAGATATGGTTTCTTCATTACGCGAACACAATGATGCAAATGTAATTTCACTTGGTGCAAGATTTATCACAAATGAGCAAGCCCTTGAAGCTGTAAAAATATTTCTAAATACTCCTTTTTCAAACGACGAAAGACATATTCGTCGTATTAATAAGCTAGAAACCTGCCTACCGGACAGGCAGGCTAGTCACTAGCTACTAGAACCTAATCTCATGCAAATAATTCCAGCGATTTTACAAAAAAGTTTTTATGAAATTGAAAAAGAAATCTCACAGATTGTCGACGTGGCAAAATTTGTGCAGGTTGATTTTTGTGACGGTGTATTTGTGCTTAGCAAGACTTGGCCATATGCTGGAGTAGATACAGATATATACAAAAGTATTTTAAATCAAGAGGCTGGAATGCCGTATTGGGAAGAAGTGGATTTTGAATTTGATTTGATGATAGCAAATCCAGAAGAAAAATTGGATGATTTTATAAGTCTCGGACCAAAAAGAATCGTATTTCACCTCGCCACGCTCTCAAATCCAAAACAATTTTTTGAAAATATTGATCCATATGTGAAAGAAAATATTGAATTTGGAGTAGCTATCACAATTGACGATGATTTAAAAAAATTAAAAGAAATAATAAATGAAATTAGTTTTGTGCAATGTATGGGGATAGAAAAAGTTGGTTTGCAAGGACAACCATTTGAGCCACTGTCTGTCGCTTTAGTTAAAAGTGTACACGATTTATATCCAGATATTTTAATTTCTGTCGATGGGGCAGTCGATAAGGAAAATATTTTAAGATTACGTGATGCTGGTGCAAGCCGTTTTTGTGTGGGCTCTGCAATTTTTAGTGAAAATGAGGATCCTTGCGAGCAATATAGAGAATTTTTTGATATAATAAAAAGATAATGAATCTTACAGATGAAAAAATAAAAGATTTAGAACTTCGCGCAACTAAAATCCGTGAGAGTATCATCGATATGCTGATGGAAGCAGGTAGTGGGCACACAGCAGGACCACTGGGTATGGCAGATATCTTTACGCTTTTATATTTTCACGTACTTCGACAGGATATAAAAAATCCATATTGGGAAGATAGAGACAGAGTCGTGCTTTCAAACGGACATATCTGCCCAGTACTTTATGCGACTATGGCACACGCTGGATATTTTCCTATTGAAGAATTGAAAACTTTGAGAAAATTTGGTAGTAGGCTTCAAGGGCACCCACATCGAGAATATATGCCGTGGCTAGAAAATAGTTCAGGGCCACTCGGCTCGGGCCTCTCGCAGGCTGTCGGGATGGCGATAGCTGATAGGATGGACAATGGCGAAAAAAGCCATAAGACGATATATGCATTGCTTTCTGATGGTGAACATGATGAAGGCAATACTTGGGAGGCAATACTTTTGGCAGGGAAAATGAAATTGAACAATTTGATTGTGATAATCGATCGAAACAATATCCAGATAGATGGCTATACTGAAGACATAATGCCACTCGGAGATTTGGGAAAAAAGTATGAACAATTTGGCTGGCATACACAAGAGATAAATGGTCACAATATGGCAGAGATATATAATGCAATCGAAACAGCGAAGACAATTTTTGAACAACCGTCAGTCATCGTGGCACGGACAATTCCTGGAAAGGGAGTAGAAGGTTTTGAGATGGATTTTACTTGGCATGGAAAACCGCCAAGTAAAGAAGAAGGAATGGAAGCTTTAAAAGAACTTCGCACATTGCGTGGCAGAATAAAAAGTGAACATGAATAATTCGACAAGCTCATTATAGATAAATTATGCTTAATCAAATTTTAAAACTTAATACAAAAATGTTTGATCCTAAAGTAGAGCAAGTATATATACGCCAAGGATTTGGTGAAGGGCTTTTGCAAGCTGGAGAAAATGATAAAAATGTCGTGGCTCTTTGCGCAGATCTCACCGATAGCACAAAGATGAATTTATTTAAAGAAAGATTCCCTGAAAGATTTATTGAAATGGGTGTGGCAGAACAAAACCTCGTGACGGTGGCAAGCGGAATGGCGGCAATGGGAAAAATTCCATTTGTATCAAGCTATGCTATGTTTTCCCCTGGTCGCAATTGGGAGCAGATTCGCACGACAATCGCATACAATGATAGAAAAGTAATTATCGCAGGATCTCATGCTGGAATATCTGTAGGTCCTGATGGTGGCACACATCAAGCTATAGAGGATTTGGCTATAATGCGCGTGATGCCAAATATGACAGTAATCTCACCATGTGATGCAATTGAAGCAAAAAAGGCTACACTTGCACTTGCGAAAATAAAAGGGCCATCATATATTCGCCTTGCAAGAGAAAAAACTCCATTGATGACGACGAGTGATACTCCTTTTGAAATAGGAAAAGCGCAAATATTTTTTACACCAGAAGTGGGTCTCGCACAAGTGGGAATCATAGCTACAGGTGTGCTACTACATAAAGCATTGAAAGTCGCAAAAGAGTTGGAGGGCGAGGGGATAAAAGTAAAAGTAATGAATCTTGCAACTATCAAACCACTCGATAGTCAAGCTATCATAGCTCTCGCACGCGAGACTAAAAAAATCGTCACAGTGGAGGAGCATCAAATTGCAGGTGGTATGGGAAGTGCAGTCGCTGAATGCCTCGCAGAAAATTTCCCTGTGCCGATGAGATTTATAGGTGTGCATGATAAATTTGGCCAATCAGGAACTCCAGAAGAACTTATAGAGCATTATGAAATGGGGGAGAAAGATATAAAAAAAGCAGTAAAAGAATTGTTGGGATAAAATATTAAAAATAAAAAAAGACGGGCATAATGTATGTCCGCCCCCTTTCTTATTCTTAGTTTTACGGACTTTTTGTTTCTTTTGTCATTTTCCCTTTGACATAAGAAATTACTGAGTCGCAAGTTTGCATTTTTTTAATTTGAATTTCCAATTCTCTTAAATCAGTAAGATTAATTTCTTCGATCGGAATTTCAATGATTTCGTTTGCAAACCCATCTGCTTTGTTTTTTAATTTTTCTAACCTCAAAATTTCATCAAGGTAGTAATCTAAAACCTCTCGATTCGTTTCCATTATTGAAAATTTAAGTTTGTTTATACAATTATACACCCAAATAGTTTATTTGTCAATGACAATATTAGGTGCTGTTATTTTACCTTTATTTTATAACCTTCTGGGGCGTTTTGCAAGTAGTTTTCTATTTTTTCTTTAGAAAGTAGACCTTCGCGAGCGCCAACATACTGGACTACATTCATAGAATTGATTGGTCCATATAAAAGTGCATCTTTAAAATCCATACCGAGTGCGAGCATCGATGTGATGGTGCTAGATGTGGCATCACCAGCGCCTGTACGCTCGACTGGTGGCGCAATATCTGGAAACATTGGAAGCTCGTAAATATGCTCACCGTCGGATGCCGTGAGACCTTTTGGTCCATCGGTGATGACCACTTTTTTGGGACCCAATTTATGGATACCGGATAAAAGATTTTTTATATCATCATCTTTTGTATTTAAAATAATTTGCGCTTCTTCGACGTTACAGAAAAACAATTCTGTTTGAGAATAGATATCTTTTAAAACTTCAGAGCCAAGTTTTATCTGAAAAGTACCTGGCTGAAATGCGAGCTTTGTATCGGGTCTATCTTTAAGCCATTTTGTAATCTCATGGTGGAATTCTATTGTATGCTCTCCAAGTGAGCTCAGATAGACCCAATCTATTTCTGATTGTTGTGGGAGTGTGTAACAAAATGGTGCATGCTTGATCAATATCGTGCGCTCTACGCCGTATTTTAATACATAATGATAATTTGTCGGATATGTATCGCTCTTTGAGATAAATTCTATGTCTACTTTTTCTTCTGCAAGTTTATCTAAGCAATTTTTACCATTTGTATCATCTCCAATACCTGCCACAAGTGCAACAGAAAGACCTAATCGTGAAGCCGATACAGATGCATTTGCACTATTGCCGACAGCCCGAATCTCAGTAGATGATTCATAGGGAATCTTTTGCCCAAATTTTACACAAAGCTTACAATTTTCATGATCAATATCGCAGACTGCTTCTGCGTCTTTCAATTCTATAAAATTGTCTGTCACCATATCTCCGATAGCTAAAAATTGAATTTTCTTCATCCCATTAAAAAATTTAATAATAATGTTTCGTGTCATGTTACCGTAAGTTGATTTTCTAACGGGACACGTATTCTCATTATATCACATTATGTTATAATCAAAATATAATATGCAATTGGATATAGAAATTAAAAAATTCTTCAAGGGTGATGTGGATGATACCCATGAGACTAGAGTCAAATATTCTCGTGATGCGAGTATACTCGAAGTGATGCCTAAAATCATCGTATATCCTAAAGATAGTACAGATATCTGTAAACTCGTAAAATGGGTAAATGAACAAAATTCTAGTAAGCAATTTGCAGATAAAATTTCTATTACACCAAGATCGGCTGGGACTTGTATGTCCGGTGGAGCAATCGGGGAATCTATCATTATGGATTTTACTCGCTATATGAATAAAATTTATAGCATAGAGAAAGTAGAGAAATTTAATATTAAACCAAAATTTCCAAATTCAAACCAGATAGAAATTTCTGGGTCTGCACGATTGGAGCCTGGAGTATTTTATAGAGATTTTGAAGAAGAGACATTAAAACAAAATTTACTTTTGCCCTGCTATACTGCTTCTAAAAGTATCAATGCAATGGGTGGGATGGTGGGAAATAATTCTGCTGGAGAAAAATCACTTTTTTATGGAAAGACAGAAGATTATGTGGCAGAGCTCAAGGTGGTATTTGCTGATGGCTATGAATATAAAGTAACGCCATTAAATAAAAAAGAATTGTACGCAAAAATTGCACAGACTGATTTTGAAGGAGAAGTCTATAAAAGTATTTTCAATATGATAAAGGAAAATGATATGGCTATTCGCGCTGGTCGCCCTGATGTGTCTAAAAATTCGGCTGGGTATTATCTTTGGAATATTTTAAATCCTGAGCCTGTCGAAGGATGGGATGAAAAAAAAGATCCTTCGAATTCCTCAGGACAAGCATATTTCGATTTAACAAAACTCATCGTGGGTTCGCAGGGTACCCTCGGAATTGTCACAGAAATAAAGTTGCACCTGGTGGAGAAAAAACCAATATCAAAACTCGTTGTGATCTTTATGAAAGACTTGTCAAATCTCGGAGAGTGCATAGATGAGATTTTATTATTTCATCCAGAAAGTCTAGAATCTTATGATGATGACACCATGAAGTTGGCTATTAAATTTTTTCCAGATTTTTTAAAAAAGAAAGGCTTGTGGGGTATGGTTCGATTTATGTGGAGTTTTATACCAGAAGTTTTTATGATGATAACCGGAGGAATACCAAAACTCATATTGCTTGCAGAATTTGTGGGTGATAATGAAAAAGAAATTAATGATAAAGCCAATGCAATGCTAAGTGGAATTAAAAAATTTAATCATAAGGCACGCCTCACACGATCACAAACTGAATCAGAAAAATATTGGAACATAAGACGCGAGAGTTTTGCCCTTTTACGTAAGCATGTAAAAGATAGGCATACAGCTCCATTTATAGATGACTTTGTGGTAAAACCAGAATTCTTACCACAGTTTCTTCCCCAATTGCGAGAAATTTTAAAAGATTATAAAAATATTGAATTTACAATTGCGGGCCATGCTGGCAATGGCAATTTTCATATCATACCGCTTATAGATTTATCAGACCCGAATAATGCAGATATGATAATAGAATTGTCTAAAAAGGTCTATACCTTGGTGATGAAATACAAGGGTTCGATCACAGGGGAGCACAATGATGGGCTTATCAGGACACCATTTCTTTTGCAAATGTATGGGCAATATATCTACAATTTATTTGGTCAAACTAAAAAAATCTTTGATAAAAATAATATTTTAAACCCTGGTAAAAAAATTGGTGAAGGGTTTTCATATATAAAAAATCATATAATAAAAGAAGGCCACGACCACAAACACGACCTATAATTTGCTATACAGGTATATTTGTGCTAGTATTTGGGGATTATGAATATATTAAATGCACAAAAGCGAAGTAAGACGGACAAGCTATTTGATTTGAGAAAAAAGAATCTCATTCCAGCAGTTGTCTATGGCGCCGGCATAGAGAATACATCTGTCTCTGTATCTGACGTAGAATTTGAAAAAGTTTGGAAAAATATCGGAGAATCCGGTACTGCAATACTTGATATTGCCGGTAAAAAAATAGATGTACTTATTCACGAAGTTTCTTATGAGCCAGTAAAGGGGAATGTATTACACGTAGATTTCTTGGCTATCGATATGAACAAGCCTGTAAAAGTGGCTATACAATTGGTATTTTCTGGATTGGCTCCAGCTGAAAAAGCAGGATTGGGTAATATTGTAAAAGTATTACACGAAGTGGAGATTGAGGCATTGCCAAAAAATCTACCACATAATCTTGAGGTATCACTTGAATCCTTAATCGCGCTTGAAGATCAAATACATGTGAAAGATATCAAACTTCCTGTTGGTGTAAAGATGGAGACAGACGGTGAAGAAATAGTGGCACTCGTAGCTTTGCAAAAAGAAGAAGTGGTGGAAAGTGTACCAGTAGATCTATCTGCTATAGAAGTTGAGAAAAAGGGTAAGAAAGAAGATGAATCTTCGACAGACTCCACACCCGAAGAAAAGAAAGAATAATGTAAATTTTCAATAGCATAAAAAAATCCACAGATGTGTGGATTTTTTATGCTATAATATACGTATGAGTCAGTATAAAAAATACGGGTTATTTTTATTTATAGTATTCTATATATTTTTTAATTTTGGTAATTTTGCCTATGCAGACCTTTTACAAGATGCTCAAGTGGATAGGGGCCGTCTTGAATCTGAGCTTG
>CAYHYF010000030.1:0-8295 GCA_964360745.1 uncultured Candidatus Saccharibacteria bacterium | reverse complement strand
GTATGCTTGATTTACCTCATTGTATGCACCAGCGAGAGCATTGTACGCCCCATAAAGCCTATTGAGGGCATTTTCCGAGCCTTGTAGGGCAGATAAGCTAAAGTTTGTAAGCGTGCGATAGTGGGCAGTGTATAGCCACATCCTAAAAGCCAGTGGATTGATACCTTTATCTATGATATCTCTCAATGTGTAAAAATTGCCTGCAGATTTTGCCATCTTTTTACCATCTACAAGTAAAAATTCATTGTGCATCCAATACTTTACAAAGTTTTTACCAGTAAAGCTTTCCGATTGAGCAATCTCATTTTCATGATGTGGAAAAATATTGTCCACACCACCTAAATGCAAATCT
Organism: uncultured Candidatus Saccharibacteria bacterium; assembly: GCA_964360745.1. Classification (GTDB taxonomy): domain Bacteria; phylum Patescibacteriota; class Minisyncoccia; order Phycocordibacterales; family UBA9973; genus UBA8515. The sequence continues at coordinate 7,943 of CAYHYF010000030.1, read as the reverse complement.
ATTGTCTCTCCTAAATTTGTAATGCTCATAGCCGAGCATTCGATATGCCAACCTGGGCGCCCTTTTTTTATACTTGTATCTTTGTCTAAAAATTCTTTTGGTTCCCAAAAAATATTGCCATCAGATTCATCGTAAGCTTTCCAAAGAGCAAAGTCTTGAGCATTTTCTTTTTCATATTCATCTTTTTTCAATCGCCCCAAAGCATTTTCTTTTAATTCAGATATTTTAAAATGAGAGAGCTTGCCGTAATTTGGCACTTTTTTTATATTAAAATAAACTGAGCCATCTTTTTCAATATATGCAAATTCTTTTTCAATTAAACTTTCTATCATCTCAAGCATCTCTTTTATGTAATCCGTGGCATACACATATTTTGAAGCGGGAAGTATATTGAGCAAATCACGGTCTTTGAAAAAAGCTTCGGTGTAAAATTTTGTAAAGTTTTTTAAACTCTCACTTTTTTCTATTGAATTTTTTATAGTCTTGTCATCAATGTCGGTGATGTTCATTACATGATTTACTTTATAATCACTGTATTGTAAAAATCTTTTCAGCATATCACCAAAAACATAGGCACGAAAATTGCCAATATGAGCATAGTCATAGACTGTGGGCCCGCAAGTGTAAAGACTGACCTTATCATTATCTAAAGGCTCAAAAAGCTCGATATTTCTAGAAAGGGTATTGTATATTTGTAATGCCATAGAAACTCCTTATATTATATCGTGCCTCTTGCTTTTTTCAAAACTTTTGTGTATTATGAGTCTATGGAAAAAAGTGAATTTGCAGTAATACAAACAGGTGGAAAACAATACAAAGTCGCAGTAGGCGATACTCTAAAGATAGAAAAGCTAGACGGGGATTTTGCTATGGGAGATAAGATCACTTTTGACAATGTACTCTTGGTGGACAATGGCAAAGATACTACAATCGGTACTCCTTATATAACTGGTGCAAAAGTGGAAGCTTTGTTTCAAAAAGCAGGACGCGGTAAAACTATAAAAGTTGTAAAATATAAGCCAAAAAGCCGATATCTAAAAACAAATGGCCACAGACAGCCATTTATTGAAGTCAAAATTTCTGCGATAAAGTAAAATTCAAGAACCTCACCCCAGCCCTCTCACAGATACTTTTCTGTTGAAAAGTTCTGCCGAGCCCGTCTCGTGTCGTCACACTCCGACCCTAGAGCTTTTCCCAAAATCTCTAGCCTTATCAAGGAGAGGGGGAACTCAAAAAACAAGACCTAAAAAGTCTTGCTTTTTTATTTACATATGCTATAATACAATCAAATGAAAAATTAATACTGTCAAGTTAGGTGTGGTTTTACCTGATCTGATGCAATTGCATAAGATTCCGCAAATCCACATCTAACTAAAAAATAAGAGGCATGAAAAACAAACTATTTTTAATGGCAGTACTATTTGCCAGTACCTTTACAAAAGCACAGCATCACGACACATCTAACCACAAAAAGTCTAATTTAACTTTGGAAGTTGGAGAAATCGAAATTGCTCTTGCGGTAGAACCGCATTTTGGTAGTCAATTAGTGTTCAACGAAAACTTTATTCTTGATTACAAGAATATTTTTAAATTGAATACTTTTGCTGATTATAATGTTTCTAAAAAATTACTTGATTATACTTTATCGTATGATCAAAAGATTTTTAAGAATATTTATATTAGTACAACCGCAGAGAATGACTTTTTTGGCGAAAAACCTAAAAGTAGTCATTTCAAACTTGGAGTCAAGACGTATTGGCAAGAGCATGAGCTTTTTTCAAAATATGTTTTAAACCTCAATTTTGATCTCGGCTTTCCTGTTTTGAATATTATTGGTGAATGTCATCATAGGATTGGAAAGGCGGAATTTGGCTATCAGGTTCTTACAAAACCTTATTGGCTAAATGAAAACTATCATAATCCAAGGTGGAATAGAAGCCAGAAAATGGCATTCGATTCTACTGATTGGAAGTGGTGTTTTGTATAAAAATGAAGTTGAATACTTTATTGGATTACAATACACTCTCCATAAAACTCATTGAACAAAAAAGGGGCTTGGAACAAGCCCCTTTTTTTAATTTCTATTCAACAATGCGTTTTTTATGGTTTCGGAGTCGGTGTATTCAAGCTCACTGCCGGTGGAAAGTCCGCGACCGAGGCTTGAAATTTTTATATTTTCAATTCCTTTTATTTTAGAAAGAAGTTCACGAATATACATATCGGTATGCTCGCCTTGAGGTGAAAGAGCAAGAGCTATAATTATTTCTTTTAAATTATTCTTTTTTATTCTTTCCTCCACTGTTTTTACAAGTTCTTTTGTGCGAACAAAATTTATATTCTCTTTTGTGACAATAGGCACCAAGCCACCTAGGATAAAATACATACCAAAATATACTTTACTTTTTTTAATACTTTCATAATCTGCATCCTTTTCAACTATTAAAAGGGAAGTCTTATCACTTTTTGTATCACCACACACATCACACATATTGATTGCCTGCCCGTCCGAAGCGACAGCGGAGGCGGGGAAAAATAAAAAACAAGATGGACATTGATGTATAGTTTTTTTTATAGATAAAATAGCATCACCCAATTCTTTTACATACGTAGGATTTTTATGCAATAAAAAATACACAAAACGCTTGGCTTGCCTTTCGCCAATACCAGGGAATTCTTTAAATTTTTCTGCCAATTTTTCAATAGGATTCATTTTATATATTTTTATTTTTTAAAAACTATCTAGTGTAGAAGGACCGGCAGTTTCTTTTGGTGCAAAATCTTCAAAACTACTTTTTTCTATATCCATAAATGTAGTAGTCTTTTCATCAAAATACAATTCTATCCTACCGATCGGACCATTTCTGTGTTTTTCAATTAGAATTTCTGCGATATTTGTCTTTTCACTTTCATCTTTTCCTTTATCTTCTCTGTGGATAAACATCACCACATCGGCATCTTGCTCAATAGATCCAGAATCTCGAAGATCTGACAAGCGAGGTTTTCCACCACGAGATTCAACAGCACGAGAGAGTTGTGAGAGGGCAAGTACTGGCACATCAAATTCTTTTGCAAGACCTTTGAGTGATCTTGAAATTTCTGTCACTTGATTTACCATTGAATCATAATTTTTAGATGTGGACATCAATTGTAAATAATCCACAATAATTAATCCAATTGTACCATGTTGGGATTTAATCCTACGACACACACTACGCATTTTACCAATTGAATTTCCTGCTTGGTCATCGATAAATACTGGTGCTTTGGAAAGTCTATCGAGTGAATCTCGAATTTTTGCAAATTCACTTTCAGCCTTTAAATTTCCAGTTCTCAAACTCCATGCATTTACACGCGATTCTGCTGAGAGCATTCTATCCACAAGTTGTTGGGTGCTCATTTCTAAAGAAAAAATTACAGTAGGTATATTGTGGCGTGATGCTGCTTGGCGAGCAATGTCCAGTGCTAGAGTCGTCTTTCCCATACTCGGTCGGGCTGCTAAAATAATGAGGTCAGATTTTTGAAGTCCTGATAAATATTGGTCAAGTGATTTAAAACCAGTAGGTACGCCACGAAGCTCTCCGCGTGATTCGTGAAGTTTTGCTAATCTTTCCCATGCTTCTGGAAGAGAATCTTTGAGTGATAAGAAAGCTTTTCCATGCCCAGGATTTGCTATACCCATCATTCTTTTTTCTGCTTCATTTAAAACTTCAAATACATCTTCAATATCTTCCTTAAAACCAAGCTCTGAAATATCTGTCCCTGCTTCGATAATACTTCGAAGTAAATGCTTTTTACCCACAAGGTCGGCATAGTATCGGATGTTTGTCGAAGAGGGCACAGAATCAGTAAGTTCAGTCAGATACGATGTGCCACCGATTGATTCCAAAAGATTTTTTTCACTAAGTTTTTGAGATACAGAAAGCAAATCAATTGGCTCGCTTTTGGCTGAAAGCTCTGTCATCATTTTATAAATCTGCATATGTTTCGCAGCATAAAAAGATTGCTCATTTATAATGTCATTTATCTCGTGAATTGCACCCGGGCGTAGCATAATAGAGCCAAGTACTGCTTTTTCCGAATCAAGGCTTTGGGGTGGAATTCTCAAATGTGATTTTTTCTCTGCCATACACCTATTCTACCACATATCAAGTTTTGCCAAATTTCAACTCTTCATAACCCTGTGGGTAATATGTGTATAAAAAACCACCCCGTTTTTCCCCAGTTTTTTTATTATAACATTATTAATAATGTTATAATGAAAACATGAGTAATATTAGTATTGAAGATATTAGAAAATATAAAAAACTGGAGCGGATTATGAAGGGTGGTGCAAATCATCACCGTATTGCAATACTGTTTCTTTTAGAAAAATCTCCCGGTCTTTCTGTCGATCAAATTTCTCAAGGTAGGGGAATCGCTTTCGTCACAACTGCAAGTCATTTACAAAAACTAAATCACTCAGGATTGGTCAATAAATCATATATAGGCAAAACAGTCGTCCACAACCTAACCCCTTACGGAAAAAACATTCTTACATTATTAAGAATGTTATAATGTTATTTCATAAAAAGACCATACCCTAAAGAATTATGCTATAATTAAATTATGAAAAAAATAATATTAATATTCTTTTTATTGTTAGGGTTAAATCCCTTATTAGTATTAGCTGAAGATATTTCTATTGAAGATGGAAATTGTAAAGAAGTAATAAAAACTCCTGCTAATTGTACAGAGATTATTGAATTATATAGTATTGAACCATCATCAGGTCCAGTAGGTACAAAAGTGACCATTACAGCTTCTAAGTTATCATCAAAAAACATCGTACATATAACTACTGATAATTATGGAGTGGGTGATACTGGTTTTGGAAAACAGGGAGCTGATACATATAGATATGTAAGTTTCGAAGTCAATTCAACAGATGCTAAAACAGTTACATTTAATATACCAGCTACTATGCCTGATTTTTATCAGGACGCACAAGGTAATGAAAAAGTAAGAACAATTCCAATACTTCCTGCACTTTATAAAATTTCAGTATGGGCACCTCGAGAACCAGATGATGGCTTTCCAGCTGCAATTCCTCTTGAACTTTTAAACTTTAGGGTCACTTCATCAGGTGTAAAAAAAGAAAACAAAAAAACAGAGTCAGCTAATAATGTATCAGTAAATAAAACTCAAAATAATATTGTTGGTTCAAAAATAGAAATTAAAGAAAATAGTGTGGATAAAGATAAAAATATTATTAAAAATGAAACTTTGACCAGATCAAATAATACAACAACTGAAGTTCCCAAAAAGTCATTTTCAGAAAAACTTAAATCATTTTTTCAAAAACTTAAATTTTGGTAATTACTAATAAATAAAATTTTACCTAATTTTTTATTGCTTTTTTCATTCTTACATTATTAATAATGTTATAATGTTCTTTACTTGTTTTTAAATATGTGCATAAAAATAGGGGATTTGGTATAACCCCGTAGTAGAATTTTGTAAAAATTTCACTACGGGGTATAATAAAATCATGAGTGAAAAAAGAAAAATATTGTTATCGGGTATACAGCCGTCGGGGACGATGCATATAGGCAACTATTTTGGGGCTATACGGCAATTTGTGGAAATGCAAGACCAATACGATAGTCGTGTATTTATTGCCGATTTGCATGCTATTACCACAGTCCAGAATAAAGAAAAATTATCCGAAAGTATTTTAAATGTAGCTATGGATTATATCGCTTGCGGACTTGATCCAGAAAAAATGATTTTATTCAAACAATCTGATGCACCAGAAGTCGCAGAGCTTGCATGGTATTTCAATTGCATTACCACAATGGCATATCTGGAGCGAGCAACGGCATATAAAGATGCAAATCAAAAAGCTAAAGAGGTGACTGTGGGGCTTTTTGATTACCCAATGCTTATGGCTGCTGATATCCTAATTCAAGATGCCGATGTCGTACCAGTAGGAGCTGATCAGAAGCAACACGTGGAGTATGCTCGTGATACAGCACAAAAATTCAACAACATTTATGGTGAGACTTTTAAAATTCCTGAACCGATGATTTTAAAAGAAGTGGCAATCGTACCCGGTACCGATGGCAGAAAAATGAGCAAAAGCTACGGCAACACAATCCCACTTTTTGGCACAGATGAGGAAATTAAAAAAGCTGTGATGAGTATCGTGACAGATTCTAAAACTCCAGAAGACCTAAAAGATCCCGAAGTGTGCAATATTTTTGCATTACATAAACTTTTTTCAAATGATAAAGAATTGAAAGATTTAAGATTACGTTATGAAAAAGGAGGATTGGGTTATAAGGAATCCAAAGATATGCTTTTGGCAGAAATTTTGGCATATATTGGTCCCATGCGTGAAAAAAGGAAAGAATATGAAAATAATCCTGAAAAGGTTTTAGAAATTTTGAAAAATGGCAGAGAAAAAGTACGTGTGAAAATAATGGAAAAAATGAAAGAGGTTCGAAAAAATATTGGATTAGAATTATATGAATAAATTATGTTTATAATACGCTTTATAAAAATATTATTGACTGTAGCTTTAGGACTCATATATGTGCCACTAAATGCTATATTTTTAAAATTACACAATTGGTATATACCGATGTGGAAAAAAGATAAAGTCATATATATTTGCTTTGCACCCTTTTATTGGATATTTACAGCTATCGTCACTATCATCTCAGTCCCTTACGAAAAAATTTCTCAAAATATACATTAATCAATAATTTAAAATAATATGACTTTGCCTTTAATAACAGCAGGTGTTTTTTTGTTACTTATATTCACGCACGGTCTGATAGGTGATTGAAATATCTAAAATATAATAATTGAATATTTTTCCTATACACAACAAGGACTTTTTGTGATATTATAAATTATCAAATCTTTTAAGAAACCCTAAACTTATTTGTTCTTTAAGTAATTGACTCTGTTGTGAATTTAAAAATTTTAAAATAACAATAACTATTTTTTCTGTTATTATCCCTCGACTTGCCATTTTTGAAGTTTTTTCAACAATTTCTTTAACTTTTGATTTTGCAATTTTTATGGTTAAATATTTTTTTATTTTTCTCGCCAATGGTGTTTCCAATTTATTCCCACGCCATTTTATATGATTTATAATAGTTTGAATATCTTTATCCAATATTTTTTCAGGTTTAATCTTTCCAGAATTAGTCAATTTCCATGTATGACGAATAATTCCAAGAATACCACTTTTTTCAAGCACATCAGCATCGTGTACAATTTTAGCTTCTAAAGTCTTAGGTTTTTCAGTTCCTTCATGTGAAGCTACACATTCCGCAATAAAATCTTTTTCTTTTTTTGAAATATCAATAAAAGTTAGTAATTTCATTACAATTTTTTTATTTTTTTTATAATTATAATCATTCCCTGATGGTAAAGCTGTATCGTGCAACCATGCTCCACATTCAACAATATCTAGATCAGCTTGTAATTTCTTTGCCAAATATTTTGCCAATCTCACAACACGAAACAAATGTTTATTACCTTTTGACTTTCCATCAAAGGCCATATCATGGTCAATTTTGATACCTAACTTTTTAATCTCTTTGATATATCTTGAATGGATCATAAAATCTATTATATAACATATTTAATGAATAAAAAAACTCCTGCCACAATCGTGACAGGAGTTTGTTTTAAATACTGATTTTTCTTACAATCTTTTCTTCTAAAGTATTGAGGATCTTTTCTACTAAAGTATTGAGGTTGTATTCATCGCTAATATATTCAACAGAATACTTAGTATCAACCACAATATGGTTTTTAGTATTTTCAGAAAAATCTTCAAAGATTCTGTCAAATAGTAAATACATACTCAAAACTTGTTCTGTTGAGAGAATATGTGACAGGTACCCCAAAATTAAGACACTAATTCAACCAAGATTAGCGGTATAATA
>CAYHYF010000029.1:0-8578 GCA_964360745.1 uncultured Candidatus Saccharibacteria bacterium | reverse complement strand
ACTAAATACACATTTCATGTTTCGGGGACGCATTGTGCATCGTGCAAGATATTGCTTGAGGATATTTTAGGTGAGGAAGAGGTTGTAAATAAAGTGCAGGTGAATTTAAAGAATCAGACTGTTGATATTGAGGTAAATAGTGAAAATGAAAAAAACCAAGAGGAAATTTTGGCACTTTTGAATCCGAAAATTATTTCACATAAATATGTTCTTTCTGTAGAAAAAAATACCACAGTAAATAATCATAATTTACTTTACAAAGCTATACCAATTGGGATTTTATTTTTAGTTTTATTTTTTTGGCTTCAAAAATCTGGAATTTTAAATATTGGGCTTGGTGGTAGCGTGACGCCGACAACGAGCTTTATAATTGGGCTTATTGCATCAGTGTCATCATGTTTGGCAATTGTGGGTGGACTTGTATTGTCATTGTCAGCTAAAATATCCGAGGATAATGTAAGTGATACAAAAACCTTCATACTTTTCCACATTGGCCGAATTGTAAGCTTTGCCGTACTTGGCGGGGTATTGGGAGCAATGGGTAAAGCTATAGGTATTAATTTTACATTCACCACGATCCTTGGAATTATCGCATCAATTATAATGCTTGCATTGGGTTTAAATTTAGTGGGAGTATTTGCACGAAATAAAGTTACATTACACTCGGGAGTTTTTCAAAACATAAATAAATTTTTCAGAAAAATTGAGCACAAAACTCTAACCCCGCTTTTGATCGGCTTCGCCACATTCTTTTTACCTTGTGGTTTTACTCAGTCAATGCAATTTGTGGCTTTATCATCAGGTTCGTTTATGGCCGGCGCTCTCGTAATGCTCGCATTTGCATTGGGTACACTGCCAGTACTCGCATTCTTGTCATTTGGCTCGGCTTCATTTGCACATAGTAAATACGCACCCCTGTTTTTCAAATCTGCTGGCATTGTCGTTATTGGTTTTGGCTTGTTTGCATTATTAGGCGGACTCGCCGGCCTTGGAGTAATCCCACCATTATTTAATATTTAACATGTTATAATCATTATATGAATCGAAATGCTACAATTGTTTTAGTAATGGGCCTCATTGTATTTATCGGACTTATTTTTATGGGTAGTTCAAAATCAAGAAATATAGATACAAATCAAGCTGTCGAAAATAGTGAGATTATAAATGGTATTCAATATATTACTATTGATGCAAAAGGTGGATATACACCACAAGTGTCAAACGCTCGTGCAGGAATACCGACAAAATTAATTGTCAAAACAAATGGCACATATGATTGTTCTGCAGCGCTTGTGATTCGTGAACTCAATTTTCAAAAGATTTTACCTCAAACAGGGGAAGAAATTATAGACATAGGAATACCAAAAGCAGGCGAGCCTCTGCAAGGCACTTGCAGTATGGGTATGTATAACTTCCTAATAAATTTTAATTAATAATATACCATTTTTAGACGACCATCTAAAAATGGTATGGGTTATTTTTTAATATTTATATTTTTTATTTGATACACATTTCCGCATATGCGGAAATGTGTATCATCTGAGTGGGTGATGAAGAGAGTTGGTCTTACTTGTTAAATTTGACATTTTAGGGGAATGGGGATAGAGTGAAGAAAAATCATTCATTTAATTATACAAGCTATGGAAGTTTCTAATATCAGCAGGTCGGTTTTCAATTTTGTATCTGAAAACCTTAGTCAGAAATCACAGGAATATATTTTGTATAAATTATTTGAAAATGATTTATACATAAATAAATTCCTTTCAGAATGTTTGCCGATGACAATCAAATATAAAGGTCAAAAAATCGGATCTTTAAATCAAGCCGAGCTTCAATTATTTGTCATTAAAGACTCTTTGCTTAAGAGAATAAAGGGGACAAGAAGACGGATCAATGAATTAGATTGGTCAATCCAACATCCAAATGGTGCTGAACAATTGTTCAAAAAAGAACAAAACAGCGAATTTCATCGATTGGAAGAACTTTTCGATGATTTTAATTCTATTAAAAAATACCTTGATTCTTTAATAGAAAAAAGGCTTAAAAAGAAAATGGAATTGGTTTTTTCAAAAAAACTAGATATCTCTCGTGTGAGATATGGTTATCAGATGTTTGGTGATTCTTTTGGATATATTTTTGTTGTTTTTAATACAAAAATTATTGCATTAGACAACGGAATTTCTATTTCCGGAGATTAAGAACCTAAATCTTATATTAAAAATATCAAAAAAGGCTGGCAAATACCAGCCTTTTGTTTTTATTATTTATCTAACAGAGCTAGGAATTGTTTTAATTCGAGGCCTTTTATTTCGTTGTATTTGCCGAGAGGAATTTGCCCAAGTTCTAGATTCATAATACGAATTCTTTGTAGGTCTGTCACTTTGTGATGAAGGGCTTCACACATACGGCGGATTTGGTGTTTTTTTCCTTCAGTGAGAATTATATGAAAAGTGTTTTTATTTTTTCTCCAAGCTTTGCATTTCTTTGTCTTATATCCACCGATGGCCACACCATTTTGCATATTTTGTAAAAAATTGTCGGTAAAAGGTTTTTCTGTTTTTACAATGTATTCTTTTTCATGTATATATTGAGGGGAGAGAAGCTTGTCGACAATACGTCCATCGTTTGTGAGGATTATCAGCCCGTGTGAGTCTTTATCGAGTCTGCCGATGGGAAAGACTTTTTGGACTTGTGTCGAATCTTTTAAAGTGAATTTTGTGACACCTAAAATATGCTTTCCATCATTGTCTTTATTTGTGGATATGCCTATTGGTTTATTGTAGGCAAAATAAACATATTTTTTTACGTTTTCTTTTTCATTCACCAATACTTTATCACTTTCCCAGACCTTATCACCAAGGACAGCTTTACGCATATTTATCGTGACTAGACCTTTTTGTATTAGCTCGTCGGCACCTTTACGTGTGGCATAATTTTTCTCGGCTAGATATTTATTTATTCTGATTGGATATTTCATATTTGTGATTGTGCTTCAATTTTGGAATGTATCGCAAAGCAAGAAGTAATATAAAAGCCAATATGAAAAACATATATTTCATATTCATAAATGAAAGTATGGCTGTCCCTAAAAGCGGTGCTACTAAAAATGCGACTGGCGACATATCGCGAAATAGACTCAGTAGGTTTGAATCAGCTTCGTCTACATGAGTGAAGAAATATACTTCGGTAGTAGTCTCTATGATACTTGCACCAACTCGTGTGAAAAACAATACTATAGCCCAAACAAAAATCGAAGCACCAATATTTATAAATGGAATTATCATAGTGGCAATACTTGCTATCGTCACACCAATAAAAAGAAGTCGTCTTTTGCTAAAATTGTATTTATCTATCAACCTACCTATTGGTATGCCAAAAATCACAAAAGGTGCAAGCATAATCGTGAAAACAACTCCTATTTGGCCCCAAGAGAGCCCCATGTGATTGTTTAGATAGATAGGCATATATATGATCATCCATACATAGAAAAATTGGAGTATGAAAAATATGACATTGATAGAAAAGATGTGATTATTTTTTTCTAAGAATTTGTAAGTTGCAAGAAATGGTGCTTTTTTATATTTTGCATCTTTAAATTTTGTGATAGATGAGATTAATCCCAAAGTCATAATGATGACAGCGAATAATGCTATCAAGTATATGGTCTTGTATCCACCTTCGCGTGTGATAAGAAAACCAGTCAGTATGGGAGATAGCATCCAAGCTAGATTGTTTATAGTCAGATATGACCCTCTGGCTTTGCCAATGATATCGATATTTACAAAATGTTCTACAAAAATATCAAGACAGAAAAATACCAAAGTATTTGTCACCTGAAAAGCTATAAATGCAAGACCTATAATATATGGACTATCTATCTTTATAAGGCATAGTAAAGCCAGCATGTTTATAGAGAGTAGTGTAAGAGTAAAATTTTTATTTCCAATCTTGCTTAATATATAGGAAGATTTTGACAATAATACAAGTATGATAAATGAAGATATTGCATATAATATACCCACATAATTTTCACTTATTGATTCAGCAAGAAATGTGGAATTTACATATGCAGAAAGTGCTATATGAAGTGAAAACAAAAAAGATAATATATAAATTTTATTTATTTTTTTATTTATACGCATATTTTTCTATACATTTAACAATACTGGAATAACCAATGGTCTTTTGGCTGTTTTTTGGAATAAGAATTTTGATATATTGTCACCAAGAGTGGTTTTAATAAAATCAAAATTTACAGGATGTTGTCCGCGCATTCCATCTTCAATCGTTTTTTTAATTATCAATCGTGTCTGATGAAGTAGGTCTTGATTTTCTTTCAAGTATACAAATCCTCGAGAAATAATATCTGGAGATTTTCGTAATTTACCGGAAGATGAATCTACTGTCGCAATAATGACAAACATTCCATCTTGAGCAAGCATTACTCTATCTCGTATTACTACATTTTGCTCATCACCCACTGAAAATCCGTCCACCATCATAGGATTTGATGGAGCTTTTTCTTTTCGGACATTTATTTTTGTGCCACCATCTGTAATTTCAATGATTGATCCATTGTCGGGTACTACTATATTTTCTTCACTCATACCGAGCTCCATCGCTAGCTCTTTGTGGCGGACAAGCATAGAATGCCAACCATGAATCGGTATAAAGAATTTTGGATGAGTTTTACGGTGAAGCCATTTTATGTCTTCTTGGTTTCCGTGACCTGTGGCATGAATCGTCTCTTCACTTGTCCTATAACTGATTATCTTTACACCGTGACGAGCTAGATTGTCTTTGAGGTGTTGGACCGATATTTCATTGCCAGGCACAATACTTGCAGATAAAATTATAGTATCACCCTTTCTAATTGTAAATTTTTTATGAGTTTTATTTGCAGCTCTGTTTAATGATGCAAATTCTTCTCCTTGCGCGCCTGTCATAAGAACGATGACTTTATTTGGTGGATAATTGTCGGCATCTTCTACGGGGATAATAGTCCCTTTTTTAGGCATAAAAAGTCCTGCTTGTTCACAGACTTCCATATTTGTCTTTAAACTTCTTCCGTCAAGCACAACTTTTTTTCCCAATTGTTCTGCAATTTCTACGATTTTTACAAGACGTGTGATATGTGAAGCAAAAGCTGCGATAATCATACGGCCACTTACACCCTTGATTAGTTTATCTAATCCTTCATGAACTTTAATTTCTGGAAGTGCAAATCCTTCATTTTCAATATTTGTAGAATCTGTCAAAAGCAAAAGTACATTTTCTTTATCAAAAAATTTATACTCTTTTTCTTCTTCATGTGTCACTTTTCCATCTATTTGATCGAGCTTGTAGTCTCCTGGTGTGACTATTGACCCGTAAGGAGTCTCTATGACTATACCCATAGAATCTGGCACTGTATGAGTGACGCCAAAAAATCGAATTCTCATTTTTCCTGCATAAATTACTGAGTCTTTTTCTACAATTTGAGTATTAAGCGGTGGTAAATGAGAAAATTCCTCTTGTCTTTTTTTCATTAAAAGAATTGAAAGATTTCGAGAGTAGAGTGGGGGATTACCAATACGACTCATCACAAGTGGTATACCACCTATGTGATCAAGGTGTCCGTGCGTGACGATCATAGCACGTATTTTATCTTTTCTCTCTTCTAGATATGTGGTATTTGGAATTATGTAATCAATACCTGGAGTATCCTCCGTCTTAAATTGCATACCAGCGTCTATGACTATGATATCATCACCGATTTCTATCGCTGTCATATTTTTGCCGATTTCTTCAACACCTCCTAAAGGTATGATTCGAATTACACCTTCGGCAGGATTTGGTATCTTGGTATTTCCACCTCTTGAGGTAAATGGTTTTTCTCTCCTTATGTGAGATTCATGCCTATTGTTTGGTCTTCTTTGTTTTGATGACGTGTGTTGATAATTTGGATTATGATTTCTATGTTGCGTTGGTTTATGAATAATTTTTGTTCCTATTTCTTTTGTATCTATTTTTTTTAAAGCATTATCGTGAGCACTATGAGAGCTCTGTTTAGCTTGACGCATTATTCTCCCCAATGCAGCTTTTTTGGCATTTTTATTTGATGATTCTTCCATACAGTATTTGTGTCCACTAATAGTGGATAATTTAATTAATTATTAGTAAATATTTTCCAAACCTTATCGGTATTGGTGTACCAAGTGTATACGCTATCAAAACGTCCACTTGGATTTGTTAGATGATAATTTTTAGGTATATTGATTTTTTTATTCAGTACATAAATATATTCTGGAGAATATATAAAGACTCCACCAATATCTTCTTTCCAAATATTTTCAAATTGAATATATTTTTGCGAACGATCTTCTGTAGATATGATACTCTGTGCAATATTTAGTATCATATCAGCTTTCTCATTTCCATAAAGAGCAATATTTAAACCAGGGTCACTTTTTTGTGATGAGTGCCAAAAAGCAAATAAATCAGACTCATGGTTAACTACTTGTCCAAAGAATAATATTTCATATTCACGTGATCTGATCACTTGGTTTAATTGACCAGTTTCATATATTTTTAAATCAACAATCATACCAAAGTCTTCTAATTGTTTTTTTATTTCTGTAGCTACGGCCACAAGCTCCGGTGCATCTCCGGTTGTGATTGAAAAATGAATGTTTGTAGAATCTCCCTTTGTTGTCTTTGTCACTTTTTTACCTTTTACTACTGTCGTAGTAGTCTTGGTAGAGCTTTTTTCTAATAGACCAGATTCATTTTTTACCCAACCGCTATTTTTTAGTATTTCATATGCTTTATCAAGATCTGTTTTCGGTTTTTCCCCAGAAATTGATGAATAATTCGTGATATTTTTTGGGACAGGACTATCTATGGCTATACCATAACCAAGCAATGTATCATTTATAATTTTTTCTCGATTGATAGCTTTGTCGATAGCACTTCTTACAGATTTATCTGATAAAATTTTATTTGTATTACTGTTGAAAAATAATCCAAACATTCTAGGAAGTACCATCGTCTCTATATCCATTGTTCTTGATTCTAGATTTTTTGCATTATTGGGACTGATACCACCGGCTTGGTCGATACTGCCATTTTTCAATGCTTGAACTAATTCTTTTTCATTACTATAAGATTTAATAATTATTTCTTTTATATATGGATTACTCAAGAGAAACTTCTTATTCCTTTTAAGATTGTATTTGATCGGTATGTTCTCATCATTTCTCGAAACAGAATCAATCATATATGGCCCAGTTCCTATCGCTTTGATATTTAAATTACTTAAATTAAATTCAGAGGGGCTTATATTTTTCCAAAGATTCATCGATAGTATACCGAGTGTAGCATTATCCATAAATGAAGCATATGGTTTTTTTAAAGTAAAAATTATTTTATTTGGTATCTCGCCTTGAACTTCGACTCCTTCCCATTGAACTCTCTTTGGGCTTTTTATTAATGGATCTTTTATTTTTTCTAATGTAAATATGACATCATCTATAGTCATTTTTTTACCATCATGAAATTGGATATCGTCTCTTAGTATAAAAGTATATTTTGTGCCATCTGGAGAGACTTCATAGCTTTCGGCTAAATCTGGGGCAAAACTCCCATCTGGCATATGCCTCATTAGTCCTGAAAATACAAGATTGGTTAAATCTTTGTCGGCGTCTGATAATGCGAGTACTGGATTGACCAATGTCGGCATTCCCAAGATTCCTTCTGTGACGCTTCCTCCAGATATAGGAATTTCATTGATGAATTTATCATTTAATTTTCCTAAAATAATGATTACGCACACCAATGCCACAATAGTAGTGATAGACAATAAAGATGCCTCTTTGATAGTCAGAGCTTGGTATCCAGTTTTTAAATTTTTTTTATTTGGAAATTTAATTTCCTTAAGGAACTTGATGATTTTTTTCATAAGAATTATAAAATGGTATTTTGGTTTATTGTCCAGCGTAGAATATCAGATATCATTATCTGATAAATATAGAAACAAAGGCAGAAGCTGCAAATAAAATGGCAAGGATAATAGTAGAAGTAAATAGGAATTTTTCAAATCCACGACGTGTGTGATGAAGTGTGCCATCGTCACCCCCTCCAAAAGCCCCACCAGCACCAGCGCTAGAATGCTGAAGCAGTATCGCTACGGTAAGCAGTATAGATAAAATGATTTGTATATACGGTAGTATATTAGCAATAATCGTCATAGATACGAGTATAGCAAAATATTAACAAAAAGGCAATTTTGACTGTTGATAATCGATGTATATAAAGACTTGACTTCTATTTCTATATGTATATAATAGAACCCACAGTCAGGTAATAGCCGGCTGTTTTAATTTCTTTGAAAAATCAATAAATGGTAAATAAGACATTAAATCAAATGCCCGCCTACTCTCGATAGAGTTATGGCGAGGCAAGCAAGTAAGTCAGTAGGAATAAAGTATTTTTTCTTTTGTTCCGTTCTAATCGATCTATGAAATTTATTTTGTAGATTTTAAAATAGAGTTTGATCCTAGCTCAGGATGAACGCTGGCGGCGTGGATAAGGCATGCAA
>CAYHYF010000028.1:0-8785 GCA_964360745.1 uncultured Candidatus Saccharibacteria bacterium | reverse complement strand
AATTTGAAATTTCTTTTATTTGAATTTTATGTTCTTCACTGTAAGTTAGAATAGCATGAGCTATAGGATGCTCGGATTTATTTTCCAAACTTGCAATGATAGAAATAAATTCTTCATCTGGTAAACCTGACACATTTGAAATATCAATTAATTCAGGTTTGCCATATGTCAGCGTGCCTGTTTTATCAACAACAACAACATTTACTTTATGAAGTTTTTCCAATGTTGCCGCATCTTTAATTAAAATTCCAGCACGAGCACCTTTACCCACACCTACAATTATCGCTGTTGGAGTAGCGAGCCCCAATGCACAAGGGCAAGCAATAACTAAAATTCCGACAAATGATGTTAACCCAAATGATAATGCCTGTGCGAAGCCAATATATTGCGTACCAATTGCTAGCCACAATATCAATGTGACGAATGCAATAACCAAAACTATCGGCACAAAAATACTTGAGATTTTATCGGCCAATGCTTGAATTGGAGCCTTGCTACTTTGAGCATCTTCCACCATTTTAATAATTTGCGCCAACAATGTTTCCCCACCAACTTTTGTAGCCCGAAATGTAAATGAACCAGTGGTATTTATCGTACCAGCCACGACACTTTCACCAACTTTTTTACCGACTGGCATTGGCTCGCCGGTAATCATTGATTCATCTATATACGAAGTTCCTTCGGTAATAATTCCATCTACAGGAATTTTGCTCCCTGGTTTTATAATAATTAAATCGTTGTGTACAACTTGATCAATTGGAATCTCTGTTTCCACACCAGCACGAATAACTAAAGCAGTTTTAGCTTGCAAACCTAAAAGCTTTTCTATTGCGTCGCCAGTTTTTAATTTTGAGCGAGCTTCGAGATATTTACCCAATGCAATAAACGTAATGACAATAATCGTCACATCATAATAATTTGCATCAACATTTATAAAAGGTTTTAAAATATCCTCGAATGCTGTCACAGTAAAACTATATAAAAAGGCTGACACTGTTCCAATGCCAATTAGTGTATCCATATTGGCCTGCCCTGTTCGTAAAAATCGATAGAACCCCATCAAATATGGCTTACCGACAACAAATAATACATAAGTCGCAATTATCGGTAAGAGGTGGTGAAAGAACTCCGATGTGGTATTGTTCATCATTGACACTAGTTCATATTTTGCCAAAATATCCCAAATCATAACAAAAACACTTATGATGGCGAGCGGAATAGCCGACATAAGTTTTATTTTTTGTTCTTGAAGTTCGTTTAATTTATTATCTTTTGGTGTTATAACAGATTTATCTTGAACAATATCGAGCGAGTACCCAAGTGGTTCCAACTTTTTATTAAAATCCCCTCCATTAGTTTTTGTATTATCAAATGAAATTTTGGCATTCTCTGTACCAGGATTTACTTCTATACTATCTACCCCATCAATTTTTTTGACAGTACGCTCGATAATGCTTGCACAACTTGCACAATGCATACCGCTCACCTTGTATGTTTGAGTATTCATACTATTTTTTCTTTAATTGATAAACTTTCAATATTTCATTTACGGCCTTTTTTGTATCCCCTTTTTTTATTTGGTTGACTACACAATGCCCCAAATGCTCTTCTAAAAGTACATTCTCAACAGATGACAAAGCCTGCTTGATGGCCGAAGTTTGAGTAATCACGTCAATACAATATGTGTCGACCTCGACCATTTTTTGCAAGCCTCTAATTTGCCCTTCAATAATTTTTAGTCTCTTATTTAATTTTTGCTTATTTGTGTGCATAAATCTATTATATACCCCCCTAGGGTATTGTCAAGTATTTTTTATCCACAAAACAAAAACACAATGCTTAAAATAGCATTGTGTTTTTGTAATATAATAAATGTCTAAACTATATCCAATTTGCAAGATATGCAATAAATAGAATAAAACCTAATGTACCTATAAGTGGATTGATCCGAAACAAGAGACCATCTATTATGATAAATAAAATTATTTTAACTAATCCCAAAGCGAGCAATGACGCCCATATTGTTTGTATAAACATTTGTATTGTATTCATATTAATTATTATTAATCATCAACGACTTAAAAGACAACTACTATACATTAATAATAGAACTAATCAGCTACTTTGTCCAGAAGTAAGTAGACTGTCTTTGTTTGCCCGAGAGACAAAACCGACATTTTTACAGTATCCCCTACTTTCTTATCCCTTATCATTAAAGCAAAATCATTATCTTCTGTGATTTTTTTATCATCAAGTGATAATATAATATCATTTTCTTTAAGTCCAGCACGCTCAGCTGGTGAACCAGACAATACAGCGGGCTCTGAGTCAGTCTTACCCTTTAAAATTAAAACACCGTAATCAACAGACAATTTTTGACTTTCTTGTATTTCTTTTGTGATAGGTACATATCGTATGCCCACATATGGGCGCACAATTTTACCAGTCTTTACCACAGAGCTAATCACATCTTTCACAGAATTTATTGGCAATGCAAAACCAATATTTTCAGATCCGCGAGCCACAGCCACATTGATACCGACAAATCGTCCATATAAATCAATAAGTGGACCACCCGAATTCCCAGGATTTATCGCAGCATCTGTCTGAATTACCTTTTCTAATCTCTCTTTTCCCCCACCATTTGTACTTGCTAGAACTGTACGCGCAAGCCCTGATACTACTCCGACTGAAACAGAATTTTTAAATTCACCGAGAGCATTCCCTATTGCCACAACACTTTCTCCTACGCTAATTTTATCTGAATCAGCAAGTTTTAAATACGAAAAATTATTTCCTCCTACTTTCATCAAAGCCACATCATACACAGGATCAATAGCTAAAATTGTGGCAGGTCGAGAAAGACCATCATTTGTATAGACTACATATTCCAAACCATCTCCTTCAACGACATGACGATTAGTAATAATCGTACCGTTTTTTGCAATAAAAAATCCTGAGCCCTCACCAACCTTCTTTTTTTCTACACCATTTTCTTTTATTTCAAATTTTTTAGTTTCATTATTTAAAACCCTCTCATATTTTGGCACTTCTCTATTTACGATCACAGATACGACTGCCGGATTTGATTCTTTTACTACATCTATTACAGATTTTACTTTTTCTTTCTCGTCTTCTTTTTTCAATATCACTTCTTTGTCGAGTTCGGGCTCTATGATTAATGGCTCATTTACCTCTATTTTTGTTTCAACTATTTGGTTAAATAAAAATTTATCGATTACAAAATCTTTATTCTGCCAAATTACTAAAATAAATGCTGAAAAAATGACCACTGAAGACAAGCCACTTATAAGTACAATCCTTAAATCTCTAAGAATTTTTTTGTTTATTTTTCTTTTAAAATTTATATCTTTACTTAAAAAATCAAAGTTTATATTCATACGCTCTATTTTAGCATATCTCGTACTTTATTTACATCACGATCTATCTCGATAATCAAATCTTCAATATCAGAAAAATTTTCTACTTCTCTGATTTTTTCCAAGATATCAAGCTCTATAACATCTTGTCCAAGATCTGGCATATTTTCATCTACAATATCTATCAAATGTGCTTCTAACGTGGCTTCATTTTGGCCAAATGTAGGTATTGCACCGTAATGAATTGCACTTTTATATGATCGGCCATCCACCACAAACCAGCCAGCATATACACCCTCTTCTATAAAAATATCTGGCGGTATTATCATATTTACAGTAGGAAAACCCAGTTCTTTTCCTCGTCCAGCTCCTTTTATTTGTTTTGTTTTTATCAACATAAAAATTTTTTAATCTTCACAATTTATACAATGCCCCGGATGAGCCACCGGCTGACTACTATGGGACCTGCAATCACCACTGAGACAATAATATACTGAGCTGTTTATATCAAAATCCTCTGCCCAATCTGTATCTGGAAACTTACAATTTTGTGGTTGACCAATCGGGCAAAACCTAATACTGATCTGATATGTCTGCTCTTTTGGGTCATAAGCAAGATTCCCTGGTGCCCAATTATCCCAATCATATACACTCCCTGGCCATGGTGCATCTGGCCAATCACCCACATTTATATAATCTTCGAGCCCAGGAGGAATATTTCTATTTGCATCTGGTGGATAAGTGTCATTATTATCAAGGTGATAAAGCTCCAGTGCCTCGACCATCGTTTTAAATTCTTTCTTGGCCTTTACATAATACACTCTCTCATAAACTTTTGATATAGATGTAATGACGATACTACCCAATATGCCGATTATAGCAAGAACAATTAAAATTTCAACCAAAGAAAAAGCTTTGACATTTTTGTCTTTTTTAGGTTTTTTTAAAAAATATATTTCGCTTTGCAAAAATTTCCAAAGTTTACCAATCATAAAATTATTCTTTTACTTCAGCTTTTACTACAATTGTCTCATTTATCACTTTTTTATTTGCTCTTTTTATTGTTTTCAAAGCCCTGAAAATAATAGATGCAAATATCACAAAAGGAATAAATGTGATAAAAAACACAAATTTAAAAAATCCATATGGGCCCGAGAGCAGGCTTGTAAAACCCAAAATAAAAAAGAATATTATAAAAAGACTAGGCACGATAAAAGGTAAAATAAACATACTATTCAAAAACCCATCTGCCTCCTCGCCCAAAAAACCCTTCGGATCCTGCCGAAATTTATTCCCCTTAAAAGCAATACTGATTATTCTAAATATCATATTTATATTATACCAAATAAAAACAAATCTCCCACACAAAATGCAGGGAGAAATAGTTATAAAATCAGTTAAAACATATATAATTCAAATCTAAAACCTCCAATATAGAACAACTTAAAGGAAGTGTGTGATCAACAATAACGAAACTTTCGCGATTACAAATTAGACACTTACAAGAATAATACTTGTCATTTTCTACATCACAAATTTCTTCGTTCTTTCTTGAAAGTGTATCCATATTACAACCTTCGCAAAAATAATGAATAGTCAACATATCATTCATGTTTATCAGTTTTTTATATATTTTACACCCTATATTAAAAAATGCAAACAATATAAATGATGTTCTATTTATCCAAATCGAGAGTCTCGTCAATGCGAATTTGAGAAATAAATTCTGGTACGTGGGACACTATAATCATCGCTCCCTTATACTCGTCGAGTGATTTTGCGATTACGGGAAGGTGGCGAAAATTTATATGATTGGTCGGTTCATCGAGTATTAAAAGTCCTGGTTGCTCAAGCACAAGTCTTGCAAAAGCTACCAATCCCTTTTGTCCTTCTGATAAGCTACCAATTTTCGTATGGATAAGTTCTCCTGTAATAAGGAAGCTCGCAGCCACCGATCTCATATATTGTTCATCAATTTTTGAATCCGAGTTTTTCATACCACTTGCAAGTGATTGATATACGGTATCTTCAAAATTAAGAGTTGAAAAATCTTGCCTATAATATCCTACTCTCACACCCTCTTTTATTTTCGCACCATCCGCTGTGCCATTGGCTAAGTGTTCGAGCAATGTGCTTTTACCAATTCCGTTTGGTCCTTTTAAAAGTAAGTGTTGATTTTTTCTTAATTTTATATTTACTTTACGTTTTACAATCTTTCCTTTTTTTACGACATTCAATTCTGTAATAGTCAACAAATCCCCTATTTGGTCCGGTTGTGCCGGAATTGTAAAATGCCTGATTGTCTTGTCTTCTCTTCTGACATCCACTTTTTCTTCTTCCATCTCATCGGCCAAATCTCGCATTCTTTTGGCTACGAGTCGAAGTCGCCCCCCTTTGTGAGCAAATTCATTGGCTTTGTCTTTCTTGGCTTGAATATTTTTCTCAAGCTGAGCATTTTTCATTTGCTCTTTTTCCACCCGAGCTTTTATCTCTTTTACTACATTGAAATAATTTCCCGTATATTGCTCCACTTTTCTTGTGTAAATATCTAAGTATAAAACTCCTTCCGTAAAAGCATTTAGAAATTCTGCATCGTGAGAAATCACCACCACCGTCTTTTTATAATCAATCAAAAATTTTGTCAGATGATCAATACCTGCATGATCCAGATTGTTTGTCGGCTCATCAAGTAATAATATATCCGGATTTTGAATCAATGCAGATGCGAGCAGAAGTCGCGCTTGCTGACCACCAGAAAAAGTTTTTACTATTCTATCGTGTACTTTTTCGTGACCCCTTAAGTGCACCACTTCCAAAACTTCATCAATCTTCACATCGATATCATACACCTTTCTGGAAAAGCATTTCTCAAAAAAACTTCTTACCGTCAAATCCAAATCTGGTCTCGGTATCACTTGGCGCGATATTGCAATAGTCGCCTTATTTGAAATATGTATATCTCCATCATCCGGTGTGTGCAATCCTGTGATAAGTCCAAATATAGTACTCTTGCCTGCGCCATTTTGCCCCATGATCGTGATTTTGGCACCACGCCGAATACCAAAGCTCACCTCTTGCAAGATGGGCTTATTTACACCATATTCAAATGACACGTTATCAAAACGCACTATTGTATCAGCCTTGGACATAATTTATATAGATTACCTTATTTCAGCATTTTTTCCTAGAAAAATGAAGTTACTAAATTGCAGGCAAACGATTGGCGAGTTTAATTAAGGTAGCATCATCATAGTGTTTAAATAGATCTTCCGTATCTTTATTTAATTTTCCCGTACTTAATTTATTTTTAAGTATTTCTAAATGCTTCTTACCAAATACTTCTTTTTGTGGGTCAAAAACTTCTCCAAGCTCTCTGTACATAGAACGAATTCTAGTATCTGTTTCATTTATAAGTCCTACATAATTTTTGTCTGGTGCACTATCTTTAAACTTGGGATTCCAATCATTATACAATTCACTCTCTAAAAGTCCATCTTGTGCAACATGACCAAGTTCATGGTGTAAAGTATTTTTATCAATAGTATTTTTGACTTCATCTTCTTGTCCCGGGATAGGAGGTTTAGCGATATTTTCTTGCATAAATACTGAACTTTTTATATTCTCTGGTACATCATCTCTTCCTCCAGGAAGATAAAAAGCCCGTCCTTCTTTTATATTTTCTTCTCCAGTCATTTCGTGTAAAACATCTACTACTTCTTTAAATTTACTAGGTGGTAATATAAAAGTTTTAGCATTTGTTGTATTATCAATCAACCAATTTTTTATTTGTAACACATCTTCATCTGTTGCACCTTTTAATTTTAAACGTCTCGTTAATTCTTCTGAATGAGCCCAATCTATCTTTGATTGTTTTATTTCATTAATAATATCTGTATGTTTTTCGGAAACATCAGATTTTAAAATTTCTTGTAATTTATTTTGAAGTTCAATTTTTTTATTTTCTAATTGAATAACTTCTTTTTTATTAAAATCAATAGATGGAATATTATTTTCTTCACCTTCCGCTCCTAATCTAGAGCGAATTTCATTTACCTTACTAGTTGTTGAATCAATTATTCTTTTTTGATTTTCAATCGTAAAAGATAATTTATTTAATCTATATTCAATAATATCAGATTCAAACTTTGATGGATTTTCTAAAACATTTATTACTTCATTATTTTCAAGCTTAGTATAAATCGCCGTAATACTTTCTTTTTTAACTAACCCTTCTTTTGCAATATCATACGGGGCTTCTATCACATAACCATCCCGAGGAACTATATGTCCTTTCCCTTCTACTCCACGTGTCCAATAAACTGTTTTTTTACCTTTACTATTTGTATTCTCTATTTCTTTAGTTTCCGTTGCAGAAGTACTACTTCTCACCATGCCAACATCATACAAATCCTCAATGGCACTCATACCTTGAACTTGACGATATACCTTGTCAGGACTTGTATTTATATCATTCCCAATAATAGGACCTGCTTCACTAATACTATTTTCATCTTCCTCCTTATGTGGAATAATATTTTCTGCATTATTTTCTTGTGATTTTACTTCTTCCATAAATCCAGTATACCAAATTTTATAATTTATCCCCAATAACCATATGTAAACGATTGATACACATTTCCGCATATGCTAAAATGTGTATCATATGAGTAATATAAAAAAAATATCATACAGGGAACAATTAAAAGAATTTTTAGATTCAGGGACAAGAAATGCTAAAATTACAAAAGTAGTTTTATGTACATTGGCCATAGCTTCTATGCCAGTTATTGTGGGCGTTACTGTTGCCATGGGAAATGCGGTTCAAATTTTAAAAATGTTTGATAAAAAGAAATATACCAAAAGACAAATTTCAACAACTCTAACAAACTTAAAAAAGAGAAAATTAATAGAATACATTTCTGGTAAAAATGGAGTTACTACTGTAAAAATTACAAAAAATGGTGAATCTATTTTAAAACGCTTTGCTATAGATATAATTAAAATACCAAAACCAAAAAAGTGGGATGGAAGATGGAGAATTGTAATGTTTGATTTACCAGTACGATTTTCCAAGGCACGAGATTCTCTTCGTTTTAAATTAAAACAATTGGGTTTTGTACAGTTTCAAAAAAGTGTTTGGCTCTACCCCTATCAGTGCGAAGACGAAATCCTATTTGTAGCAGATTATTACAAAGTAAGTAAACATATAGAATTTCTAGAATTAAATTCAATAAATAATGACATGAAATTCAAAAAACACTTTAGCTTATTATAAATATAAATAATTTTTCTATTTATAATCTTTGATACACATTTCCGCATATGCGGAAATGTGTATCAGTATAAAATTATATTAAATTAAAAAACCTATTTTATTCCTGAGAAAAGTTTTAAGCGGGCTTCGA
>CAYHYF010000027.1:0-9503 GCA_964360745.1 uncultured Candidatus Saccharibacteria bacterium | reverse complement strand
TTATAATCTCTTTTGATTTGTTCCAAAGAACTCCCTTCTAAATAAAGAGTATCACTAAATATTACTCTTTGCAATATTTTATAAATTATATTTATCCACAGGCTAAGTTTGCTATTGATATATGATATACAGTATAATAAACACAAGTCATTATTAAATACCTCCACGCATTCCGCGTTAAGGAATAATTTAAGAGGTAATATTTAAAATCATATAGTTCATTTAAGTAATGTATTAAATTAGATAGAGGTACATTATATTTTAAAGGCTAAAGGCCTGAAAGCTAGTTTTCAAGAAATTGAAATTTAACTTTCAGGCCTTTTCTTTTTGCCTTTATTTTTTTATATTAAAATTTTTAAATAAAATATCAATTAAAGATGCTTTAGTATGAATTGCTCAAGGGCAATATCCATATCTAAAACTCCTAAATGCCCTTTATGATATATATCTACAAGCTCGCTTGATTGCTCTTTTAATTCACTGTCTTTAAATTTATCGCTACCGGAAACAAGCATTGATTTTACTTTCCAAAATAGCATTCCAGCTATTGGCTCAGCCGTTTCCCCTTTTTCAACCAATTTTCTATACATACTCCAAGCCCCTATCTTGTCCCGACTGCCAAACAGATTTGCAATAACAAAAGGATTCATTTCTTTTTTTGTCATTTTCTCTAATTCAAATTTTTCAACAACTTCGCAATACTTTTTGTATTTCTTTACTTCGTCGGCAAGTAAATCATCTTCAAGTATTATAAAAAGTGTGGATGAATCTTTTAATCTTTCTAGGACTTCCTTATCAAAGACAATTTCTGATTCTGAAATTGGATTTTCTAAAATAATCACAAATTCATCTCCAAATAAAGAATTTTGCTCACTATAAGAAAACAACATTTCGGATGATAGATGGTTTGCAGGGATACGAACGACTGAAGCATTTTCTATTTGCTTTTTTATGTGCAGAGTTTTACTTTTTATATCATTGCCGTAGAGTATGTGAATCATATCCAAGTCTTTACTTTTTCCTTATAATCACAATACGCATCTCCATAGCGCTCCATCAAGATTTTCTCTTGATATTTTAAAAATACAAAACGTGTAATAAAATAGGAAAACACGACTGCGCATACTACAAAAAATGATTCTGAAATCAATCCAAAACCAAGGGTCGCCATAGTCAGACCCAATTGTGTGGGACGTCTTGAAAATTTGTATGGACCTGCAGAAAAATTGCGTGGGCATTTTCTCTCCATCATATCTTTTTTAGATTTACTCGCTGAATTTTGTGCCCAATACACGAGTATTGACCCAAGAGTCATAAATATAAAACCAATGGCGATTAGCTTGTCATTGCCAAATTTTATAGGATAGATAAAGTCTAAAATCACTGCAATCAAAATCGCAAACAAATACACTGCATATGATTGGGATAAGATCACATGGACCTTGCGAGTCTTGCCCATTTTTACTTTTTCTTCTTTTGTAAGTTTAACTATCTCCATAATTAAGATAATACCATATTTTATATTTACTTCAATTCCCCAAAGTTTTTACCGTAGCCACTAGATACTACGAGCGGGACAGATTCCATATTAGAGACAAAGTCTAGTGGTATCGCATTTTCCATAGCATTTTTTATGGCCGGTATCGCTTTATCTAAAACCTCTTCTTTGATCTCATATACAAGCTCATCGTGCACCTGCATCACTAAATGTGCTTCATTTTCAAGACCAGCATCTTTAAGAGCATCATATGCTCTCTTCATCCCAATCTTGATAATATCAGCCGTGGCCGTGCCTTGGATAGGCGCATTGATGGCCATACGCTCCGCCATAGCTCGGATAAATGGAATATGTGATTTTATACCTGGAAAGTATCTACGTCGCCCAAAGAGGGTCTCTGTATAGCCATTGATTTTTGCAAAATCTTTTACACTTTGGAGATATCCTGCAATTGTCGGAAATTGGGCAAAATAATTGTCATAGAAAATTTGTGCTTCACGTCTCTCTCCTCCTAGATTTTGCTGTAAAGCACTGACTCCCATACCATAAAGAATTCCAAAATTTATGACTTTAGCACGTCTACGCATATCTTGCGTGACATCTTTTTCGTCGACTCCAAATACGCGAGACGCCACAGCGTTGTGAATATCTTTTCCATCTCTAAATACTTTTATAAAATACTCATCTTGTGAAAGAAGTGCGGCCACCCGTAGCTCAATCTGAGAATAATCAAATGAAGCGAGCACTGAACCTTTTTTTGCGACAAAAGAATTGCGAATATTTTTCCCAAGCTCACTCTTGATGGGAATATTTTGCATATTTGGATTCAATGATGAAAATCTACCAGTAGTAGAGCCTGTCTGCACAAATTCTGCATGAATTCTACCATCTTCTTTCACAAGTAATGGCAGAGTATCGATATACGTGGATAAAAGTTTTTGTAGTTCACGATATTTTAAAATCTCATTTATGATAGGGTGAAGTCCTCGCAATTTTTCAAGCTCACTCTCACGCGTGGAGCGCGCACCACCGGCAGTCTTTTTCATCCGGACTTTTAATCCATCCACTTTTATATCTGTGACCTTCATCTCATCATACAAAACCTCACCCAACTGTTTTGGTGAATTGATATTAAATTCTCTCCCTGCAAACTTTAAAATCTTGTCTTCATATTCTTTCAAACTTTTATGATATTTTTCTGAAAGATCTTTTAGGTATTTCACGTCTACCAAAACTCCATAATCTTGCATTTCTTTTATAATTGGTATGATTGGAAGTTCAATGTGTTTGTATACATAATTGAGATTATTTTTCTCTATATCTTTCATCAAAAGACTGTGAGCTTCGTCGAAGTTTTGAGCATTTTTATAATTTATCAAATCATCTAGATTTGGATTGGTCATTTCAGAATTTAAAAGCCAAAATGCAATTTTCGCTTCTTGGAGTTTTTGAGGGTCTAAATTCAAGACCCCCTCCGCCTCCGGCACCTGCCCGACTTCGTCATTCAGGCGGGCCTCCCCCTTAGCAGGGGGAGAAAATTCCCCGTCAAACAACTTTTCAAATCTTGTCCCTAGACTTTTAAATTCAAGAGCACGAAATAAATCAAAGATATTTTCTTTATATAAAGTATCTCTCCAATTTTTCTCAGGAATTTTAAAATCGATCGGTGCATCACGACGTATCATTGCCAATGTCTTTGAAAAAATAGCTTCATCTTCATTGTCTTTTAATAGATTTATGATTCTATCTGTAAGACCTATGTCTTTCAATTTATTCTCGCCACTGGGTTTGGATAAATGTTTATATAAATTTTCAATTGTACCAAAAGTCTTTATGATTTCTGTCGCAGTTTTCTCTCCAATACCTTTTATGCCTATGATATTGTCCGATGGGTCACCACGAAGACCTTTGTAATCCGGTAAAAACTCTGGTTTAAATCCAAATCTATCCACCACAGCTTTTTCATTATAAAGAATTGTATCGTTAATTCCCTTTTTTAAAGTATATACAGAAGTATTGTCGCAAACCAATTGCATCGTATCCATATCGCCAGATGCAATGACTATATCAATATTTTTATCTCCCTTAAAATGCTCGACAATTGTGCCGAGCACATCATCCGCCTCAAAACCCTCGGCGTCGTAGATGGGTATAGAAAAAGCTGTGAACACATCTCGAGATTTTATAAGTTGTGCGACCAATGCTTCATCCGTCTTTGCACGACCTTTTTTATATCCATCATAAGCTTCGTGACGAAAAGTTTTTTTTGGTAAATCATAGCAGGCGATTATGTGGTCGGGTGACAAGTCTGTGATAATCTTCATCAGCATCGTACATAGGCCATACAATGCTCCTGTGGGCTCACCATGCGAATTGGCAAACTCTGGCAATGCGTGATATGCCCTATGAATAATAGCGTGTGAATCTAAAAGTACAATTTTTTCTTTTTTAGCTTTATCTTTCTGCATAATATACTAATCATACCACAAAAAATCCCCCTGATATTGGGGGATTTTTTGCCTACTACTTACTACTTACTACATGTATTACTTCGGTAGATTTTCGTATGGATTTCCATCACTATATTCACCGCCATTAAATGCTTCTGGATTGTTGTGACTGTAATCGCTGTTTTTGAAATTACGGCCATTGCCATTTCCATTGTGTTGGACACCTTGATTATTGTAATTTTGATTTGGCTTTGGTTTTGGTCTGTTGTAATAACTATTGTTATTATTTGTCACATATCTATCTTTTTTATACATTCTTGAAAACATAATCGCAAGAAGTATGAGGAGGATGATGAGGAACAACCAGAAGCAAAGGCTCAAACTTCCAAGCCATGCAAAGAATGCTCCGGCTGCAAGATTTGTGTTGTTTACAGTCTCCCCTGTACGATTTACCACGTAAGCCATCACACTCTCGCTAGCATTTTTTTCGTTTGTATATTCAAGCATAGCGCTAGTGACAATCTGTGTATTATTTACAGGTGTATCGATGACTTGCCCTTGCATATACAAAACTCCACCATCTCCTGGATTTAGATTTTCCAAATTTACCGTGAGCTCACGAGTGCCTCTATCATAATTTCCACGTTGAGAATTTGTATAATCTATATATTCAGGTAAAAATACTTTCAATGTAGAATTTACAAGTCTTGTCTTGCCAGTATTTTTATAAGTGACTGTGTAATCAATCAAATCATTTAAACGCACGAGCTCATATTTATTTGTAATTTGAAGTGTGGCAAGTGCTTCAGCTGGAATTTTTGGAACAACAGGAGGAGTGACAATTCCATTTGTAGGTGTTTGAAAAAATTTAATGTCACCATAAGCCTTACCATTGCCATTTTCACCTACAACTCTGTAGAAATAAAAAGTGTTTGGAGAAAGGCCATATATAGTGTCAAAAGTATTGAGTGCTATACCACTACCGAGATTTTTTGTAATTGTCCTGCTACCAAGATCTACATTTCTACCATACTCAAAATACGCATTTGTCTGAATACTTTCTGTGTTTAATACAAGACCATTGATTACTGCAGACGACTGGCTGATTCCAGTCGCCACAGTCGTGACCGCACTCAAGCTATCATTGTCGTCAATGACAGAGGCATCTGTGTTGAAATTTAATATTTTTCCATATTCTATATTGTCATCATTGTTTTCACCAACAGCCTGAAAATAGTATCTTGTATGTGGTGAAAGATTGAAAATATCTGCAGAGAAATTTGATCTTGAATATCCGTGATTTACTCTATTTGTAGTTCTTGAAAGATTACTTGAGCTTGTGCCATAGCGAAACCATCGCACAGCGTAGCTGTCGTTTGGATCGATAAAGCCATTCAATGTGGCACTTCGTTCAGAAATGTCTGTCGCACTACGTGTCTCCACTTCAAGGTCTATATTTTCTTCTTCATCGATATCTTCATCCACGTCGATATCGAGACATTCACGATCAGTCCCGTTGCCATAAGCATTGAGACAATATTCTCGTGAATATGTCGGTCGCGCAGTTATAGAATCATTTGTATCCATTCTTTCACTAAAACTAGTGAGTGTCACATACGAACAATCGCTTGTATCCCATGAAAATGTCACTCTATCACCTTCTTCTATATCGTCATCACTGACACGAAAATAATCAATCTGACAATCATCATTGTTGTTTGGAGGATTTACCGAAGCTGAACTTACATCAAAAGAAACGACGACAGATCCTTGTGTATTCCATCCTGGATTTACGGTACCAATATTTATTCCACCATTCATCACTTGAGATTCATTTTGCCCAAAAGGCAAAGTGGCATCTGTTCGTGATTGATTTGGTTGCCAAGAAGCACCAGTAAAATTAAGAGCTTGCGAGCTATTTATATAAACTTGAGCATTTCCAGAGACACTACCTTGATCTGAACTTATTGTAGTAGAAAAAGAATGGGTACTGCTTGAGCCAGACGAAGGATTTTTATTTAAAGATATTTTTACATTTGTGGCAGGAGAAGAACTTGTGTTGTGATAATAAATATGCACATTTATATTATCTCCCGCTTTTGCCTGCACGCTTGAAAGCATCCAGCACAGATCATGCCCATCTTCTACGCCAGATCCTGTAGACACATTTCCAACACCGATTGTAGGACAATCATTTGATGCTGTGTTAAAAGGAGCAGCAAAAACACTCTGCCCAACAAATAGCAAAGCAAACGAGAATGCAAATATTATTTTTTTCATATATTTTTTCATAAACTAATAAATTATCAACTATTTTATAACGATTTTAAATCTTCAATTCATCATATTGTATTAAAGACTTAAAAAGGTTGGGGAAAAATTTCTCCCCCAAACAATATGGTGTGTGTAGTAAAGAACTAACGTCTTGGACGTCCTCCAACAGGACGACCTCCAGAAGTTCCAGCGATTGGTCTGCCTCCTACGGGTTTTCCAGAGGAAACTGTAGGTCTACCACCGACAGGTCTACCTTGTTTAGGTCTTGCAACAATTTTTGGTTGTTGTCTTACAGGCTCTCGGTAAACAATTCTTTGTGGTGGCGGGGGTGGTGGACGGCGACAAATTGCTTTTCTTCGTGGTGGTGGCAATGGTCGTGGACGATACTGTGGAGCTGGAGCACATCTTGGTGCTGGCGGACGACAAGTAGGTCTTCTTTTGTAACGAACAGGCTCATAGTAGTCATCTTCTCTTGTCTCAACTTCCACATAATGCTTTTCAATGATAACCGTAGTGTCATGAATGACAACTGGCGGAGGAACAACAGGTGGTGGAGTGACTGGCGGTGGGACATACAGTAGCTCAATCCGATTTGGATTTCCGCAACTAATAGAACAAATTATTTCGCCCTCATATACGAGGTATAGATAATTCTCTTTCAACAATTCATTTTCTGAATAGAACAAGCTTCCATTTGAAGCAATGTAGCCGTTATCCATATAATAAATCCCAACTGCATTGCACTCTGCTTTATTCATCAGCTTGGAAGCCAATATTACATTGCAGAGATCCTGGTCATTGACCAAAGATTTTTTGCCTTTGTTCGTCAACAAATTGTTGACGTTTTTGTAATACTCGGACTTAAGTAAAGCATTTGCGGGGAGTTTTAACTCCAAACAAAGCCTCTCTTTGGTCCTCGTATTGTCTTTTTGCAAGCAAGGTTTGCCCGCAAAAACTTCTGAAAGCCCACTATGGACTATTAGAAGAACAATCAATAATCTTTTCACAATTTTGTTTTAATGGTTCTTTTTTCTACATACTATCATATTTACAGGAAATGTCAAGTGTGATTTTTGTATCAATAATATATAATAATTGTATATGTCTATAAAATTTAATGATGAAAAAAGTGATAAAGAACTTTCTGATGTGAGAAAAGACGAAGAAGAAGAACTCGTGGAGCTACTCGCTCGCACAAAATACAATATTCCTTCCATAAATCTTGCAACAGTAAGTATTGAAAACGATGCATTGCGTGTGGTAAAAGAAGAAGATGCAAAAAATGACGGTATGGCTCCATTTAAAATCGTCGGAAAAAATTTACACGTTGCCATCCGCTCACCTCAGCCAGACAATTTAAAAAAACTTGAAGAATATTTTAATACTCGTGGATATATCCCCCATTTTTATATGGCATCTCTTGCATCGCTTGAAAAAGCATGGGAGCGATATGTAGAAATTTCTTATGCATCAGAATCAAAATCGGGAAGCATTGATATCTCAGGAGAGACGCTTCTCCATCTAGGACAAAAATTAAAAAATCTACCGGATATAATAAAAGCAATTGAAGAAACTGAAAAAGAAAAAATCCACACGACATCTCATATACTTGAAATTATTTTAGCTGGTGCAATCTCTATAGATGCATCAGATGTGCACTTTGAACCAGAAGAAAATACAGTCAGGCTTCGATATAGACTCGATGGAATTCTACAAGAAGTGACCACCATATCAAAAGATATACATAAATTTTTAAATTCTCGAATCAAACTCTTGTCTGGACTGAAGATCACATCCAGTGGTACGGCTCAAGATGGGCGCTTTTCTATATTTATCGGACAGGATGAGATCAGTATGCGTGTATCACTGATCCCTGGAGCTTATGGAGAATCTATAGTGATGAGAATACTCAATCCAAAATCTATAAATATAAAACTTGAAGATATGGGTATCGAGCCTAAGCTCTACGAAATATTTATGCGT
This sequence comes from uncultured Candidatus Saccharibacteria bacterium, assembly GCA_964360745.1. GTDB lineage: Bacteria > Patescibacteriota > Minisyncoccia > Phycocordibacterales > UBA9973 > UBA8515. Next base: position 1,298 of record CAYHYF010000027.1, on the reverse strand, counting down.
GAAATTAAAAAACCAAACGGACTGATTTTACTCACTGGTCCCACAGGTAGTGGTAAGACCACGACCCTTTATTCATTTTTGCAAAAAATTTATTCAACAGAAATAAAAATAATCACAATCGAAGACCCGATCGAATACCATTTGGCAGGAATTACACAGACGCAGACAGAATCTGAAAAAGGCTACACATTCCTCGAGGGTTTGCGCTCAGCACTTCGCCAAGACCCCGATGTGATAATGGTGGGAGAAATCCGTGATAGTGAGACTGCAAAAATTGCCGTGGAATCTGCACTCACAGGACATATGGTATTTTCCACACTACACACAAATAATGCTGCCGGTGTGATACCTCGCCTTATCGATCTTGATGTAAATCCAAAAATTCTCGTATCAGCTCTTTCTTTGGCGGTAGCACAACGTTTGGTCAGAAAACTTTGTAAAGATTGTATGATAGAAGATACTGATACAATTGAGAAAATAAAAATTGTAGAAAAAATAAAAGAAGAGGCTATAGCTCACAAAAAAGATTTGTCTACGTATCTAGATAAAGATTCTGATGGTAGGAAAATGTATAAACCTACCGGTTGTGCTGTGTGCAACAATACTGGATTTAAAGGTAGAATTGGAATATTTGAAGCAATTGAAAATGATGAAATGATAGAAAAGATAATCCCGCAAAATCCAAGTGAGAGAGAAATCAAAAAAGTTTCTGCTGATCAAAATATACTCAATATGAAAGAAGATGGCATCATTAAAATACTAAATGGCATAACTTCATTTGATGAAGTGCAAAGCGTGGTAGATTTTTACGAGGATTAATTCCCTCTCCTTACTAAGGGGAGGGCTAGGGAGGGGTGTAAAAAAACACTAATCTCTAAACAATCCTTATAAAGCTTGCGCGATAGAAGTAATGAATATTTCGAGGATAGACCCAGTAAATATAAATATAAACCAGAACGTCCTGTCCATAGACATAGAGCCGGGGGCCGATTGCTTAGAGATTAGTGTCTTCTCAAACTAAAAATGATGACGTCTTGCGTCCCATTTACTTACATTTTTTTGTCATGTACTTTTTTGTATTTGTAAATGGTATAATACCATATACAGAGGACTTTTTACCTCTCTTGCGAGTATAGCATATTCAAACTTAAATGTCAACCCCTAAATAATATGAAAAAAACAGACACTAATCCTAAAGATGAAAATTTTTTAGACCAAACATTACGCCCAAGTATGTGGGACGAGTATATTGGTCAAGAAAATATCAAAGAAAATTTAAAAATTCTTTTAACCGCCGC
>CAYHYF010000026.1:0-9552 GCA_964360745.1 uncultured Candidatus Saccharibacteria bacterium | reverse complement strand
TCCCGATGGGAAAAAGGTTTGACCTATCCTCATGTAGTGAATTTGTTTAAGTTGGCGAGACTTTATGATGTAAGTCCGGAAGAATTGTATTTCACTGAATAGTATATTTTTCCCAGAATATATTATATAATCTGGTATATGAAAATGCCGGGAAAACCTAAAAATGGAGAAATTTCGGAGGAATTATTTTTAAAAGTAAAACAATCTGCCGAAGAAATATATCAAAATACAAAATCGGTTTATTGCCCTTACCTAAAACAAGATATCAGTTTCAATTCATCTGGTTTTGAACATATGAAGTTTAGCAATCACGAAAAAGCCAGAGTTCGTTTTGAACAATACACTCGTTTGAAATTATTTTATCTTGTTCCTGAAATATTAAAGAAATCTCACACGGTCCAAGGTGTCTATGATGGTCAAGAGTGGGAAAGGGAAAAAAGTCACGGGAAATGGCAAAAGGTTTTGAAAGGTGTTAAATATTTTGAATTTATAGCTGTAATTGGCAAAGCTAGGATAAAAGTCATCGTTAGAAAGTTAGGAGAAAATGGTAGTCACACATTTTGGAGTATTATTCCTTTTTGGAAAATGAAAGTTATAGACGGTAAGATATTTAGGGTATTACATGACGGCAATCCACAGGAAGATTAAAACAAAAAATCCGCCAAGTGGCGGGTGTTTTGTAAGCACTTGGCTACGGTTTATGTATTAACCGTGAGGAGGGCAGAGCCCTCCCAAGTGCCTATTTAGACTATATCTTATTCTAATTTAAAATGCAATACTTATTTGGTATTTATAACAATTTCAGTGCCCCCGGCAGGAATCGAACCTGCAATAACGGCTTAGAAGTCCGCAGTTATATCCATTTAACTACAGGGGCAAGACTTATTTGGGTATTCTAGCATTCTTTATATTATTATTAAAGGTCAGTTGATAAATAAAGAAAAATAGGTTATTATTCCAAAGTTGATGGTTTTTTGGCGCGCGATTAGCTGTCTTGGTGGGTCGTTGACCTAAGTAAGGCAATATACATAAATTTGTGATAAAAAAATAATATGCGCGATTAGCTCAGTTGGTAGAGCAACCCGTTTACACCGGGAAGGTCGCAAGTTCGAGTCTTGCATCGCGCACAAAATTATATACTAGGATCTATAAATTTTATATTTCCCTCTAAAATTTGAGTGGACATATTTTCTTTTTCTTTAAAATCATTTAGTATTTTTTCTAAAATGTCTTGTTTTATGATTTCACTTTTTGTTTCGTCAGATTGTTTTACATTGAAAATATTATCATTTTTAATTTGAAAATAAAGATACATACTAAATACGATAAGCATAAACCCACAAAATATTGCAAACCATACCAAGTTTCTCCAGCCACGATGTGGATTGATGCAAGCCTTGTGTGATAGCTTTGCGTTCCTTTTTTTTGAAAATATTTTTTTAAAATCTAATTTCATATATTAATTTTTATCTTTTAAATTATCTATTATTTGTGTCGTATTTTCACTTATTACACCAAATGTAAATTGTGCCTGCCAATATATCCTGCCCTCTCTCTCTTCGGTCGCCTCTTCTATATTTTTTGAAAGAAACAATTTTTTTACACCAATTTTATATTTCGAATTTTCTATAAAAGAGACAAAGTTCATCACAGCATTGAAGTTGCCAGTAGCTCCTAGTGTGATGTCGAGCACGTTTTCATCTTTTGCTTTACCTACTGCATCCACAGATACATTTACACCGATTAATTCACCCTGTCTTTCCAGCCATCCTATAAATTCATCTATGTGATTTTCGTCCACAATATATGATCCTAAAATCTCACGTTGTTCTTTTGTGGTATCTATCGTCTTTTGTAAATTTGCAAGATTGTTTTTTTGAATAATTTGTTTATCAAGTTGTTTTGACACAAAAGATGCATTTTCATTTTTTGTCTTTATTTCATTAAATACATAAACAAATAGCAAAATAGAAAGAACCATAAGTATAAATGTGATAGCAAGTATGATATATGTCTTTTTCTTTTGCATATTATTTAATCTTGAGCTTAATATTAAAATCAATATCTGTGGCTTTTACAAAATTTGAAATAGGTAAATCCACACCAAGATAAAGTCCGCTTTTATCAAGTGCTGTCTTAAAATTATTTAAAGTGGTACGATTTACGGCCATACCCCCTATCTCAAGAGTCCCATTGTCGTCTTTACTACTCGTATAAAAAATCTTATCTATATATATCTTATCATGCGAAATATTTAAAAACTTATTGACCACACCCTGAGAGACTTCTTTGTGTATAATGCCAGTATCTAAAAGGGTAAGCTTGGTATTGATATCAGAAATTATTTTCTGTAAATCGTCAGTTGCCAATTCTTGATTTTCTTTATTAAATTTTTCTAATTCATTTTTTAATACATTTTCTTTTGAGTCAGACAAAAGATATGTCGGCAAAAGAAGCATAGTGGACATAATAGTAAGTACTGCTATTAAAAAGAAATATGTAGAAATAAGACGAAATAAATATTCTTTATGTAGTGCTTTTTTCTGTTGTTCTGGTAATACATTTATCATATATTTAATCAAATATTATTCTTCTATAAAATCATTGAGTGCGAGGCCCAATACTGTGACGAATCCCAAAGATTCTCCTAATTTCATCTCGGGTACTTCATTGTTTAAATCAAATATATTTACCCAAGCATTTGCATGTGCGACCGGGATTTTGATACTTGCCTCAAGATATTCTGATACACCCCTTAGGTTTGCATCACCACCGCACATAATTATATTTTTTATTGAATCCCGTTTTTGACCTCTTTCATCTTCGTGTGTTTGCCAAAAAGAAATATGCTTGTTGATCTCATCGTGCAATACAGACACGCCATTTAAAATCGAAGAAAATATCTTACTCCCTTCTTCGTGACTTGAAAGATTATACAAACTTTTTATTTTTTCAGCCTCACCAAATGTGATGCCAAAACTTTTCATTATCATCTCAGTGAGCATATTGCCACCCACATCGACGGTGGCCGTAAATAAAACTTTATTTTTACTGATGATAGATATCCCTGTGCGTGTACCACCAAAATCTACTACCATAAAAGTCTCTTTATTATCTTGCCCCACCACGGCGCGTGCTATCGCCTGAGCTTCAAGCTCAAAAGATATGGGTGTGAGACCTGCCTGATCAAAAACCGACAAATAACTTTCAATCAGACCCACAGATGTGGCTACCACTTGCAAAAGCACATCAGACTCTGTCTCTTCTAAAACATCAAAGTCAAAGACGGTGTCATTTGCATTTATGGGAATATGTTCTTCGAGCTGAAGGAGGATGGATTCGCGAAGCTCACTCCAATTCATTTTAGGTAAAATTATTGTAAAAAGATATATCTGTTCTTCTGGCAATGCCACTCTTACAAAATTCATCTTTTCTTTATCACGAAGCACTTTCAATGCATTCACGAGTGCTTGTGAATTTTCTATTTTACCTGAGACAACTATACCTTTTTGTATTTCCAATTTTCCATATTTTTTTAAATGAATCCCAGAGTGAGTTCGTGACAACTTTCCATATTTTATTGACTGATCAGAAATATCAAGCGCAAAAGAAGCCATTGATAAAAATTTTGGTGTTGGAAAATTTTTATTGTAAATATGAGACATCTATTATATTATACGACATTTTTGTCTTAAATAGAAGATTTTTTATACTTTGAAACAGCAAACTTGATCAATATCGGTAAAAGAGAAACGAGGATAATCAATCCGACTATATATGGTAAATATTTTTCAATATTTGGAATTCTGCTACCTATAAAATACCCTAGAGAAAACATCACAAATGGCCATATGAGAGCACCGAGTATATTGTATGTCACAAATTTTCTATATTTCATATTGCCAATACCTGCCACAATCGGTGCAAATGTCCTTACAAACGGGATAAATCTTGCAAAAAATATTGTCTTTGCACCATGTTTTTCATAAAATTTTTCAGCTATTATCAAATACTTTTTTTTAAAAAAAATATTATCTTCTTTTGTAAAAAGCCTTATCCCAAAATGTTTTCCAGTAAAATAACCCACACTATCTCCCAAGATAGCTGCAATCATACAGCCTAAAAGCAATGCCCCTACAGGCAAATATCCCGCAGCTGCAAAAACCCCCGCAGTAAATAGTAGTGAATCTCCTGGAAGAAAAAATCCAAAAAATACTCCAGACTCGAGAAATACAATTATAAATATTCCGATAAGCCCAACTGTCTGTATGATTGAGATAGTGTCAAACATATTATCTTACTTTACTACCTGCATTAACTTCTGTTTCAGAAATTAAAAATACAGGTTTATTATCTAGCCCATCCACAGCCATTAGCATTCCATTGCTTTGTATTCCTTTTATCGTTCGTGGTTCCAAATTTACAATATACAAAACTTGCTTGCCAATCAATTTATCGTATTCCGGATAAAACTCATGTATCCCTGAGACAATCTGTCGTAATTCTGTTTCGCCAAAATCCACCATGCATTTCAGTAATTTGTCCGTCTCGGGCACTGGCTCAACCGCCCTTATAGTCCCCACCCGTATATCCATCTTTTTAAATTCATCATAACTTACGTATTCCATCACGCTATTATATCACAAATTTAAACCACTTCTTGCTGATCCGCCTCATTATTAAATGACTTCGGACTGATAGCATTTTTCACAATACACAATCTCCGGTCGGTCGGGTGCATAACTCGTCTCAAATTCCACCTCACATTTTCCTTCGTGATTGTGATTTCCTGTCACTTGTGGTGAGCCTGTCGAACCACACATGCAAGAACGAGAATATATCTTGCTTTTATTTCTCTGTGATATACGAGCTTCGTGACGGCAATCTACACATATCCTAGGTAAGGGTATATTCATTTGAGAAAGAAATTTAAATTCTGAAGAAATAATTCTATAAGCTCGTTTACATTTATTACATTGAATAATTTCGTCTACAATTTTTTCTGTAATATCTTTTATTGAATCTGGAATATCCTCTGACTTTAATGTAATTTCGTATTCAGAAGAATGTGGCTCTTGCCAACGCATGCCAAATTCTTCTGCTTCTTCTTTGCTAGAAAGAAAGTGTTCTGTAATGATTGTTTGATTATAAGCAAAAGGTGAAAATTCAGGAGGAAAAAATTCACCGTATGTATACACCCGATCCTTTACGTCAACATACGGCATATCATTCATATGTTGTTTTATTTTTTCCACCATTTTAAAATACTCATCCTTTTCATATTGTTTATTTAAAATACAATATTGTTGTTTGATTATTCCAACGCACCCAAAAAGATTGGCGGCAAGACGACCACAAAACATTGAATATTCCAACTCTTGTCCTCCATCCCAACACTCTAAGCAAAATTTAAAATTTGCACCTCCCCACCCACAAACAGTAGTCTCATAAAATAATTCAGATTGGCAACCTATTAAAGTCGAATCCATGCAGTCATAACTGGAAGGAACTTGAGAATACTGCACATATTTTAAATCTTTCGACTCACGGATTAAATAACTGTTCTTGACGTTTTTAGAGTGAGTTATATATTCCCCAGAAACATCAATATTTTTAATCCCTTGCATAAATTTATTTGGAAATTTCAACCAAAAGTCCTTAGATTTTTTATTAGCTGTTGTAATAAAACTCCATTTATCTAAATTCATTTCTTCCAATTTTATTTTATATTCTTCCTTTGAAAATTGTTCGTTGAAAATACAGTGTGATTTATTTACCAAATTCACACAACCAAAACAATTTGTGCAACCACGACAATTTTTAGAAAACCAGACTGAAACACAATCATTGCATTGAGAAGAGAAAAATGTTTCATAACAATTGGTCAACCAAAAAGATTCATAGCAACGTTCGGATTTTTGAATATGAGAATTATCAAAACAATTTTTACTGTAATCTATCCCGTTACCATACGCTGAATCTTCGGTAAGATTTGAATTAAAAAGTAAATAACAATTCTTTAAATCCGAAGCATTACCTGAATAATCACTATTTACCATCCTTGTCGCAGCACTTTGTATTTTAGGAACCTCTTTAAATAATTCAAATAGCTGAGTTAAAAAAGGTTTAGATGGATCAAATTCTTTTCCATAAGAAAGTGGATTCCACTTTTCTTGGCTCCACCAATCTTTCTCTGTTATAACCAAGTGTCCTGATTCAGGTGGAACTATAGAAAGTATTTTTTCGCCTGTTAAAAAATCTGTTTGTCGAAACAATTTTCTTTCATTTCTAAAAACCATTCTCCGTTTCATCCGACACTCCGGACACCAAGTCGGTGGTGGAACGTCAATCTTTTTATAAAAATCAAAATCATCTGGCTCAATTATAAAACTTGCCTTACAATTCTGACATATTACATCTTGATTTATATTACTCATATATTTTTTTACAACCTGCCCCGTTAGAAGTACTCTTTCCTTCAGGGTTTTGACATTGCTTGGTTTCGGGGTTCATATATTTATTTTATAAAACCCATATTACCTTTCTTTGGTTTTATCTCTTGCATTAAAAGTTGTTTTAGAACCTCAAATACTTGTCGAAGTTGTGTATCGTATTTCTTTTCCATACTCTCTATCTTTTTTCTAAGTTTAATATTTGTCGCCAACAATTCTCTCAATTTAGTAAATGTTCTTATTATTTGAATATTTACTTGTATAGCCCTCTCGCTATTTAACACGCTAGAAAGCATAGCTACTCCCTGCTCGGTAAATACATATGGTGAGTATTTTATATTTCGCCCACGCCCATTCTTCAAGGTCACGATCTGTGACCTTGGTCCACTGGATTGATATTTCAAACTCTCAGATTCTTTTTTATTTAATTGAAACATAAAATCTGATGGGAAACGTTTTATATTTCTTTTTACTGATTGATTTAAAACCTTTGTCTGAACACCATAAAGCTCGGCTAAATCTTTATCCAGCATTACTTTTTTCCCTCGTAATAAAATTATATTGTTTAAAATAATTTCATCCGGTATGATTGTAATCTTTTTCATAAACAAATTATATCACACTACTTACTGCTGGTAGCATTTCTCGTAATAAACAATTTCTGGCTTATAGAACGCATAATATCAAACATTATTGCACGATCAGCGTGCCAACCATACCATTTGCTCTATGCTTGCCTACAGAACAGTAATATTCAAAACTACCTGTTTTATCTGCAACAAAAGTCACAGACTCCTCTGTACCCTCTTTGATTTGTTTTGTAGCCACACCAAATTCATCGATTTTGAAATCATGAAAACCAGCAATATTTTTTAATGTAATTTTTACAGTATCACCTTTTTTCACCGTGATTGTATTTGGAGCAAATTTAAAATTTGAACCATCAACAGTAAATTCTTTTACACTTACAACTACTTCATCATCGATATCGCTATCCTCTTTTTCTTCAACACCACCCGCCACTTCATCTGTATTTACTTCTAAATCATCATTTTATTCAATTTTAGATGTTGAATCTACTTCTTTATACTTATCAACACGATTTATACTTATCAATTTATAAACACCAAAACCCACGAGGATTATTATGATTATTGTAATAATTGTTTTATTCATAAAAAATTTATTTAAACTATTAATAATACTATTATACCACTTTATTTTTTATTCATTTCTTCAATAAATGTATTTCCATCTTTTTCTTGCCCGACAAGATGCTTGGAACTACTCCATACAAGTTCAAATTGCGAAGACAACATTTCTACAAATTCTTTACTTTCTACAATGAATCCAAATGCTTCTTTCCTAGATGAAAGAAAGGCGACCTTATTTCCGTATATCCAATAACCCATAGAAAAAACGATTTGGGGTGGAGCTATTCTTGTTTCTCTATAAAATTTCTCACCACCACCCATAAAAGTTAGTTTTTTTATGTCGATCATCTGATTTTGTGGCCAAATTGCCCGAACATATATTCTTTGTTTAATTCTTTTAACATTTAACTGCTTAAAAAAGTCGGCTGTCACTGTTTCAATAATTGATTTAATCGGCCAATAAGACATTGTTTGAATATCATTATACAACAATACATCTCTTAATATATTCTGCAAGCCATCTCTCCCCTCAAAAAGCTGAAATTTAGGATTAGTTGATATGCCACCTTTTTGTATATCTCTGAAAGCTTTTTCGATTTCACTTTTCCCATTTTCTAATTCCTGGATATGTTCATCAAATAATGCTTCTACCTTATCTTGTCTGCTCGCCAAGAATGTTTTAACTCCATTCTTTTGTGATTCAATCACCAACCCGCTTGCTTGAAGCTTCTTCAAAAAACCATACAAAGATGGACGAGAAAGCCCAGTCTTTTTAGCAAGATTACCAGCTTTTTGCTCACCATTCTCAAGAAGATATAAAAAGGTCTTTATTTCTTCGTCTCGTAAACCAATTTTTTCTAATGTTTTATCTATCATAGCTCTAGTATATCAAATAAAGATATGTTGTCAAGATTGTACAACACTATTTACAATAATGGACAAATCGTGTATACTGTGTTCAAAATATAAAGGCACATGAAAAAATTAATTGCATTCAGTATCATCATTCTTTTAAGTGGGTTATCTTTTAGTCAAAATAATGACTCTACTGTAAAAGAGAGAAGGCTCCAAAAAGTAATGTGGGGCGGAGTGGTTCCAATTTTTGCGAATACTCCTATTGTTTATCCCGCAAAAACTTTTACCCCGGGGTACAACTTCCTTCCTAATGTTGTTTTTATTACAAAAAAAACTTACCATAATTTTCTATATGGTACAGCAAACAATGTATTCAAAACAATAAACGGGTATAAGCCAAGGAAAGAGTTGGGGATTTATCTTGCTATGCAAAAAAATCTCAGCTCTAAAGATGGCTATGCTGGCATTGGGATAGAGAAATTTTTTCCAGTGACAAAGGATACAAACAAGGATCTAACTTTTTTCCTTTTCTCTGAAATTGGAAAAAACATTGGACCAAAATCTTCATTATGGACTTTCACGATAGGTATGCATATGAATCTTCAAATGCCTATTCCAAAAAGAAAGACTTAACACAAAACGAGGGGCAGATTTATCTGCCCCTTTTTTTTATTTTTTCTTGAAAAACTTTTTTTCTTTTAAATAGTCAAAGGATATGATTAGAATATACACGGATTGGAGGATTATAAAAATGACATCTTTTAAATAAATACTATAAATTAAAAGCCCAATGCCACCAAAAAATGAAAATGTGTCGCGAGTTTTACGATTGCGCACAACCATCGCAATACAGATTAATACAAGTCCGATTATTCCTATTATTTTGTATATGTTCATAAAATTATTTTTGGTTATTTTTATCCAAATACCGTTGGAGGATGAGGGCGGCGGATTTTGAATCGTCTTTTACTTCCCTTTCTTTTTTCATTTGCCTGTCAGAAAAAATGTCTTTTGTTTTTTGATTGCCAGCGTGTAGGCTCGTCATAAATTCTTTTTGTAAATATACTGGCATATCGAGCTCCACTTCCAAA
>CAYHYF010000025.1:5861-9813 GCA_964360745.1 uncultured Candidatus Saccharibacteria bacterium | reverse complement strand
GGATTCGAACCCCAATTAACGGCTTCAAAGGCCGCTGTCCTACCATTAGACGATCCGACAGTGTATGAGTAATATACTACAACAAAATCAACTTTTTTTCAATCTTTATAAATAATTTTTAAAATCCTTGTGTTTTGTTATAATGAGATTGTGAATAATACAAATGAAATTTTAGAATTTGGGATTAAGAGGGAAAATGAGGAAAGGCGAGATGGTGGATGCGCCGTGGTCTTTGATCCTGAAAATGATAGATATGCTGTGTATCACAATTTAAAAACTGGGATTTGGGGTCTTTACGGTGGAGGGTTTGATGAAGGGGAAGGCGAGCAAGAAGGAGTCTTGCGAGAGCTGACCGAAGAAAGCGGATTTTACGATTTTTTACATATAGAGAAGATTGAAAAAGTTTCAGTGCATTATCACAATAGCAATAAAAATGTGGATAGAGTGGCACTCGCTACTTGCTTTTTAATAATATTGAAAAGCTCTGATCTAAAACCCACACAGCTTGAAGAGCATGAAAAGTTTGAATTGATATGGGCAAATCCAGAAAAAATTTTATCAAGCTGGAAAGAAAGAAATGAAAATAAAGATTATGATCACTGGATTTATTTTCTTCAAAAAGCCATAAATCGTATAAAAGAATTGGGGTATTAAAAAGCCGTTTGCGAAGCAAACGGCTTTTTTTGAGATCGTTTTAGTTAGATTAGGGCAAAACTTTCACCCTTTTCTTTTTTGCTTTTGTATCTGGGAAATCTCCGAGAAATTCTACCGGACCAAAATAGTTCGTAAAAACTTTTTTTATTTCCGGCAGGATTTTTTTCCACTCAATGAAACTTTTTTTTCTAAGACGGAAACTATACCGTCTTTCCAAGTCCATTAGTAATGGAAATTGACTAATTTCCTGATGTCGTAAACCATTGATTAGAATTAATTCTTTTCCTAATTCTAAATGGTTTCTCACTTCGCTATCAAGGGTAAACTCTAGTAGATTTTTGTCTTCGTCTACTATTGTAATTGCGACAGGGATTTTGGCTGATTTTTTTCTTAGTATTTTATCAAGCCTATAAGCTATTTTAATACTATTAGAAAAAAAGAAGAACGTAAAAAATAGGATTACTCCTGCGAAAAAAGTGGCTATTAAAATTTGCATATCGGTTTGGTTTTTTTAAAAAGTATACTGCTCATAGTATAAAAAGTCAAAAGTTTGTATAAGTAGAGCAGTCCTAGGAATTGCCTAGGACTGCTGGACTTTTGGAGATTTTTGTATTATAGTGTGATAATGTTAAAAACTGAAAAAACAGACAAGATATATATCTATGGCAAGCATGCTGTGGAAGAAGCGCTTTTAAATAAAAAACACATTATTGAAGAAATACTTTTTATTCATACCGATGACAGGATATACGACCTTGCCAAAAATGCAAAGATAAAGACGAGTAAATTAAATCCTGATTCATTGCCAAGATGGGTAGAGGAAGATGCTGTGCATCAAGGCGTGATAGCCCTCATATCTGAAAGAAAGCTTGTGATAAGCTATAAAGAACTTATTTCAGATTTAAAAATAAATAAGAAAACTTCAATTGTGATATTGGGTGAACTTCAAGATCCGCAAAATGTGGGAGCAATCATTCGCTCAGCTGTGGCTTTTGGAGTCTCTGCTATATGTATTCCCGAGCACAATCAAGCGCAGATTACTTCTTCGGTAATAAAAGTTTCAGCTGGTATGGCATTTAAAATTCCTCTTGTGCAAATCGGAAATGTAAATCACACAGTCCGAGATTTAAAAGATAAAGGATTTTGGATATATGGTTTGGATATGAAAAGCGACAATCCGATAACTCGAGAAAAATTTGATTCACCCACAGTCTTTATTCTTGGGAATGAAGGAAAGGGGATAAGACAGAAAACTCATGAACTTTGCGACATCATACTCTCAATACCGATAGATAAAAAATGTGAATCTTTAAATGTGGCATCTTCTGCCTCTGTGGTTTTCTACGAATGGAATAAACAAAACTTTTAAAAATTGTTATATATAAAAAGATAATGGAAGGCACAATTGTGCCCTCCATCATAAGTTGTTGTAGTTAGTTTTACTTTTCCAAAAGATGCTCTTCGATGACATCTTCTGAAATTTTGAAATAAGAAGAGAGATTCTCACTCTCTAAATTTTTTCTCAAAGAACTAATGTCGTTTTTTCTACCAAAAAATTTGGTAAAAATCATTACATTGTTTTCATCTAAATGGCTTTCAGTGTAGCATTTAGATTTACCTAAGATATCAAAAATTTCATTTTGAATCTTTAGTTTTTGAGAAAAATTCTTCTGACGAGCATCCAATTCGGCCATCAGGTCATTCGTTTCATTTGTATTCATAAAGTACTATAGTTTAGTGACTTATATTATATCATATCCATATACTACTTGTCAAGATATAAATTATATTGTGTAATATGCTTTATTTTAAAGGGTTATTTTGTTATGATAGTTTTATATATGAAAAGTAAGAATTTAAAGGATTTATTGGAAAATATAGAGATTTTGGAGGTCAAAGGGGATTTGGATCGCCAAGTTGCTGGTTTGACTTTTGCTTCTGGTGATGTGGCAGACGATTTTATATTTTTTGCTTTGAAAGGTGAGAAGACTGACGGGCATTTATATATAGACAGTGCGATTAAAAATGGTTTAAAAATAATCGTGTGTGAAAAATTTCCAGAGAATATTTTAGACGAAGTTGTATATATAAAGGTAGAGAGTACTCAAAAAGCTTTAGCATTTGTGGCATCGAATTTTTATGATAATCCTTCAAGTAAATTTAAATTGATTGGTGTGACTGGCACAAATGGTAAGACTACAGTCGCCACACTGTTATATAATCTTTTTTTAAAACTTGGGTATAAATGTGGGTTGATTTCTACTGTCGGTGATAAAGTCATAGATAAAGATACTATGACAAAGCGTATTACTTTTACCACACCTGATTCTATATCTCTAAATAAAATGTTTACTGAGATGCGAGATGCTGGATGCACGTATGTATTTATGGAAGTAAGCTCGCACTCATTGGAATTTGAAAGAATGAATGGAGTCGTATTTGCGGGTGGGATATTTACAAATCTTACTCATGATCACTTGGATTTTCATAAGAGTTTTGAAAATTATCGTGATGCCAAGAAAAAGTTTTTTGATATCTTGCCTGAAAATTCTTTTGCACTTTCAAATACAGATGATCCTGTGAGTGATTATATGCTCTCAGATACAAAAGCAAAGAAATATTTTTATGGGTTAAAGGATAGTCCTTCGAATACCTCAGGACAAAATCTCCAGTTTACTGGATATTTTGAGTCAAAATTGATTGGTGAATTTAATGCTTACAATATGCTCGCAGTCTATGGCACAGCTGTATTGCTAGGAGAAGATAAAGAAAAAGTAAAGAATATAATTAAAGATCTTGATGGTGCACCGGGAAGATTTGAATCTATAAAAAGTGATAAAGGTGCGACAGGAATTGTGGACTATTCCCACACCCCTGACGCTTTAGAAAATGTATTGAAAACTATTAGTAAGATAGTGGTTAAACCACTATCTAAAGTTATCACAGTCGTTGGCTGTGGTGGGGATAGGGACAAAGCAAAGAGGCCTGTGATGGCAAAGATTGGTTATGAAATGAGCGATATTTTAATCCTTACATCCGATAATCCCCGCACTGAAAATCCTGAAGATATTTTAAACGATATGCGAGTGGGGCTCCCACAGGTCGGACCTGTGGGTGAAAAAGTTTATGTTATATCTGACCGACACCTCGCAATACAAAAAGCTTGTGATCTTGCGCAATCTGGCGACTACATACTCCTTGCTGGTAAAGGTCATGAAAATTACCAAGAAGTAAATGGTGTCAAAACTCATTTCAACGATATGGAAGAATTAAAAAAATGTTTTAATAAAATGATATA
>CAYHYF010000025.1:2110-5851 GCA_964360745.1 uncultured Candidatus Saccharibacteria bacterium | reverse complement strand
GCGCGTGGGTTTACCACACGAAGCCCTGAGCTTGCCTGCTGTGAGCTTGTCGAACCAGCCGAATGGGGAAAAGGTATATATTATTACTGACCGTCATCTCGCAATACAAAAAGCATGCGAGTTGGCAAAAAGTGGCGACTATATACTGCTTGCGGGCAAAGGCCACGAAAATTACCAAGAAGTAAATGGCATCAAAACCCATTTCAACGACATGGAAGAATTAAAAAATTGTTTTGATAAAATGATATAATTTGATTATGGAACAAACACATTCGACAAACTCAGTGTCCAAGACTTGTACAAAATGCAATACGAATTTTATTGTAGATTCTGATGAGCAAGGTTTTTACGAGAAAATGAAAGTCCCTGTTCCAAATGTCTGCCCCGACTGCCGATTCATGATGCGAGCGTTGTGGAGGAATGAAATGAGGCTTTATTCAGGGCGTACATGCAATCTTTGCGATAAGAGTATTATTACAATGTATAATCCAAAATTACCTTATACAATTTATTGTTATGATTGTTTTTATTCTGAAAAGTGGGATCCAAAAGATTATGCTACCAATTATGATAAATTCAGACCATTCTTGGATCAAATGAAAGATTTTTTAATAAAAGTTCCAAAAATTTGTTTATATTTATCTTTAGGTGATGGTGTAAATGTAAATAGTGAATATTGTAATATGGTAAGTGGATGCAAAAATTGCTATTTGATTTTCAATACAAGTCCAGCAGAAGAAGTTTTATATTCTCGTGGGCTTAGAAATGCTCGGGATTCTTCAGATTTATATTTTGGTACAGCAGTTGAGAGGTGTTATGAGTCTATAAATACCCAACAATCAGCTAGCGTGCTTTGGAGTCAGAATGTTATTGGTTGTGTAGATTGTTTTTTTATTTTAAATGGGAGTGGACTTACAAATTGCTTTGGTTGTGTGAATTTAAGAAATAAAAGTAATTGTTTTTTGAATGAACAATTAACACCAGAGGAATATAAAAATAAAATTAATGAAATAGTTGGAAGTTACGGAAGGGTGGAAGAATTTAAAAGAAAATTTGAAGCATTTTCTTTACAATTTCCTCGTAGAGAGAATAATAATTTAAAAACAACAAATTCAAAAGGAGATTATTTGTTTGAATGTAAAAATGTTTTAGATTCGTTTGAAATTTCCAAAGGTGAAAATTGTCAGTACCTTTTTTCATCAAAGGAAATTAAAGACTCTCTTGGTATTATTGGTTATGGTACCCAGTCAGAAGAATTGTTGGAGTGTGTTGCTACAGGTCATTCGAGCCATGTTCTTGGTTCTTATGGTATAAGTAACTCTCATGATATTTTGGCAAGTTTTTATATAGCAAATTGCCAAGATTGCATAGGTTGTGATGCTGTCCGAAATATAAAATATTCAATTTTTAATAAAGAATATGAAAAGGAAGAATACGAAAGAATAAGAGAAATAATTGTAAAAGAATTAACAGAGAAAAATTTATATGGGCTTATGATGCCACCAGAGCTTGCGCCGTTTGCATATAACGAAACGATAGGGCAGGACAATATGCCTTTGACCAAAGAGCAAGCTTTGGAGCGAGGTTTTCGATGGGAGGACGACATTCAAATGACAAAAGGCAAGGAGACGATACAACCGGAAGAAATTCCCGATCATATAAAAAGTGTGGAAGATAGTATCACAAAAGAAATTTTGAAATGCGTGGAATGTGAAAGAAATTACAAAATTACAGAGCAGGAGTTACTTTTTTATCGGAAAATGGTTATACCAATTCCACGCCAATGTTTTTATTGCAGGTATAAAGATAGAATTGTGCGCCGAGGACCGTTCAAATTCTTTGAGCGTAAATGTTCAAATTGTGGTATAAATACTCATACAAATCTGACGGAAAAAGTCGCACCGATAATGTATTGTGAAAAATGTTACCAACAGGAGGTGATTTAGTCATTATAACATTATTAATAATGTTATAATGACATTTAAAATAAAAAATATGAAAGATTACAAAAAACAATTTAAGGGAAAGAAAATTACGATTATGGGACTCGGGCTTTTGGGTAGGGGGCTTGGGTATACTAAATTCTTGGTAGAATGCGGGGCGGATTTGATTGTGACTGATTTGAAATCCAAGGAGCAATTGGCGACATCAATAAAGGCACTTTCAAAATACTCAAACCCCGAAGGAAAGAGTACTTCCAACGGGGCAGGCATAAAATTTGTACTCGGAAAGCATCGATTAGAGGATTTCAGGAATAGAGATATGATTATCAAATCGGCAGGTGTGCCACTGGATTCTATTTATATAAATGAAGCACGCAAAAATGGTATACCGATTGAAATGGACGTTTCGCTTTTTGCAAAATGTATGCCAAATGTGATGATTGTGGGCGTGACAGGCACTAGGGGAAAAAGTATGACGACGATGCTTATTTATGAAATACTATCCGCCTTCTTTAAAAATTCGGCGAGACGAGGAAAGAAAAGTCCTTCGACTACGCTCAGGACAAAAAAACCTACGGTTTTTTTGGGTGGTAATATTCGCGGGGTTGCCACATTGCCATTTTTGAAGAAAGCAAAAGATGGCGATATTTTGGTATGTGAGCTTGATTCTTGGCAACTTCAAGGTTTTGGCGAGGATAGAATTTCCCCTCATATATCTGTTTTTACTACTTTTATGCCTGACCATATGAATTATTATACTTCGACTACGCTCAGTACAGGTGGTTCGACAAAGCTCACCACAGGCAATGCGATGAAAAAATATTTTGCTGATAAAGCTAATATTTTTAAATTTCAAAAAAAGGATGATGTATTGATAATACGCCCTGATATGAAAAAGTATTCCCCCCTCTCCTTAAGAACCTCCCCTCATTCCCCTCCTTATCAAGGAGGGGAGGAACTCAAGAGTAAACTTATCATCGCAAACCCTAAAAATGTTTCAAATTGGCAATCCAATATTTTAGGAGCTCACAATTTGGAGAATTTGGCTTGTGCTGTTGCCGCCGCACAAGTGCTTGGCGTGCCAAAGGAAGTTATTAAAAAAGCTGTAAAAAATTTTAAAGGTGTGGAAGGGCGATTGCAATATATGAAAACTGTCAAAGGCGTCAAAATCTACAATGACAACAATGCCACAATACCCGAAGCCACAGTCGCAGGACTTGAAGCATTAAAATCTGGAAGTCGGACTTCCAGAAATATTGTTTTGATTTGTGGTGGGGCGGATAAAGGATTGGATTTGAAATCCTTTGTAAATGCTGTAAATAAATATTGTAAGAGTGTTGTATTTTTGAGTGGTACGGGAACGGAAAAGTTGAAAGTTGAAAGTAAAAAGTTGAAAGTAAAATTTCAAGAAGTTAAAAACTTAAAAGATGCAGTTGTTCAAGCTATGAAGTTTGCAAAAAAGGGTGATATAATCTTATTTTCCCCAGCATTTGCATCATTTGGTCTATTCACAAACGAATACGACCGCAACGACCAGTTTATGAAAATAATTAAGAAGTTGAAATGATATGGAAAAAGTGGATATATATGCGAAAAAAATATGGGATTATATGCTAATGCATCAAAAGCTTGAAAAAGCTGATGCAATTATCGCATTGGGTAGCAATGATATTCGTGTTGCTGATAGGGCATACGAAGTTTATCAGCAAGGATTGGCTCCTGTAGTATTTTGTACGGGTGGGCTGGCTCATATAGGCGATGTAAATGAAACGGGGTGGGACAAGTCAGAAGCAGAAGT
>CAYHYF010000025.1:0-2010 GCA_964360745.1 uncultured Candidatus Saccharibacteria bacterium | reverse complement strand
AAAGAATATCCAAAACTTGGATTTCAGATTGAACAACAAATTCCAGAGGATGTATGGGAAGCATGGAAAAAATTAGTTGAAATGGGATATAATAAATATTTAATAAAATAATATGAAAACAGCAATAATAATTCATGGGATGCCAAATAGGGAAGAATATTATGATACAGGTCGTCCTGCATCTTCAAATTGTCATTGGATTCCTTGGATACAAAAACAACTTTTATTAAAAGATATTGTTGCCCAAACTCCAGAAATGCCAGTACCTTATAATCCTGAATATAATGCTTGGAAGGAAATGTTTGAAAGATTTCCAATAAATGAGGAAACTATTTTAATAGGGCATTCTTGTGGAGGTGGATTTATTGTTAGATATCTCAGTGAAAATAATGTACGAGTTGGTAAGGTCGTATTAGTCGCTCCATGGCTTGATCCTGAAAAATTTTTAAATACTGGTATGTTTGATTTTAGTATAGATTCAGACATTGTTTCTAAAACTAGTGGTATTACTATTTTTAACTCAGACGATGATGCAAAGATAGTTCAAGATAGCATAAAAATTATTAAAGAAAAAATTAAAGATATAAAAATTGTAGAATTTAAAGATTACGGCCATTTTTGTTATAGTGATATGGGCACAATAGAATTTCCAGAATTACTAGAAGAATGTTTTAAATAAAATGGAAAAATTTTCAATTAAAAATAGATATGGTTTGAGAATATCGGGAGAAATTCATAAGTCAGAAAATTCTGTAGGTCTTGCGTTTGTGTTGCATGGATTAGGTGGTTCAATGAAGCAAATATTTATTAAAACAATGGGGCAGACTTTTTTTGAAAACGGATACACAGTTGTATCTTTTGACAATACTAACTCAAACGGAAGCAGTGAGGGTAATTATGAAAATGCTACAGTTAAATCTTATTACGATGATTTTATTGATATTATAAATTGGGCTAAGTCTCAAGATTGGTATTTAGAACCTTTTGTTGTATCTGGAGCAAGTTTGGGTGGATACTCAGCATTGCGTTATGCTGAAGAAAATTCTAATGAAGTTAAAGCCATTTTTTCTATTGCGGGTTTGATTTCTGGGAAGTTAAATTATGATGCAAATTTAAAAATCAAACCAGAAAAAATACAGAAATGGAAAGCGACTGGATGGCTAGAAGAAAAAAGTATTTCAAATCCTGGTTTAATTAAGAGATTACCATGGTCTCATATGGAAGAAAGATTGACTCATGATTTGATTCCTAAAATTTCAAGTATTACTATGCCTGTGCTTCTGGTTGTAGGTAGTAATGATCTAACTCACATAGAAGACCAAAATATTTTAATGAATATCTTACCTGAAAGCACACCAAAAGAATTGCATGTTGTAGAAGGAGCGCCTCATGATTTTCTTGAAGAATCTCATTTAAATGAATTAAAAAATATTTTGAATAAGTGGGTTAAAAAATTAAAATAAAATGCAAGAAAAGATATTAAAATTTAAAAATATTGTAAAGCAAAATTTTTCTAGGAAAGATTTTATTTATCATGAATGGATGGTGAAGTACCATCTTGAAATTGTAGAGAGGATTGCTATTGAGCTTTGCGATATTTACAAAGAAGCTGATCGTGACATAGTGGAAGTACTTGTTTATTTCCATGACTTTGGAAAGCCTTTCAATGAAATAAAATCATCTTTTGATAGAAAAAACGAAGAAGAAATTACATTGCAAGAAGGCCCAAAAGTTTTATTTGAGTGTGGTTTTGAACAAGAATTTATAGATAAAGTTGTAAAGTATTGGCAGTTGATGGAAAAGAAGAATGAGATTGATCTGCGTACAGCTCCGATAGAGACGCAAATAATTTCTTCTGCTGATGGCGCATCGCATTTGGTGGGAATGTTTTATTCCAGTTATTTTGGTGATGGGGACGATCTTTCTACCACGCAAAGTAATTTAAGAATTAAAATGGAACAAGATTGGAATAGAAAAATTGTATTACCTGAAGCAAAGAAAGCTTTTCAG
>CAYHYF010000024.1:0-11452 GCA_964360745.1 uncultured Candidatus Saccharibacteria bacterium | reverse complement strand
GAACTACCAGCTTTTACCTTCTCTTCTGCATCATACAATATGTCTCTATATACCCTATTGCCTATCACTTGCGCTGTGATATTTATAGAACGAGCAATCGGAATACCAGAAGAAAGCATCGTATCCATATTGTCTGAAAGTCTTGCTAGATAAAGTTTTACAAATACATTTTTAAAAATTGGTACTTTTAATTTCAACCCGTCAAGGTATTTTTGACCTTTTTCTGTTTTAGACAAACGAAATAAATATCCCGCACCGATAGCCAAGACGATGAGCACAAATATGCCATATCTTACCAAGAAACCAGAAAGTCCCATTATTATCTTTGTATAAAATGGAATCGCTTGACCAGATTCTTTTATAATTTCTGAAAGTTTTGGTATAACGAGTACAAACATCAATGCCATTATGATGATAAATACTCCCACCACAAATGCCGGATATATGAGAGCATTTTTGGTCTTTGAAGTAAGCTCATATTGCCTTTCTAGATAATCAGCTAGATAATTGAAAGTCTCATTCAATTTTCCAGTCTCCTCCCCAGCACGCACCATATTTGTATAAAAATCTGAAAAAACTTTTGGGTGCTTTTGTATTGCATCAGCCATTGAACTACCTGCTTGGATATCATCCGTCACTTGTATTAAAATCTTTGCAAGCAATTTATTTTCCGTATTGCCTGACAAAAGCATAAAGGCTTTTAGTGCGGAGACTTGTGCTTCAAATAAAAGAGCAATCTGACGTGATAAAAGCACAATGTCTTTCATTGGAACTTTTTCAAAAATTACAAAATCCAACAACTTTTTACTTTTATCATTGTCTTTGATAGCCATCACGATGAGGCCTCTGCGCTGAAGAGCACCGACAGCCAAATCTTTTGTCATTGCATCTATCTGACCTTCTTTTTTTTCTCCGGTATTTGTGATTGCATTATAATCAAATAACATAATTTTACATCAAGCCTTCTAGGGCTTGCGGGTTAAATGAATATTGCATCGCACTTTCCATTGTGATTTCCCCTTTTTGCACAAGCTCCAAAAGTGACCTATTCATATCTATCATTCCTTGCTGATATCCAGTCTCTATCACTACATCAATCTCATGGGTTCTATTTTCACGAATCAAGTTTGCAATTGCACTATTGTTTATCATCAATTCATATGCTGGCACACGCCCACCTTCAATACGAGGAATGAGTCTTTGAGAAAATACACCTATCAAACTACTTGCAAGCTGGGCGCGAATCTCATCTTGTTGACCGGATGGAAATGAATCGATGATTCGAGCGATAGTCTGCGAAGCATTGTTTGTATGTAGTGTAGATATGACAAGATGTCCAGTCTCTGCAGCCGTGACAGCTGTCTTTATCGTTTCTGGTCCTCGCATTTCTCCAATCATAATCACATTTACATCTTCTCGAAATACAGATTTGAGCGCACTATCAAAATCTTTTGTATCGATACCTATTTCTCTTTGATCAATAATTGATTTTTGTGGTTCGTAGATAAACTCTACAGGATCTTCAATCGTCACGATATGGCAAGCTCTTTCATTATTTATAAGACTCAGCATTGCAGACATCGTGGTAGATTTTCCTTGGCCCACAGGTCCCACAACTAGAAAAAATCCCTGCTGTTTTCGAGCAAAAGATTCCAATATTTCTGGTAAATGAAGCTCGTTTAAACTTTTTGATTTAGGTACTAGACGAAGCGCTATTGCCACATCACCACGTTGAAAGTATGCATTGCCTCGCAAGCGAGTTTCCTTTTTAAATGTATAGGAAAAATCCAATTCTTTTTCTTCATAAAATTTTTTTACACTATCCTTGTCCACGAGTTTTGATAAAATCTCATCTATATCCTCTTTTGATAATGGTTTTGAATTCATTAAAAATAAAAGCTGACCTGCGACTCTAATCGCGGGTTTTCTTCCTACGGACAAATGAATGTCAGATCCGTTTTGACTTATTAAATCTGTGATAATTTCTTCAAGCATATTTTTTATACTAACTTTTGTTTATAATCTCATTTACTTTATTTATAACTTCTGTAGGCGTGGACGTGGCTTTTACGATATATCCCGATACTCCGAGTGATTCACCTCGCAAAATATCGGATTGCTGACCCCTGTTTGAAAGGATAATTTTAATACTATCTTTTGAGAGATTTTCTTCTTTAATTTTTTCTAACAATTCAAAACCATCCATTTCTGGCATCATAATATCTAAAAGTAAAATATCCGGAGAAAATCCTTCACGCAAGCGTGTAAGAGCTGCTATTGATCCGAGCGATGTAGACACCTCAAAACCACCTTGATTAAATTTCAATACATACATATCGAGTAAAAAGTTATCATCATCGACTATAAATATTTTTTTTGGGTTGGACATATATTTTTAATTATACTATTATTTACAACTTTTATCTATAGTGTGTGAATTTCTCTCCAAGGAATATCACCCTTCAGACCTTTCATCATTGCATCTTCTTTCATATTTATAAATCCTTTACTTCTTGCCAATTTATATATCTCACCTTCAACTGGATTGTTCAATATGACTGTCTGCATTTCTTTGTCTATTTCAAACATTTCAAACACAGCCACTCGCCCACGAATACCCGAAGGACATTCATCTGATGCTATGGCTTCATAAGTCTGCCCT
This sequence comes from uncultured Candidatus Saccharibacteria bacterium, assembly GCA_964360745.1. Lineage (GTDB taxonomy): Bacteria > Patescibacteriota > Minisyncoccia > Phycocordibacterales > UBA9973 > UBA8515. The sequence goes on along the minus strand of CAYHYF010000024.1, from coordinate 8,790 downwards.
TTTAAATCCAATTTATCAAATTTATCTTTTGGAAAATCAGAAAATTGCTTCTCTATCATAATTTTTGTAGCTTCATCTATATCCGTACTTTTTTTAGAATTGGTATGAATTTTTGGAATCAGGCGTTGAGCCATAGAGAGCACCAATGTCGGAGCAATGAGATATGGATCAATGCCCATATCTACAAGACGAGGTATAGCACCCACTGCACTATTTGTATGCAATGTGGAAAATACTAAATGTCCCGTAAGAGCAGCTTGGATGGCGAGCTGTGCCGTCTCTTTGTCGCGAATTTCTCCCACCATTATGATATCCGGATCTTGACGCAAAATCGAACGTAATCCAGAAGCAAAAGTATAACCAATTTCTGGCATCACTTGTGATTGATTTACACCAGTCACCTGATACTCTACAGGATCTTCAAGCGACACGATATTGTCGGTTTCTTTATTGAGCTCATTTAGCATTGCATAAAGTGTGGTAGATTTTCCACTACCAGTAGGACCTGTAATCAAAACCAATCCATATGGCCTAGTCAAAATCTTTCTGATTGTCTCGAGATTGTCTATACTCAGATCAAGATCTTCAAGCGATTTTACACCTTTTTCGGCATCAAGTATTCTCATCACAACCTTTTCTCCATAATATGATGGCATAGTAGATACACGAAAATCAATTTTTCTACCTTCAATTTTTGCAGAAAATCCTCCATCTTGTGGTTTTCTTTTTTCATCCAATCGAAGTTTGGCAAGGATTTTTATACGTGCGACTACTCCACTGTAAACATTGATCGGCAAGACCAAGCTTGTATGCAATTCTCCATCTACTCGAAAACGAACCTTGACTTTTTCTCCAGTATTTTCAATATGGATATCAGATGCTCCACCTTCTGTGGCATGCCTGAGGATCACCGCGACGATTTTTATTATTGGAGCATCTTCTGTGATTTTTTCTTCTGTCTTATCTTGATTTTTAGCAGAAACATCTTTATTTTTCTCTATTTTTTCTTTTGATTCACCTGTATCAGATATCGCTGTATCCAATTCTGAAAGAGCTTGATCTACTTCCCCACCCAATCCTTGATACATTTCCAATATTTCTTTAAAAATTGAAACAGGTATCAAGTATGCTTTAAATGGCATACTTATTTTTGAAGATATAAATTGTAAAGCATCCATCGCTTGGATATTTTCAGGATCAGTAATTCCAATCTCGAGCACACCATCAGCTACTCCAATAGGCACAAAATTGTAAATCCTGACAGAATCTTCTGGTATATATTTTAATATATTTGGAGAAATCGACTTTGGGTCAATTTTTTTTATTGGGATATTGTAAAGCATTCCTTTTATTTCAAAAACTTTATCACCATCTACTTTAAAATCAAGAAGTGCCTCATCTACATTGCCTTTATATTTTTCATCTGCCACACGAAGAACTTCGGAGATTTGCTCTTCTTTTATAATTCCACGTTTTGCTAATTCTTCAAGAAAAACCATTTTTAATTTTTAGGTGACAATGCGTTGGTATTGTTTTGATTGCTTGCATCAGCACTTTGTATGACAGGAACTAAATTTAAAGATTGCTCCATACCCGCAATCGGAGCAAAGGGGTTTTCTCGACCGATGACACCGTCAGATTCAATAGTCACTGTGTTGTCTTTCAATGATTTAAAAGACGAGGAAAGAAAAATACCAGCTTCAATCTTCATAGATTTTAAATACTCCAATGTCTCTAAAAAACTTGTATCATTATTTATCTCTATATCATTTTCCACATTGTTTGTATCAGAATCTACCACTAAATCATTGGTCGATGAAAGCTTTTTTTGTGTAGGTTTTTCTTCTCCTCCGATAAAATAAAAGAGTGCCAAAAGTACGGCTATAATTAAAACTATTATGAAAGATATTTTTAATGTTTTATTCATAATTAAATATTTAACCAATAAGCTTGTAATAAGACATTGTATTCAAATAAACCAGTATTTAAATTCAAATTATCTTTAGTTATTTTTGGTGCAGAAAAAGAAATACTTTTTATATCTACAACTCTCAAATTTTTCTCTAAATCTTTCATAAAAAGAATAAAATTTGCATATGATGCTTGTGTCTTAAAACTAATCGTCGATGTGGAATAATCATTTGTAGCTGGTTCTTGCTTGGAATTCCTGTCTACAACCATAGATGATGCTTGCGGATTTGTAAATCCAAGATTAGTGATTTTTAAACCATTTTGTAATGCAATCTCGTCCATCTCAAGGATTAATGCCACCGAGCCTTTTGTCGAGCTATCTTCATTTAAATCCGGCAATAAACGACTAATTCTTTCTTTATTTGTGGCACTTATCGTATTGTAAGACAAAAGTATCTCATCTCTTTTTTGCTGAAGCTCTTTTGAATTGTCTAAAGCATTATCGTATTCTACGACTTGAACCCTTAAAGCTTTCACACTTTTATACTCAGGCATTATATACGTGAAAAAAAGTACTGCACATATCGCTATTAAAAGTATTTGAAAAATGTATTTCATATATTTATTGTGTGCCACCAGATGGTGGTAATTTATTAAAAGTTTTATTTTTACTTGACGTATCAGTTGGTATTATTGTATCTGTATTTTTTTTATCTGAAATTGTATCTGTCTTTAAATTTGTTGATTCTATATCTTTATATTGCAAGATATTGTTTTCAAAAGAAATAAAAGATGGATTTACAAAAAAAGAAATATTAAAACTCACAAATCCTTTTGTATTTTTTTCATCAGATAAAGACAGGTCTGTAAATGCGACTTCATTTAATTCTTTTGCGAGATCGCTATTGAAAATTTCGGACTGAAGAGCCACTGTTTTATAATCTTTTGCAAAACCACTCATCGATACGGCAAAACCTTTTCCAGTGTCCGACATTGATCCTGAAAAATTTGTAAATTGGACATTTGGTAAAGTCAGACTATCAAGTAGTGTAAAAAAAGGAGATATCACGATATGGTTTGAAATCACTCTTTGTGAAGAATTTAATCTTCTATCAAAAGTCTGCAATTCTACTAAAGTCTTTTCTTCCAAGCTTTCACGAGCAATATTTAAAGAATTTTTTTTACTTACTATTTGTTTATTTAAATAATCTTTATAGAAATAGAAACCCCCAACAGCACATATTGTAAGTAAAATCACTGTAAATGAAATAAAAGAGAGTATGCCGAGTGGCTCTCGCCTTTTATATGGCGTATTTACTACTGGTTTTTTTGGTATAAATGATGTGTGAAATGAATTGTCCATAATATTTTTTATTTTTTATGAAATTTGTCTTAGTGCGAGGCCTACTGCCACGGCAAACTCTGGGCCACTTTCTGCAAGCACTGGTGAGAGGAATGCGGGCGTCTCCATTTTCCCAAAAGGATTCCCGTAAATAACTTCCGCTTCAAAAGTTTTTGAAATTTTATCATGAAGACCTTTTAAGAGCGCACCTCCGCCAGTCATTATTATTTTACCTACACTCCTATTATACTTCTTCTCATAAGCAAGCACAACACTTTTAGTCTCAGATATTATATAATCTATAGAAATTTCATTCAAGCTAGCAACTTGTTTATTTATGTCAGCTCTTAAGCCCACATCTCTTTTTTGTTGTTCGGCATCTTTAAATGGAATACCAAAAGATGCAGCAATACTCGTGGTCAGATCTTGGGCACCACGATTTATAATATGAAAAGTTTTTATTATTCCAAATTCAACGATAGAAAGCTTGGTCTTTTGTGCTCCAAAATCTATAAGGAGTACTGGGGATAATTCGTGCCCAAAAGTAGATCGCAGAGATGAAAAAATTTCCATTTCAAAAAAATTGGAGTGTATGTCAGTTTTTACTAATATGTCTCTATATTTTGCAAGTGTATCATTGTGAATAGCCACAACCAATACTTCAATCTTTCCATCCGGCAATTTTCCTCCAACATCATTTTCGTCTTCAATCGATTCTGCTTGTCTTGGCATCATCCACCAATCAAGCGCAACCTCTGTGATCGGTACTGGTATATACTTACGTGCTTCTGTAGGTATGATATTTGGCAATTGATCTTCTGTCACACTTTCAGGTAAACTAATCGTAAATATTAAACTTGCTGATGACGGGATAGCAATAGCTCCATTTTTTGTAGTAGTATTGGCTTCTCTTAAAAGATCATTGATGGCCTGCGACAAGACATCTACGTTGACGGCTACAGATTGACCAACTTCGGCTTTTACATAGGGTCCATATGCTAGTGCCCCATAAGTCTCAAGTGTGGCTTTACCATTCTTCTTTTTTAATTGCACAATTTTTACTGCCGAAGATCCGATATCTACACCGATGACACTTTCCCCGTCATCTTTTTTAAAGATACTAGAAATTCCTTTCTGAAAAATTGTTTGTATTAGATTTGGCATATTAATTATGTCATAATTATAACATATAATATGATAAAAAATATAATTAAAATATTAAAAAAGTGGACAAACAATATATCTAATTTTATCTTTGATTTTTTATTTAAAGAAAAATGTGCTGGATGTAAAAAAGAAGAAGAGATTTTGTGTGAAAATTGTATTTTTTCTATAAAATTGCCACACTTAAACCCAAATGAGAAGATTTTCTCTGCATTTAGCTATAAAGACCCAATTATTAGAAAAATACTGTTAAACCTCAAATATTATCACAAAAGAAATCTTGGCAAAAAACTAGGAGCAATTTTATATAATGGAATGCTCGAAGAAATATCTGAATTAAAATCTTTTACTGGTCAAAAAATAATATTGATACCTATACCGATGACAAAGGCGCGCCTAAAAGAGCGTGGCTACAATCAAGCAAGCCTCATAGCTCTCGGTATATATGAAGCTTGCGATGAAAATATTTTTGAGCTTCGTGAAGATATTTTAATAAAAAAATACAATACTTTCCCACAAGCCAAAATAAAAGATCGTACAAAAAGACTCAAAAATATAAAAGGGTGTTTTGTATGTACTCAACCTAAATTTATAAAAAATAAAACCGTGATAATTATAGATGACATCACTACTACTGGAGCCACCCTAAACGAGGCCATAAAAATTCTTGAAAAATCTGGTGCCAAAAAAGCCGTCGGCTTCGTCATCGCCCACTAAAATTTAGGAAGTCGGACTTCCTAAATTTTTATGCATTTATTCCGGCGACATAGCCGGTGGTCCAGCAGACTTGGAGAGATTGCCCGCCAGTCGGGCGATTGATATGGAGAAGGTCGCCTGTGATAAAAAGATTGTCGTATATTTTTGATCGCATTGTCTTTGTGTCTATCTCAGTGAGATCCACTCCTCCATCAGCCACCACTGCCCTATCGTAGCCCATAAGCCCCACGATTGTGGCGGGCAATCCTTTTAATATGGCAATTATTTTTTTACGTTCTTCTTTTTTTATACTATGAATTTTTGTATCCGGATCAAGAGATTTGAGCAATGTCAGTATTGCAAGCGTCAGACCATGGGGCACGATTTTATCTAAAACATTTTTAAACATTTTATTTTTATTATCATCAAAAACTTTTATTATTTTTTTCTCAAGATCTTTTTCATTTGTATCGGGATATGTATCGATCTTTACCGTCACATTCCCCTCTTGCAATAAATCGGCAACACGGCCTGCTAAATTTAAAATAAGTGGTCCAGAAAGTCCAAAGTGCGTAAAAAGAATTTTCCCAGTTTTGGAAAATTTCTTCACACCATCCACATAAAAAGTAATTTTCATAAATGATAGTGACACACCGGCTAGAGATTTTACCCAAGTGTCTTTCACAGCAAGTGGCACAATAGTCGGCGTAGGACTTTTCACTTTATGGCCGATATCGGCAAGCCATTTAAAACCATCACCAGTAGAACCAGTCTCGGGATGCGACATTCCTCCGGTGGCCAATATATATGAATCTGCACTATAAATTATCTTGCCACATTGCACGCCAATGATTTTATTTTTCTCTTTCAAAATTTTTGTCACAGGTGAATTTGTGTGTATAGATACACCTCCATCTTTCATATATTTCTCAAGTACTTTGAATACATCTAATGCTTTTTCTGTATTTGGAAATGCTCTTTTGCGAGCTTGCACCACACATGGCAAACCTTTTTTTTCAAAAAAATCAAATGTGTCTTTTACCCCAAATTGTGAAAATGGAGAATACAAAAACTGCTCAGCACGGCCATAGTATGCGAGCATCGTACGCAAATCGTATTCAGCATTTGTGATATTGCATCTACCTCCACCGGTGATTTTCAACTTCTCACCCAAATTTCTATTTTTCTCTAAAAGCAATACTCTCTTGCCACGATGTGCAGATACTCCCGAAGCCATCATCCCAGATGCTCCCCCGCCGACCACAATCACATCAAATTTTTCTTTTTGTTCTGTCATAAATAATATACATTCTAACACAAAACCGACTCAAATGAGTCGGTTTTGTGTTTTACTTCTTTACTACCTTTTTTGGCTTTTTCACTTCTTTTCTTTGTCTATTGTCTCCTTTTCCCATAAAAAATTTATTTGAAATTAATTTTTAATAAATATATTATAGCACAATTATTTTTTCTTTTTTACTACAATTTTCTTTGTAGCTACTTTTTTGGCTGGAGTTTTAGTTGCAACTGCTTTTTTTAATACAACTTTAAGATTTGGGGCTTTTTTTATTTCTGTCTTTGATAAAATAAGTTTTTCCATACTATTTATCAATCGATCAAGCTTTATACTGATATCTCCCAAATGTTTTTTTACATCATCATTGTTTCCCTGTGCTGGACGCGCCATATCAGGGCGTGACATTGGAGCTCTATTGAAATCTCTTTTTGGACCATTACCAAAATCTTTTCTCTGACCCCTATCGCCGTCATCTCTTTTTGAACTGAAGCAATCACTGCAATATACCGGCTTGTCACTGGATGGACGAAATGGCACTTCGCAACTTTTACTACATTCACTACACACAGCTTTGTGCATTTCACTTCTTTCACCACCTCTATTGCCACCCCTAAAATCTTTCTTTTGAAAACTTGGTCTTCCACCACTACCACCACCTCTGTATCCTCCACCTCCACCCCTCTTATCCCCTCCTTGGAAATTTCCCATATATTTTTTATGTGCCATAGGCAATGTTATGATTATATTTTAAAGTCTATGCTTTTTTTGCTTTAAAAGCAAGAAAATTTAATATTAATAAATATTAAATTATCAATAGAAATCGCCCCGGCCAAAGGCCGGGGCGATTTCTTAAATACATCTATGCGACAAGTGATACATTTGTAGCAGCTGGACCTTTTGGACCATCTGTAATGTCAAATGTCACTTCGTCTCCAACTTTCAACTCGTCATATGTGACGCCGTTCAATTCTTTAGAGTGAAAAAATAGATCTTTCTCTTCGCCTTCGCGAGAAATAAATCCAAATCCTTTATCTGTAAGAGTTTTGATTGTTCCTTTCATGTGATTTTTTTGATTATGCTATTCTTGAGAACTTCGACTTTTCCTCCGTATCCGATTGATACGATAGTACTATAACCTATATATCAAGATATAGCAATCAAAATTATGAAAGATGCTTTGAAACGAGCTTTGTCATCTCAAACATATTGACCACAGCTTTACCACCAAATACTTTCTTTAAGTTTTCATCAGCGACAATGTTTCTCTTTGCTTTTGGATCTTGAAGATTATTCTTTTTAATATAGACCCATAAAGCTTTTACTACTTCACTTCGAGGCATTGGACCTGCACCAACGACAGCTGCAAGCTCCGCACTAATTTTCATCGACTTCATAAATGCAGATACTTTTTTTACGTCTGGCATATTTTTATTTTTGCCTACAAGTTTATATACTCATACGGCTAATTAATTTATAAATTAATAATACTAATTTTAATAATACTATTGACTGTATTGTATTGTAGCACATTTATACCCTAAGACGTCAAGCACAAAATCATTTTGTCTAAAATTTGTCTTATTTTTAAAATTTATTATAATGAGATATATGGATGATGATTTTAATACAAATGAAGAAAATAATGAATTAGAAAATAATTCAAACAGTGGTGATAGCAACTGCCCGCGTTGTGGAATTCGCACATACGAAGAAATCTGTCCTATCTGCGCCACACCACTTTCTGTAAAAAAAGATAAAGACGCTGAAGAAGACGAATACTACGAACGTCGTCGCGAACGCAGATAAATGGATATATATAAAAAAACTCAAAAAAACTGGGGTTAATATAAAATGAAAAACACACCCAATAAATTGTGTGCATTCTTCATGAGACCCGCAAACACTATCAATATTGCTATTGAGGATATTTCCTTACAGTCATATCCGTCACGTTTACGAAACTCAATATAAATATTATCATTTATAAAATAAATATGTATGTAGTTATCCACAAGTACATTTTAAAACATAAATAAACATTTTTGTCAAAATCTTGACTTTGTGGATTTGGTTTGATTTAATAAGTTTAAATTAATTTTTATGGACACAACATTAATTGCAATGGTTGCAGCATTCATAATATTAAGCATATTGCTTTTATATGTGGTTGTTGTATTTATCAAGCACGGAAAAGTTCCATTGCTTGAGAAACTTTTCAAAATTTTTCGAGTATAAAAAAAAGGGTGCCATCCAAATGGCACCTTTTTTTGTTTTGGCGGAAGGTATGGGAGTCGAACCCATAGAGGGGTTTAAATCCTCACGGTTTAGCAAACCGCTGCCTTACCATTCAGCGCAACCTTCCATTTTTTAATTTTATCTA
>CAYHYF010000023.1:0-11503 GCA_964360745.1 uncultured Candidatus Saccharibacteria bacterium | reverse complement strand
GATGCAAAAGGATTTGTAGATTTTGGATTCACACTTTCTTTTACTGGAGTAATTACATTTACACACGATTATGATGAAGTAGTGCGAGCCACACCTTTGGATATGATAATGTCCGAAACGGATTCTCCATACATCACTCCTGTGCCATACCGAGGCAAGCGCAATGAGCCAGTGTATGTGGAGGAAGTAGTCAAAAAAATTGCTGAAATTAAAAATTTGCCAGTTGACGAAGTCGCTAAACAGCTTGTTGAAAACGCCAAACGAGTTTTTGACATTTAGATCTATTTTTGCTAAGATACACTCGTCTTGTTTGATATATGCCTGAACGTATATCACTTCCCATTTTGGGATAAAGGTCCATAATAAGACGTATTATTAATATAAAAAATTAGACTCGAATGGAAAATGAAGATATAAAAATGGATGTCTACGAAGTAGGCTATCTATTGGTTCCTAGCATTGCAGATGAAAATGTGGGAGGTGAAGTGACGAGGCTCAAAGACTCACTTACTACACACGGAGCAATTTTTATTTCGGATGAATATCCAAAATTGATTGATCTTGCGTATGAGATGACTCGTGTCATTCTCAATAAAAAACAAAAGTTTGAGAAGGGTTATTTTGGCTGGGTTAAGTTTGAAATGCCAGTCGGAAATGCATTGAAAGCAAAAGAAATGCTTGATATGGATGAATCATTGATAAGATTTATTTTCATCAAGACTGTGCGTGAGAGCACACTTTCTCCAAAGCGTTCTTATGCAAATACTGATGGTAGAAAAAAGACTTTTTCAGCTCCAAAAGTAAAAGTTGAAGAAGGACCAAAAGAAGAGATAAATGAAGAGACTATCGATAAAGACATCGATGCTCTTGTGGTAGAATAAAGTTATTATTAAATAATTAAATAAATTATTTTATGTATCTAAATAAAGCATTAATTATAGGAAATCTTACTCGAGATCCGGAATTAAAATCTCTTCCTTCGGGTATGAAAGTTTGTAGTTTTTCAGTGGCTACAAATCGTGTGTGGAAAGATCAAAGTGGAGTAAAGCAAGAAGCGGCAGATTTTCACAATATTGTGGTATTTGGTCGCCAGGCTGAAAATGTGGGTCAATATATGAAAAAGGGTAGTCAGGTGATGGTAGAGGGCCGTATGCAGACAAGGAGTTGGGATGCGCAGGATGGCACAAAGCGTTATCGTACAGAAGTCGTAGCAGACAGAGTGCAGTTTGGCACACGTGCAGGTGGCAATGAGGGTGGTTATACTCCTTCTTCAAAACCAACGGGTCAAGAACCAAAGCAAGAAGACAACAATTTAGATTCAATAGAATATCCAGAAGAAGAGATCAATTCAGAGGACATTCCTTTTTAACAAGTAATAGAAAATACCAAAAATGAAACAAGATTATTTTAGTTCAAATAATATAAAATATATAGACTATAAAGATTTGGATTTATTGAGAAGATTTTTAGCACCAAATGCTCGTATTCTTTCAAAAAGAAAGACAGGCGTCACAGCAAAAAATCAACGAAAACTTTCAAATGCCATCAAGCGCTCACGCTTTATGGGACTCTTACCATTTATAGCAAAATAGTATAGTAATATAAAAAACTTCTAAAAGTCCTAGGAATTGCCTAGGACTTTTAGAAGTTTGTATCTTTTTTATACCCTCTCGACGTATTCACCAGTTTCAGTGTTGATACGGATTTTGTCGCCAGTGTTTAGGAAAAATGGAGCATTTATATTTACACCATTTTCAAGCGTCACGACTTTCCCTCCTCCGTTTGCAGTGTTGCCTTTGATTGATGGGGGAGCGTCTTTGATTGTAAATTCCATTTTGATTGGAAGTTTTATGCTGATTATCTGACCCTGCCCTGAGTCTGTCGAAGGGTCATCATCATTGTCCCATACGAGAGCAGACACATTTTCATTTGATTTTAGAAATTTCACACTATCACCAAGTATTTTTTCATCAAGCTTAAATCTATCTTTTAAATTTTCTGGATCGGCAAACCAGTATTCATTTTTGTTTGCGTAAAGAAATCTTACTTCTTTTTTATTTACATCGGCCTCATCTGCCTTGTCAGACACATGAAAAGTGGTATTAAAAGTCCTTCCAGAAAGAAGACTTTTTAATTTTACTTGGTTTTGGGGTTTGCGTTGCTGAGTACGAGCCACATGAGATTCAATGACCTCGCAAGGCTCATCGCTATATATGATAATCTTTTTTTCCTTTATTTCATTGTATTCCAACATTGACATCGTTATATAATAGAGAAATTTTTTAAAAAATGCAAATTACTCCATTGCGGTGGCCATTTGGATTTCGCCAAAGCGACTTTTGACTTCTTTTAGGATGCCGTCGGCGATTTTTGGGTTTTGCTTGAGATATGTGCGAGTGGCGTCGTATCCACGACCCATTGCCACTTTTTCACCATCTTTTCCTTTCATTGAATATGATGCACCAGATTTTTCTATGATACCGAGTTTTTCACCAAGTGCAATTATTTCTCCTTCGCGAGAAATTCCTTCGCCGTATAAAATATCAAATTCAGTTTGTTTGAAAGGGGAGGCGACTTTGTTTTTCACTACTTTCACACGTGTGCGACTTCCCACCACCTCTTCACCTTTTTTAATTTGGGCAATACGACGAATATCCAATCGTACAGATGTATAAAATTTCAAAGCTTTTCCACCTGGAGTGGTTTCAGGGTTGCCAAACATTATTCCGATTTGCATTCTGATTTGATTTATAAATATCACAATTGTTTTTGATTTTGCTACTATGGCTGTGAGTTTTCGGAGCGCTTGCGACATTAATCGAGCTTGTTTGCCCACGTGATGCGCTCCCATATCACCCTCGATTTCATCTTTCGGGGTAAGAGCTGCCACAGAGTCTACGACTACGATATCAATCTTTCCAGAACGCACAAGGCTTTCTGTGATTTCAAGACCTTGCTCACCAGTATCGGGCTGGGAAATCAAAAGTTCATTTATATTTACACCAAGCTTTTTTGCATAATCAGGATCCATCGCATGCTCAGCATCCACATAAGCGCACACTCCGCCCTTTTTTTGAGCTTCAGCTACTGCGTGAAGGGCAAGAGTGGTCTTGCCGGATGATTCTGGCCCAAATATCTCTATGATTCTACCTCGTGGTAATCCTCCCACTCCGAGAGCCATATCGAGGCCTATAGAGCCAGTGGGGATAGCATCAATATTTACCTTTGGTGTCTCGCCGAGCCTCATTATTGCCCCTTCTCCAAACTTTGTCTGGATTGATTTTATTGTATCTTCAATCCCTTGACCTGTCTCTTTTGGTGTTTTTTTTGCTTTTTTTTGCATATTGTTTTGACCTATGGCCTTTTTACTAATTAATAATTATTTTTTCTCATATGCCACTACATCACCTGATGATATATATGCTTGGATTATTTTTTCTGTATCTTTTCCAAATTTATCTCGTGCAAATATGGTCACCACTGAGTATCCGTCGGGGAGAACGATTTTTTCTGTAAAATCTCCCTCTTTATCTATATTTATTTCTCTGCCGTTAATACTTATAAAGTTTGCATGCTCTGCATTGCCATTTATATTAAATAAATTATTTTCTTTTTCGATCTTTGCTTCTACCGTCACCCCACTCAGTACTCCTTTCATATTTTTATATGCATATACACTTATCGCTAAAAATAAAATAGCAAAAGCACCTACTGAAACCCAAAACGATAAACTTTTTGTATTTATATGATTATTCATATTTAATTTATATTTTCTTCGCTTACTGGATTTTGTATCCCACGTTCGAGTACATCACGAGGCTTCGAACCATTTGCAGATCCCACCACACCACGTTCTTCGAGCATATCTATCAATTTTGCAGCCCTCGCATAGCCGATACCGAGTCTTCTTTGCAAGTATGAAGTACTAGCTTTGCCGGATTCAATTATAATAATTCTTGCGTCTTCATATAAATCATCGTCTGCATTTTCTCCCAAATCAGAACTAAATATATTGCCTCCACCAGAATCCATATTGCCTGAAAATTCTATTTCATCTGGAAGCTCATCTTGATACGCTCTCCTTAGGTATTGTACCACTTTTTTAACTTCATCTTCAGAGATAAATGCTGATTGCAAGCGTTCAGGTTGAGACATTTCATTTCCAGAAAATAGCATATCTCCAGCGCCAAGAAGTTTTTCTGCACCAGCAGCATCAAGTATGGTTCTCGAATCTACTTGTGATGATACTTGGAGTGCAAGGCGAGTAGGCACATTGGCTTTGATGAGTCCTGTGATCACATTTACCGATGGGCGTTGAGTAGAAAGTATAAGGTGAATTCCCACAGCTCGAGACATTTGTGCAAGGCGTATGATTGCAGATTCAAGTTCTCGTGGATATATTTGCATTATATCTGCCAATTCATCGATAATGATTATGATGTATGGCATCTTGTCTGTTTCATTTGAAGCACCGGATGATTTTTTTGAATTGGCGATTTTATTATGATAAGATTCTATATCACGCACAGCTTCTCCTTCCAATACATCGTATCGTCTATCCATTTCTTTTGCAGCCCATTTTAATGCGAGAATTGTCTTTTTAGGGTTTGTGATTACAGGAGTCAATAGATGGGGGATTTTATTGTATAGAGTGAGCTCAACACGCTTTGGATCTACCATTATCATTTTCATATCTTCTGGTCCGTTTCTATATAAAAGTGATGTGATGATAGAGTGTATGGTCACAGATTTTCCAGAGCCAGTAGCACCAGCGATCAGCATATGTGGCATTTTTGCAAGATTACCAAAATGTGCTTTACCAGAGAGTCCTTTACCAAGGGCCACAGTCAATGGTTTTCCTGATTTTTCAAATTTCTCATCAGCAAGTAGTGTAGCAAGACCGACTGTAGATTTTATTTTATTTGGTATTTCAATACCCACAAGTGATTTGCCAGGAATAGGCGCTTCGATGCGGATAGGGTGGGCAGCGAGAGCTAATGCAAGATCATTTTGTAAGCCTACAATTTTTGAAAGCTTCATTCCTTGCGCAGGTTTCAATGCATAGCGCGTCACAGTCGGACCGATGGTCACTTCATCCATCTCTACTTGAATACCAAAATTTAGAAGAGTGCGTTGAATGATATTCATATTGGCTTTTATGTCACCCACATTTGGTTTACCTTTATCTTTTTCAAGCAGTGATAATGGGGGAGGAATATAATTTTTCGATTTAAAACTTTTTGCCTTTAGGGTGGGGGAGAATTCATCTTGAGTTTCATTCCCCTCTTGAGGGGCAGATGAAGTCGGGGTGGACTGCATCTCCAATTCATCCACCTCCCCCTGCGGGTACTCTTCAAGAGGGGAATTTTCTTCATTTTCTTCTTTTCTATTAAATAAATTTTTGAGATTTATTTTTGTAAGCATTAATATTTTTAATCTACTCCAAAATGTAGTTAGATTTGGTCGCTCATCAAATATGACAAGGAGTGAGATTATGACCATTGCTCCCAGTAAAAGAATTCCAGCGTAGACACCAAAAAGTTTTAGAAATGGCCATGCGATGATTTGACCAAAGTAGCCACTGTATTCTGTATCACCAGCACCCGAAATACCATTTGCTGTGATGTGTATTATTGCAAGGACTGATAGTAGACAAATCGTACCAAAGATTGCTTTTAGTCTTGCGAGTTCTGGTCGGCCTTTTTTCATAAAAGAGTATCCAACGAAAGCCAAAAGTATAGGTAAAATAAAGTAGCCTACACCAAATAGGGAATGAAATAATCCATAGAAGAATTTACCCAATAATCCTGCTGATTTAAATAGGGATAAAAATATAAACAAAGCTGAAACAAAAAAGACTATGCCCCAGACGCTACTCTTTGTTTCTGGTTTTAATTTTGGTTTGTCTACTTTATTTACACTTCCTTTCGATTTTCTTTTTGTAGGAATTTCATCCATATCTTCATCGTCTTCATATTTTTTTTTCGCCATATATTTTTATATTATATCACAGAATAGATTTCCACAGCCTGCCGGAAGGCCGAGTTCCCCCTCTCCTTACTAAGGCTAGAGCTTTTGGGAAAAGTTCTAGAGTCGGAGTGTGACGACACGAGACGGGCTCGGCAGAACTTTTCAGTAGAAAAGTATCTGTGAGAGGGAGGAAAACCCAAAACACTACACCACAAAAGATTACTCTTTGACTAGATTGTTTTCTTGCACACAATAAAACATCAGTATATAATGGACACATTAAAGACAAATATTTACTAAAAAAGACGAAATGAATTATCAAAACGACATTATAAAAGACAGTAATACTAAAAGGAATGATGACAACATGTCCGATATAAACTCCTTGAATAATAAGTCTTTTTTTGATTTTATTTCTAAAAAGACAGAGAAATTGATAATGGCACTGTATATGGTGACAGATTCTATCGATATGGATGAAGCTTTAAAAAATAAGTTGCGTCTTTTAGGAGTCGAGCTTATGTCCAATGTCCACAAGCTATCAGGTCAATACAAGACTCAAAAAAACTTTTCTATCGGATCTATAGAAAGTAAGGTATCGGAGATACTTTCATTTATTGGTATTTCTCAAACTATTGGTTTTATATCAGAAATGAACTCAAATATACTTAGAAAAGAATTTGAGTTGTTAAATCACGAGGTAAATAGATTTGAAGAAGACAATCAGTCTAAAACTAGCACAAAAGATTTGATTACAAAGATGGGCACAGAAAGATTTTTACTTGATCCAAATTCTCTATTTGTCTCTCTGCCGACTTATCACAAGGCCCCACAATTATCATCAGACATAATGGACAGATATACTGCTAGGGACAGTAAAGGACACATAAAAGACAGTTTTAATAATACTGTCCTTTATAAAAAAGATAGTCCTTTAGATTTTAAAAAAGACAAAGTTTTGCAAGTTAGTAGAGAAGAAAGACGTAAGCAAATACTAGATTTTATAAAAGGACAAAAAGATATTTCTGGACACAATAAAAGTCTTACTATAAAAGACATATTTTTAGTAATAAAAGACTGTTCAGAAAAGACAATCCAAAGAGAGCTAAATGAATTGGTTATTAAAGGGCAGATAATTAAAGAAGGGGAGAAAAGGTGGAGTAGATACAAGTATAAGGAGATAGTATAAGCAATTAGTATAAGTATAAGAACCTCACCCTAGCCCTCTCCTTATTAAAGGAGAGGGAACTTTGTAATTTTTTTGTTTTAGAGTCGTCTATATATATGTAGGTATTTGTTGAATTTTCTAGCTAAAAGCAAACAGCTAAAACCTAGAAGCTGTTCAACAAGATATCCACAGTTTGGCCATTATTACTATATAGCTTTTATGCTCATATTGTATATAATAAGCTTTATGTGTTGGCACTAGCACTTTTGGGTGTGTTGTGCTAATATATATTATCCTCGTTTAAGCTCAGAAATGAGCGCCAATGAGGGCGATCATTGAAAATAAAATACTATGAATTATCGATACCAGATAATTTATGGCACACGTTTATTTCACTGGTCGCATCTGTTTTTTTCTTTTTGATAGAGAGAAAGAAATATGATATCGGCCCTGTCGACAAGGCAGATAACGTTTGATTTTTTTGAAAATAAAATTCATTAAAATTCAGACAAGTTTAATTTAAAAATGGATTTATATTTTTAAAAAGGAAGCGATATTTTTGATAGAGTTTCGCTAAATTTTTAAAATGTAAGCATTTTGTTTCATTATTATAAGTATTTATAATTAATGGTTCAACGCTACATATTCAATAACAAATGGATGTGTGGCAAAAATAAATACGCACAGTTGGTTTGTCGAAACTAAAAATTAACCGCGTATAAAAATAATTTATTATGTTAAAATTCTTAAAAACAAAGACTGCAAAAATCGGTGCTTTGGTTATTGCTTTCACAATGATTGCAACTAGCTCAGCTAGTGCTCTCACTCAAGCAGAAGCTACAGCTCTTATCGCAGCCTTAAATTTGACTGGTACACAAGCAGCGACAGTACAAGCTCTTGTATCTGGTTCAACGACAACGACAACGACTTACGACCTAGGTACTACAACTATGAGAGTTGGTAGTAAAGGAATGTATGTCAAAGCTTTGCAACAATTTCTAGGTATTGGCGCTGATGGATCTTATGGTCCAATAACAGCTAATGCTGTAAAAACATGGCAAACAAATAATGGTAAGAGTGCTGATGGTGTAGCTGGTCCAATAACTCTTGGAGCCATGAGGATTTCAATGACTACTACAACAACAACTACTACAACTACAACAACAACTACTGATACAACATTGGCTGGAACAGCTGGAACTGTGACATATACTCAATTGTCACAATACACCAACGAAAAGGTAGGAGCTGGCGTCACTGATGCAAAACTTGCTGGATTCGAGCTTGAAGCATCTGATGGAGATGTCGCTCTTAAATCATTCAAATTAACATTTAGTTCAACTGGAAATGCAGCAGCAGATTCAGATCGTCTAATTGATTACTTTGATTCAGTATCCATCTGGCAAGGAGCTACAAAGATTGGTACAGCTGATGCAAACGATTTCACTAGAGATAGTGCTGGTGTTTACTCAAAAGTTGTAGCTGTTTCTAACGCTGTCGTTAAAGATGGTAAAACAGAAAAGTTTTACATTTCTGTAGATGCAGCAACAAATATTGACTCAGCAGATATCGATTCAGATTCTTGGGGTGTTGATCCTATCAACGTTAGATACCAAGATGGAGGAGGTGTAGTATCAACAGATACTATCACACAGACTGAAATTCCAATTAACTTTGTGACATCAGCATCAGCAACTGATACTGAACTCAAGTTAACTGTTGATTCAGCATTGAAAGCTGGTGTTCAGACTGTAAATGTCACTTCTGATACAAATGGTGTTCTTCTTTTGAAGGGTACTATGGAAATAGAAGGTGACTCTGATGTTTGGGTAGATGAAGTTCCATTCTTGTTTACAACAAACGCGACAAACGCGGATGCTGTTTCAGCAACAGTGTACTTCACTATTGATGGCACAGAGTTCTCAGAATCTATGGGTTCTGCAGTAGGAACTACAAAGGTTATTACTTTCAACGAGTTGAATAAAACTCTTAAGCCTGGTAAATATACATTTACTGTCACAGCAGATGTAAATGATATTGATGATAGTACATTTGATGAAGGTGATTACTTGTTGGCAGAATTAGATGCTACTCGTCGTGCAAGTATCGTTGCTCTTAACTCAGAAGGAGGAGATCAATTGACAGATGCGACAGAAATGACTGGTGTTGCAGCAGGTACTATCCAGTACTTCTACTCAAAATCACCAACAGTTACTGTTGAATCAAAATCTATCGTTGCTAACGATAACGGTTCAAGTGCTCCATCTTCTGCAACTGCTAAGATGAGATTGAAGATTGTAGCAAACGGAGGAACTATTTATCTAAACGGTGATGATGAAACCACTCAAGTTGAGGAATTCTTTGGTATAGCTGTTGATGGAGGGGACTCAAGTTCATCTATCAGTGCAACAGGATACACATTTACACCATCAGGAACATATACTGTGACAAGCAGTGGTTCTGATAATGAGTACTATACTCTAAATGAAGGTGATGTAATGTATGTAGATATAGAAGCTACAGTTGTAGAAGCGACTGGTTCAGCTGCTATCCTTGTGGGTATGAAAGGAGATGAAATCCTATTCGGTACCGCAACTACAACTGGTGCAACTCGTTCAGCTAATACTTTGAACTTTACAGCTTTGACTGATATCCTTAAGACAGGAAAAGTCACATTGGATAGCTAATAGTTTAGTATTTTGAAATCTGGTTAATACGCCTTAAAATGTATTCCCGCTTTAATCAGCGAGGTAAAACAAAAAACCACCCTTTGGGTGGTTTTTTGTTTTACTTATGAAATAAGTGTGCGGATTTGTTTAAATTATTATATAATAGACTTACTATGAATTTATTGATAAAAAGATTAATATTTATTACCATTTTTCTTCTTCCGTTTATTATTCTTCCAGGAACATTTTACTCAATGATTTTTGCAAAATCTCTTTTTTTTGAAGGAGTAGTATTGATTATAGGTACACTTTGGCTTATAGATATTATTTACAACAAAAATAAGTATAATATTCCTAAAAATATTGTTTTTTGGATTTTTGCACTTTATATATTGATACTTTTAATTTCTGGTTTAAATAGTTTTGTACCAAGTTTATCTTTTTGGGGAAGTATGGATCATGGGATAGGAGTTATATTTATGCTTTGTTTATTGATTTTTTCTATTATTACGAGTTCTGTTTTAAAAACATTAGAAGATTGGTATAAATTATTTACGGTTTTTATTGTTTCTGGAATTTTATTTACCATAGGATCTCTTTTAGCACAAGCTGGAGTTGTTTTTTTTGAGGGTTTTAATATAAATGCATTGAGCGGTTTTCTCATAGGCAATTCATCTTGGACTGGTATTTATATGACTTTTGTATTTTTTATGAGTCTTGCTCTTGCATTTTCGTCTAAAGTGAAAAGTCAAAAAGTTATTGGAATTATAGGTATACTAACTTCTTTTTTTGATCCCACTCTTACTGGATTTATAGTTCACGCTGAAGGTGCACATTTTGGTTTTATTGGTTTAGCAACAACAGCTTCCTACTCTCTTATTGCAATTGTAGGATTATTTATTTTATATTTATTTTTTAGAAAAATATCAAATATTAAATGGAGGAAAATATTTATTGGAATTTGTATAGGTTTGTTTAGCCTAGGTACTATAGCTTTTTTTACTATTGGATTAAATCCAGCGCGTCAATTTGTGATTGAAAAAGCCGGACAAAATAGACTTGTTTTT
Source organism: uncultured Candidatus Saccharibacteria bacterium (assembly GCA_964360745.1). GTDB lineage: Bacteria > Patescibacteriota > Minisyncoccia > Phycocordibacterales > UBA9973 > UBA8515. The sequence continues at coordinate 629 of CAYHYF010000023.1, read as the reverse complement.
TGGGATATTGCAATAAAGGGTTTAAAAGAAAGACCATTGCTTGGATGGGGGACAGATAGTTATAAATATGTATATGCAAAATATTTTAACCCTATTGTTCTTACAGAAGGTTATGCACCAGAATATTGGGTAGATAGGGCACACAATATTTATTTTGATGAACTGCAATCTGGAGGAATCATTAATTCTATATTACTTTTATCATTATATAGTATTATTTTATTCGGTCTTATTCGAAGTGCGATTAAAGAAAGAAGAAAAGAAGGTTTATTATATATGGCATTATTTTCTGGAATGGTATCATTTCTTATTCAAGGATTGATGATTTTTCAGTTAATTATCGGTTGGTTTATTATATCTTTGTTATTAGCTTTTGTTGCCAATTTTTGTTTTAAAGATAGAAGTGTAAATAACACTATTGTTATTGGTAAAAGTAATAAAAAAAATAAAGATAAAAATAAAAACGGTGATTTAAAAATCTTTTATTCAGTCCTTATTGTTATAGTTTTTGTTGTTTTATTTAATTATATAATTATAAAGCCATATAGAATTGCAAGTGGGTTAGCTAAATTTCCAATGATGCAATATCAAACTCGATTGGATTTTTTTAAAAAACTTAATAATGCTTA
>CAYHYF010000022.1:0-11587 GCA_964360745.1 uncultured Candidatus Saccharibacteria bacterium | reverse complement strand
GGTGCACTTTTTGCAAAAGAAAAAATAATTCACTCGTATCCGCATTGTTATCGTTGCGATACGCCACTCCTTTACTATGCTTTGCCATCTTGGTTTGTAAATATTCAAAAAGTAAAAAATGATTTGTTGGAAAGTGCAAAAGTTATGAATTGGATACCCGAGCATTTAAAAGAAGGTAGGTTCAAAAATATAATGGAGAATGCGCCCGATTGGACCATATCGCGCAATCGTTTTTGGGCAAGCCCATTGCCAATATGGAAATCGGAGGATGGCAAGATAATGTTTGTAAATTCTATTGAAGATTTAAAAAACAAAACCAAAAAAAGTGGCAATAAATATTTTGCAGTTCGACACGGACAATCGGACCACAATTTAAAAAATATAATTAGTTATTCTGATGAAAAAAGTTCACATCTTACGGAAGATGGCATAAAAGAAACTCATCTTGTTGCAGAAAAATTAAAAAATAAAAATATAACAAAAATTATTTCTTCACCATTTGTACGTACAATGGAAACTGCAAAAATAATTGCACAGGATTTAGGATTGGGTGATATTGAGATTGTAGAAGATAAAAGAATTGCAGAATTTAACCCTGGAGTATTTGAAGGTAAGACTTGGGCTGAAAGGCAAAAATGGGCGGAGGAACAAGGCAATTATTATTGTGTTGCTCCAGAAGGAGGAGAAAGCCACATGGATGCCAAAAAAAGATTTGGAAATTTTCTTTATGATACAGATTCAAAATATATAAATGAAAATATTTTAATTGTCACACATGGTATTGGTATTGAAATTATGCCAGCGGTAATCGAAGGAGCCGATGTCGATCGCGCTTATGAAATATATAAAATTTCTCAGACGACTGGTGAATTGAAAGAATTGGATTTTATACCACTTCCTCACAATATAAATTATGAGTTTGATTTACACAGGCCGTATATTGATGCTATTACACTTGTGGATGAAGAGGGGACAGAATACAAAAGAATTCCCGAGGTTATAGATTGTTGGTTTGAGTCGGGTTCTATGCCTTTTGCTCAGGATCACTATCCCTTCGACTACGCTCAGGGCAAGCCGTTGGAACACCAAGATTGGAAAGAGAAGAATTTTCCAGCTGGCTTTGTGGCGGAATATATTGCGCAAACTCGCACATGGTTCTATTACACGCACACTATCTCTACGATTTTATTTGGCTCTGCTCCATTTCAAAATGTGGTGACTACGGGTACTGTGCTAGCCCTCGATGGTAGCAAAATGAGTAAATCTAAAAATAATTTCCCAGATCCATGGATACTTTTTGATAAATACGGTGTGGACGCATTAAGATTTTACCTAATGTCTTCAAGTTTAATGAAAGGTGAAGATGTGAATTTTTCTGAAAAAATAGTTCAAGAAGTGGCAAGCAAGATAATAGGTAGGTTGGACAATGTGGTTGCATTTTATGAATTGTATAGGGATAAAAATCTTGAAGCACACAGCACACAGCACACAGCACCCTCGAATGTTTTGGATCAATGGATTGTAGCTCGACTCAACCAACTCGTAGATGAAGTCACAAAAAATATGGAAATTTATGATATGGCACAAGCCACACGACCTTTTGAATTGTTTATAGAAGATTTGTCTACTTGGTATTTGCGTCGCTCTCGCGATAGATTGAAAGATGGAGATCAAGATGCTAAAAAAACTTTGTATTATGTGCTTAAAATGACAGTTAAGCTTTTGGCCCCGTTTACACCGTTTATTGCCGAAGACATTTGGCAAAAATTAAAATTGAATGATGAAGCAGAGAGTGTGCATTTGGCAGAATGGCCCGCCTTCGCTAAAAGCTCTGGCGAGGCAAGCCTTTCTGAAGAACAAAAAAGTGTGATAGAGGAAATGCAAAAAGTTAGAGATATTGTAAGTTTAGGGTTGGAAGCTAGGCAGAAAATAAATATAAAAGTTCGGCAACCTTTAAATGAGTTAAAAGTTAAAAGCCTGCCTGCCGGCAAGGCAGGTGAAAAGTTGCAAGATGAGTATATAGAAATTTTGAAAGATGAATTAAACGTAAAAAATATAACAGAAGATAATTCTATTGAAAATGAAGTTGAACTTGATTTGATCATTACTCCAGAGTTGAAAAGAGAAGGGGATTACCGTGAGCTTCTGCGAGCTGTGCAGGATATGAGAAAGAGGGATGGCTTGATGCCAAGCGATGTGGTCACATTAGGTATCTCTACTGATACAAAAGGACAAGAACTAATAAAAGAATTTGAAACAGAATTCAAAAAAATTGTCGGTGCTAAAGATTTGAATTTTAAAGAAAATGATGGCGAAGAAATAAAAATCGACAAATATCTATTTAAAATTTTAATTGAAAAATAAAAATGCATCATCATATTTATCATACAGAGGGATTTGTGCTGGGTACGAAAAATAGGGGTGAAGCAAATAAGGTCATTACTATTTATACGCGTGAGCTTGGGCTTTTGCGAGCCAGTGCGCAAGGTATACGACTTGCAAAATCAAAGTCACGTTTTGCCCTCCAGGATTTTTCTTATGCAAAAGTGGATCTTGTGAGAGGCAAGGAATTTTGGCGTGTGACGTCAAGTACACCAGTAAACTCCTTTCCATATCTTCGAAGAGATAAAAAATCTTTATCTTTGATTTTTCAAATATCAAAATTGCTCGAGCGTCTTTGCGCGGGCGAAGAAGCCAATGAAAAAATATTTGATTCTTTGATTCAGACTTTTTATTTATTGGACAACGAAGACCTTGATGAGAAATCTCGTGAGGCAATGGAATTGTATTTGGTATTTCGTATAGTTTATGAGCTTGGATATGTGGGCGAGTCAGAAAATATAGCCAAGTATTTAGGTGAAGAATTTAATCACACAAAAATTGATTCTTTTTTAAAGGAACGCACATCTATCGTGGCACATATAAACAAAGCTCTAAGAGAAAGTCAGCTTTAAGATACTTTAAAAACAATAGGTTACTGATTTTTATAGAAAGGTATTTAATGTTATAATAAGCATATGTCGGATCAAAAAAATCCAATGCACAAAATAGAGGATGTAAAGCGTCATTTATATGATCGCGATGACCATACGATAGATCACCACAGAGAAGGAATTCTGCATCAAGAAATACACAATACTCCAAAAGAATGGCAACAGATAGAAATGATTTCTAAAAAGACCAAAAATTCATCAATCTTCAAATCTTTTTTTATGCTAGCCATATTGTTTTTTCTTGGCGCTTTGATTTTTGCTGGGTATAAATTTTACCAAGGTGGCAGTACTGTGTCGAGCGAAAATATCGAGATCAATGTGATTGGTAATGCATTTACACAAGGGGGAGAAGTATTGCCACTTCAAATTGAAATCATAAATCACAATAATGCAAGCTTAGAATTTGCAAACTTACTTGTAGAATATCCAAAAGGTGCGACAGCAGATCCGAGTGATATATTGCGACTACCAAGAGAAGCAATAGGTACGATAAAACCTGGGCAGAGAATAGAGAAAAATATAAATATTACTCTATATGGTGACCAAAACGTCACGCGCGAAGTAAAAGCCAAGATAGAATATCACCCAGAGGGCTCCAATGCTATTTTTACAAAAGAAAAGATTTATCAAGTGACAATCAATTCTTCTCCTGTGACGTTGTCTTTATTTGGTCCAGATCAAACTAGCTCAAATCAACAGATAAATTTTAAAATTGTGACAAGTCTAAACACTAGCCTGCCCTCAGATCAAGCGGTTTTGAAAGTAGAGTATCCTACTGGTTTTAAATATGAAGATGCAGATGTGAAGCCTACACTCGGCAATTCTATATGGAGCTTGGAAAAACTTTCTCAGACAGAGCCTATGGTTGTAAATATTTCTGGGCGCCTAGTCGGGCAAGACAACGACGAGCAAGTATTTCGCGTATATGTGGGTACAATAAAATCAAATAATCAGACCACTGTCGACGTGATTTACAATTCTTTATTGCACACCGTATCTATTAAAAGGCCATTTTTAGAGACTCGTATTGTGATAAACGGAGAAGAGGGGGAATTTTATACAGTAGAAAACAATAAAGAAGTGAAAGCAAATATTGTATGGTCAAATAATTTATCTACCAAAGTAGATGATGTACAGATTATCGCAAAGCTTTCTGGAAATGTATTTGATAAAACAAATGTGACATCTGATGGATTTTATAATTCAGCAGACAATACTATAATTTGGGATAGAAACACCGATGATATTTTAAATTCTGTTCAACCAGGAGGAGGGGGTACCGTGTCCTTTGATTTTAAGCCACTTTCTGTAGTCGGTGCAAATGGGTATATCCGTGATCCTCAAATATTGATCGAAGTGAGTATTCGTGGAAGAGAGCCATCTTCTGGTATTGGATATTCAGAAATAAATAGTTTTGAAAAAAGAGTTGTGAAAATCTTGTCAGATTTTCAAATAGCTGGCAGTGCATTTTATGTATCAGGAGCAAAGCCACCAAAATCTGAAACTGAGACGGTGTATAAGGTAGTATGGACATTATCTAACTCTGTAAATACAATAGTAAATGCGGAAGCCCGAGCTGGATTGCCGATATATATAAAATGGGTTGGGTTAAATACAAGTGGAGAAAATGTGTATTTCGATGAAGTTAGCAAGGAAGTCGTTTGGAAAATTGACCAAGTAAAACCAAATACCGGCTTTGGATCTGCAGGCCGAGAAATTTCTTTCAACGTGAGTATCAAGCCATCATTTTCTCAAGTAGGAAGTACACCACTACTCATCAAAGAAATTTATTTGACTGGAAAAGATGCTTTTACTGAAAAAATTATTAAATCTATACAACGTTCTGTCTCTACTTTGATTCAAAACGACCCGAAGTTTAATATTGGTGATGATAGGGTGATAAAATAAAAACAAAATGAAACAAGAAGAAAATAAAAATGAAATGAATGATATGGAAAAAATTATAAGTCTTTGTAAAAGACGGGGATTTATTTTCCAAGGGTCCGAGATATATGGAGGATTTTCTGGATTCTTTGATTTTGCTCACTACGGTGTGGCACTTTCAAACAATATAAAAAATCTTTGGTGGAAAAAATTTGTGGACAATAGGCGCGATATGTATGGCCTTGATTCATCAATTATTTTAAATCCGAAAGTCTGGGAAGCGTCTGGACACGTAGCAGGATTTTCTGATCCTACAGATGATGGCACACAATTCAATGTGATGTTTAAGACGCAAGTTGGTGCAGGCGAGGAGGCCACAACCTCATATCTTAGGCCGGAGACTGCGCAAGGAATGTTTGTAAATTTTAAAAATGTGGTGGATGCTTTTCATCCAAAGCTTCCTTTTGGCATGGCGCAGATTGGTAAAGCATTTCGGAATGAAATTGCTCCGCGAGATTTTATTTTTCGCAAAAGAGAATTTGAGCAAATGGAAATAGAATATTTTGTAAAAGAAGATGATTGGCAAAAATATTTTGAGTATTTTAAAGATGAAATGCTTGAGTGGATGGAGAAAGTGGGTATCGACATGATGAAGATCCACGAACTTGAAGTAGAAGAGGCCGATCGTGCCCATTATTCAAAACGAACTATTGATTTTGAATTTGATTATCCATTTGGTAGGAAAGAACTTTTTGGTTTAGCATATAGAGGGGATTTTGATTTAAAAAATCATAAGCTTGATTATATGGATGAGGAAAACGGAGATAGAATCATACCGCATGTAATCGAACCTTCTTTTGGTCTTGATCGTGCATTTTTAGCAATACTGATTTCTGCATACACAGAAGAAGAAAAAGATGGAGAGATACGACCATTTTTAAAATTTAAACCAAATATTGCGCCAGTAATTTGCGCAGTGTCTCCGCTTTTGAAAAATAAACCAGAGCTCGTAGAGTATGCCAATGTGAAGGTCTTTGCGCCATTAAAAGAAGAATTTGGAAGAGTAGAATGGGATGACAATGGCAATATCGGCAAGCGCTATCGCAGGCAAGACGAAATCGGCACACCATTCTGTATTGTGGTGGATTTTGACACACTCGGTGACCCTTCGAGTTCCTCAGGGCAAGAAAACAAAGACACTGTGACGGTCCGTGACCGCGACACCGCCACTCAAGAGCGTATCCACATATCCGAACTTGTAGATTATATAAAAGATAGGTTGGAATAAAATATATGCAAGAAAAATATAATTTTGTCGGCAAAGGATTGCAAATGAAAGATAAAGAAGAAACTTCACAAACACTTGAAAATTGGCAGAAGCAGGGTTCCTTAAAGTTTGATAATGAATTAGAAAAAACCGAAGAAGAAATTATTAAAATAAAAAAAGTAGAAAATGCAATAAATGAAGAGCTTTCTTATTTAGGATTAAATCCTGATTTTGTTATACAAGCTAATGAAGTACATATTATTTTTCAAAAAATTGGAAATCCATTAATATTAGAAAATGGGGTTTTTAACTCAGGGGATGGACAAATTAAGATTATTCGAGATAATAACCCAATGCGTTTTTTACTTAATATAACTTATCAATTAACATCTAAGGCTTTTAACAAAAATGTTGAAAAACGAGAAAAAGAATTTCGTACTCTTATTCATGAATCTACACATAAAGCATCTCATTTAAAATATATTGTTAATGTAAAAGAAAAAAAACTTGATTCATATCGCACTGGCTATAGACTAGCTGGCAGAGAAGATAGTAATTTATTTCTCGGTTTAAATGAAGCTGTTGTTGAAAAGACAACAAAAGATATTTTATCTCATATACATAGTCTAAAAAATGAAAATTTTAAAAAAATCCAAGATGTTAATTTTAATTCACGGAGTGGTTACTGGTCACAATTATTGACACTTAATAAAATTCTGGAAAAGATTGCACAAAAGAAAAATGAGAAAAAAGAAGACGTATGGAGTCGTTTTAAGAAAGGTCAATTTACTGGAGAAATGATGCATTTACGGGATATTGAAAAAGTTTTTGGCCCAGGATCACTTCGAGTAATTGCTTCAATGGGAGGTATAGATAGTGATTTATCAAAGCAGTTTTTATATTATTCGTATTTTTCAACAGATAGTAATTCTGTTAAAAATTTGATAGCGAAGTTTCTTCTTTCAAATGTAGAAAAGAAAAAGTATGATAATCATATTAATAAAATGAAAGAAAATAATTAATTATACGGCGTAAATAAAGAAGATGAGGTACAAAAAGGATACGATATTTTAATGTTTGAGAAAATAGAAAAAAATTAATTTATATAAATTATGAAAATTGTAAAAAAGATTTTGGAAAATGGGTTGCGGGTGGTGGTGGTGCCGATGAAAGACAATCCGACCGTCACAGTGCTCGTACTCGTGGAAGCGGGGTCTAAATATGAAGATAAAAAAGTCAGTGGTATATCGCACTTTTTGGAGCATATGTGCTTTAAAGGTACAAATAAAAGGCCGAAAGCTATCGATATCTCACGGGAGCTCGATTCGATTGGAAGTCAGTACAATGCTTTTACTGCTCAAGAATATACGGGATATTATGCTAAAAGTGACGCCAAGCATTTTAAAAAGATTTTTGATATTGTATCGGATGTGTATTTAAATTCCACTTTTCCAGAAAGTGAAATGCAAAAAGAAAAAGGAGTGATAATCGAAGAGATAAATATGTACGAAGATATGCCAGCACGACATGTGCAAGATTTACTCATGAAGCTTTTGTATGGTGATCAGCCTGCGGGGCGCAATATCGCTGGTGAGAAAAAAAATATCACCATGATGAAAAGAGATGATTTTGTGAAATATAAAAATGAGCACTATTTACCAGAGGCGACTACGATAGTGGTAGCAGGACAGATCACGGAAGAAGAAGTTCTCAAAGAAGTGAAAAAAATATTTGGCAAAATTGCACGTGGAGAAAAAGGACAAAAAATAAAAACAAAAGAAGATCAGAAAAAACCTGAAGTATTGGTAAAATTCAAAAAGACAGATCAGACACATTTTGTATTGGCATTGCGATCTTATGATTTATTTGATAAAAGAAATATGATACTTTCTGTCTTGTCAGGAATACTAGGTGGTGGTATGAGCTCACGACTTTTTCAAAAACTTCGTGAGGAAATGGGAGTAGGGTATTATGTGCGTGCCTACAATGACACATATACTGATCATGGATTTTTTCAAATTTCTGCTGGAGTGGACAATAAGAGGATAGAAGAGGTACTAAAAGCCGTATTGGATGAATGTAAAAAATTAAAAAATAAAATTGTGGATGAAGAAGAATTGAATAAAGTAAAAGAATGCTTGATAGGGAATATGAAACTTTCACTTGAATCCAGTGATGATGTTGCCAATTTTTATGGAGGACAAGAATTACTTAAAAAAGAGATAAAGACTCTAGACGAAAAAATACGTGAAATTCGTAAGGTGACAGCAAAGCAGATAAACAATTTTGCACGAGAAATCTTTGTAAATAAAAATCTAAACTTGTGTTTAATAGGGCCTTTTAAAGAAAAAACAAAGTTTCAAAAAAAGCTGACATTTTAAGAATATGTGATATTATTGATATATGACCTCATCTAGTCAAAATATGAATCTAAATATCACAAATGGGACAATCATAAGAATTATACTTTTTATTGTTCTTATATTTGCTCTCATAAAATTACGCAATCTCGTGCTTGTACTTTTGACAGCTATAGTGATCGCTTCTTTTGTGGAGTCTGCAGTGGTGCGAATGAGGCGATTTATAAAAAATAGAGTTCTCGCAGTATCTATCGTATATATTTTAGGTGGATTGATTTTGTCTGGAATTTTTTATATCTTTATTCCAGTTTTCATAGAGGAAATCTCAGCTCTTTCTTTACAGCTTGGTAAATATATACCACAAGATAGTATATTTTATAATCTACAAGGTACCACGATCGATAATGCCAAAGATGTGTTTTCGAGTATTTCTCACAATGCATCTCTCTCGAGTATAATAGAAAATTCAAAAAGTCTTATGCAAGGATTTTCTGGTGGTTTTCTTTCTATTGCTATTGGCGCATTTGGGGGACTCATAAATCTTGCATTGATTATAATCATATCTTTCTACTTATCAGTCAGAGAAAAAGGAATAGAAGCTTTTTTGAGGATTATCACACCACAAAGAAGTGAAGACTATGTGGTAGATCTTTGGAGAAGGACAGAGAGAAAGATTGGTCTTTGGGCACAAGGACAAATGCTAGTGGGTGTGATCATCGGTGTGCTTATCTATCTCGGACTTACTATTATCGGAGTGAAGTATGCCTTGGTCTTGGCAGTCATCACGGCACTTTCTGAGCTGATCCCTTTTGGTATGATACTCGCTGCTCTACCGGCTATCATCTTTGGGTACCTTGATGGTGGATTTACTATGGCCTTGATGACTACGGGTCTATATATCATCGTTCAGCAATTTGAGGGATATCTTATATACCCACTTGTGGTCAAAAAAGTAATTGGCATATCTCCACTTATCGTCATCATATCTTTGATTGCTGGTGCTCAATTGGCGGGATTTTGGGGAATTATTCTTTCAATTCCTGTGGCAGTATTGCTCCTTGAATTTTTAGGCGATATAGAAAAGAGAAAAATTCTTGCGCGTGAAAGTTAGTATGCAAAAACCTTTTTATATTACAACTACACTTCCTTACGTAAATGCACCACTTCATATGGGGCATGCGCTTGAATTTGTACGAGCCGACACTATAGCAAGGTACAAAAAATTGGCAGGCTTTGATGTGTATTTCAATACAGGTACTGATGAGCATGGTACAAAAATTTATGAAAAAGCTAAAGAAGCTGGTTTATCGCCACAAGATTTTGTGGATAAAAATTTTGAAACTTTTAAAGAGCAGTTGAAAATGTTTGGTATGAGTGAAGATATTCATTTTATTCGTACAACAGATAAAAATCACGAAAAAACAGCGCAAGAATTTTGGAAGAGAGTATACGCTAATGGCTATATTTATAAGAAAACTTACGAAGCCAAATACTGCGTGGGGTGCGAGAGTGAAAAAACCGATTCTGAATTAAATGAGGGTGGTGAATGCCCCGATCATACAGGTAAAGAATTACAGATAATAAAAGAAGAAAATTACTTTTTTAAATATTCCGAATTTGGTGACAAGCTTTTAGATTTTTATAAAACCAATCCCACTTTTGTAATTCCAGAATTTCGATTTCATGAGATCAAGAATTTTGTTGCGGGTGGTTTGCAAGATTTTTCCATATCACGACTCAAATCCAAAATGCCGTGGGGCATACCAGTACCGGATGATGAGACACAAGTCATGTATGTATGGTTTGATGCATTGACGAGTTATATTTCTACACTCGGCTGGCCCTCCTCTCCTTACCAAGGAGAGGGTCGGGGAGAGGTTCTTAATCAGGGAACCTCCACCCAACCTCCTCCTTATCAAGGAGGAGGGGAAATGCAATCCAATTTTGAAAAATATTGGATAAATGGTAAGTCTACACAATACTGTGGCAAGGACAATACACGTTTCCAAAGTGCAATGTGGCAAGCAATGCTAATGGCAGCTGATTTGCCAAATAGCCACCAAATAGTGGTAAATGGATTTATCACAGCCGATGGAGGCCTTAAAATGAGCAAAACTTTGGGCAATGTCGTTGACCCGAGCGATATTGTAAAAGAGTACGGCACGGATGCATTGCGATATTTTCTATTGCGAGAAGTTTCAAATTTTGAAGACAGTCCTTTTACAATAGAGAGATTCAAAGATGCCTACAATTCAGGGTTGGCAAATGGATTGGGGAATCTAACTTCACGTATACTTACACTTTCGGAAAAATACCTAGAGAAGTGTCCAGAAATTCCCGAGAATTCCATACCACAAGAATTCTTTGATTATTTGGAAAAATTCGAAATCAAGCAAGCAGTTGATTTTGTGTGGGAAAAAATTCAAGATTTGGATAAAAAAATCCAAACTGCAGAGCCGTTTAAAGTTGTGAAAGTTGATCTTGAGAAGGGGAAAGAACTAATTTCCGAAATGGTTGTGGAATTATACACGATAGCTCGCATGCTTAACCCAATAATGCCGGAAACAAATATAAAACTCAAGCAACTTATAAAAGAAAACAAAAAACCGAGCGAGCCGTTGTTTATAAGGAAAGAATAATATGCCGAAATATATAGACATACATTCACATACAAATTTTAAAGCCTTTGATGTTGATAGGGATGAGGTTATTCGTCGAGCATTGGACAATGATACTTGGGTTATAAATGTGGGTACACAGATTGATACATCGCGTAAAGCAGTGGAGATGGCACACGAGTACGATGAGGGTGTGTATGCCATTATTGGATTACATCCTATACATACTGGTGCTTCGTATCACGATACAAAAGAATTGGGGGAGGAGGGCAAGGCTTTTACTTCTCGGGGAGAGGTTTTTGATAAAGATGCATACAGGGAATTGCTCAAAGATCCAAAAGTTGTAGGTATAGGGGAGTGCGGATTGGATTATTATAGATGCACTCCGGAAACTATTGCCAGACAAAAAGAAGATTTTATAAAACAAATAGAACTTGCAAATGAATTTGGAAAACCGTTGATGCT
>CAYHYF010000021.1:1375-11844 GCA_964360745.1 uncultured Candidatus Saccharibacteria bacterium | reverse complement strand
ACAAAAGGTGAAATGTGTATATTTCAAAATATGCCATACAATCCAAACGGTGCAATGCACGATATTGCAGGAGTTCTTTCAAAAAATGGTAGAATACTGGGCATGATGCCACATCCAGAGCGCGCAATGTTTTTTCATCACCAACCCGATTTTCAATTGAAAAAAGAATTGGCAAAAAGAAATCATACAAAATTACCTGATCATGGTTTTGGTTTGCAATTATTCAAAAATGCGGTCAGTTATTTCATTAAATAAATGTTATGGAAAATTTAAAAGAAAAATGTGGAATAGTTGGAATATATGGTAAAGGTCTGGAAATAGCTAGACTTACTTTTTTTGGCCTCTTTGCACTTCAGCACAGAGGGCAAGAAGCATCGGGTATGTGTGTGTCAGATGGAGAAATTATGAGGTTGCACAAAGGGGCAGGCCTCGTGTCGCACGCTTATACTGAAGAGACAATAGAAAAATTAAAAGGATATATTGGGATTGGGCATAATCGATACTCTACTTCTGGCGCATCGGTGCTTGACCATGCTCAACCTGTGGGATACGGAATGACAAAAGAAGATACTTCAGATCATTTATTTTCTTTCAATGATACTATGTCATTTTCGCTTGCGCATAATGGTAATTTGCCTAGTGTGAAAGCTTTGGAAGAATTTTTAAAACAAAATAATGTTTTTAAAAATGATCGCACAGATTCAGAGCTTGTTGCTGATGCTGTCGGGTTTTATTTAGAAAAAGGGGAGACTTTATCAGAAGCTGTAAAAAAAGTTTATCCACTTTTGACTGGTGCTTTTGCCATCGTCGCGATGATGAAAGATACACTTGTGGCAATTCGTGATTCTCATGGGATGCGACCACTTTCACTTGGGAAAATAAATGATGGACACATTGTCGTCTCTGAGACTTGCGCATTAAAAACTTTGGGTGCTGAATTTGTGCGTTATGTGGATCCTGGAGAAATGGTGGTGATAAATGAAGATGGAGTGGAAAGTGTAAAACTGGCTATTGCCACACCACATTATGATACTTTTGAATTTGTGTATTTTGCAAGGCCTGACAGTGTGCTTGAAGGAAAATCTGTATATGAGGTACGAAAAAAAATGGGGACTATTCTTGCACGTGAATTTGTGCCAGATGTGGATATGATAGTGCCAGTACCTGATACAGCTTTTCCGGTAGCTATAGGATATTCAAAAGCGACGGGTATTCCACTCGAGATAGCATTGGTAAAAAATCGTTATGTGCATCGCACTTTTATAGAACCCACACAAAAATCACGTGAAAATTCTGTAGCATTAAAACTTGTGCCAATGCCAGAAGTGATTGCAGGTAAAAAAATTGCTCTTATCGATGATTCGATTGTCCGTGGTACTACGAGCAAGCGCTTGGTACAAAATCTTTTTAAAGCAGGCGCAAAAGAAGTACATTTTCTTGTGTCATCTCCTCCTGTAAAATTTCCAGATTTTTACGGTATTGATACTCCAAAACAAGAAAATTTAATTGCCGCCACAAAATCAATAGAAGAAATTCGTGAGTTTTTAGGTGCCACATCTCTGCATTATCTTTCGATTGATGGTCTTGTGGAAGCGATAGGAATTCCTAAAGAAAATCTTTCATTGTCATTTTTTAATGGTGAGTATCCGATAGATATAAAAGAGAGAAAAAGTGAAGTGAGTTATGAAGTTCCAAAAGAATAGTTATGAAAATTGTCGTTCTTATTTCAAATACAGGTACAGGCACAAATTTAAAAGCCATAATAGATGCCGTAAAAACTCGTAGAATAAATTCCGATATTTGTGCTGTAATTTCAGACAGGGAAGACGCTTTGGGTTTAGGGCATGCAAAAATACACAATATACCCATTGAAATTTGTTCTCAAAAAGAAGATTTGCTCAGACTTTTACAAAAATTAAATCCTGACTTTATATGCTTGGCTGGTTGGAAACAAATAATTTTGGATGAAGTGATTTTAGCATATCCAAACAAAATTTTAAATTTACACCCAGGACTTATACCAGATACAACTTTTGGAAAAGTCGAAAACCCAGATGGTAGCGAAGCTTTGTGGAACAAAGGTATGCTTACCGATAAAGCTATAAATAATTTTTTAGAAAACACAAGTACTTTTGCTGGTTCGTCTATACATTTTTTGACATTAAATTTTGACTTCGGGAAAGTGCTAGGTAGAACTTTTGAAAAAGTAGAAAGTGGTGATACTGTGGAATCTTTGTATAATAGATTGAAGAAGAAAGAAAATGAGCTTTATGTAGAAGTATTATCAAAACTTACAAAATCAGAAAAATAATTATGCAAAATCAGAAAATTTTAATAATTGGAAGCGGGGGAAGGGAGTATGCGATAGGGTGGAAGTTGGCGCAATCGCCACGTACACCCGAGCTCTATTTTGCCCCCGGCAATGCCGGCACATCTATCATTGGTAACAATGTAGATATAAAAGCCACCGACATACAGGCACTTTTAGAATTTACAAAAAGTGAAAATATTTACATGACGCTTGCCTTACCCGATGATCCTTTGGCGTTGGGTATTGTAAATATTTTCCGCGAGAACAATTTGCGTATTTGGGGCCCGACAAAAGAAGCAAGTAAGCTCGAATGGTCCAAAGCTTATGCAAAAGATTTTATGAAGAGGCACAATTTGCCGACAGCAAAGTTTGAAATTTTCACAGACGAAGAGTACGATGATGCGATTGTGTATGTGGAAAGTCATACAATGCCAGTAGTTGTAAAAGCTTCTGGTTTGGCATTGGGTAAAGGTGTAGTCATTTGCAATACTATCAATGAAGCCAAAAAAGCTGTGGAAGATATTTTAGTAAAAAAGATACATGGTGATGGGGGTAATGAAATTGTGATAGAAGAATTCCTGACAGGGCCAGAAATTTCTGTGCACGCATTTTCAGATGGTGTGTCTTGCAAATTATTGCCCATATCGGCCGATCATAAAAGAATTGGCGAAGGTAATACAGGGCCAAATACTGGCGGTATGGGCACTATTGCTCCGGTGTCATTTGTCGATGAGGCAATGATCGCAGAAATTAAAAATAAAATAGTTTTGCCGACATTGGTAAATATGGAACATGAAGGAAATCCATTTGAAGGATTATTGTATCCTGGATTAATTTTAACGAAAGATGGGCCAAAGATTATAGAATTTAATTCTCGTTTTGGAGATCCGGAGACACAAACATATATGCGACTTTTAGATACAGATTTATTGGAAATTTTTGAAGCATGTTTGGATAAAAAACTTTCAGAATTGGAAATAAAATGGAAAGAAGGATATGCATGCAATATAGTACTTGCATCTGGTGGCTACCCAGGCGAATACGAAAAAGGAAAGGTGATTGAGGGCGTTTTAAATTCTCCTCGGCAGGTGTACCCGAAGGGGGAGGTGGATAAATCTGAAATGCAGTCCACCCCGTCTCTACGAGCCACCCCTCAAGAGGGGAATAATTCTGACATCGTAATTTTCCACGCTGGGACAAAATTAAACAGCGAAGGTAATCTTGTCACAAACGGCGGGCGAGTCCTCGGAGTCAGCGCCACAGGCGCAACCCTCGACGAGGCCCTCCAAAAAGCTTATTCCACCATTGAAAAAATTTCTTTTAAAGGAATGCAATACAGACGTGATATTGGAAAAACTTTTTAAATACAAAAAAATCTAGTTTACCAATGTAGAGCTATCGCATTAGGTTGGTAAAAAGAAAATCCGCAACTTTTGCAAGTTGCGGATCCTGTTAATCTTGGGGTTATTATGTTGTTACATTTTGATGAAGAACTTCGTTCAAGCCAATTTCATTTGGTTTATGAAGAACTTCAATTGCTCCGGTTATTGAATTTGTTCGGAACGTTAAGTTGTCCATTCCGGCAAATTTTTCCGCTTTCACTTCTCCTATAGAATTTCCTTTTTGGTCAATTTCTGTTACTGGCATATTACCATGGAAACATGTACCCATCTGAACACGACAATTATTGCCCAACGGAATTCCAACTTCAGTATTGGCTTCGATAAGACAATTGTCACCAATTGATATGAGTCTTTTGTTTCCCCCCGACATTCTGCCGAGAGAACCTGAACCTGCACCGATATCAGTGCTTTGCCCCACCAATACACCTCCAGGAATTCTTCCTTCCACCATTCCTTTTTTGATGCCTGCATCAAAATTGATGAAACCATAATGCATGATTATAGTATCATCACCAATGTAAGCTCCAAATCTTATCATGTATGGATTTGCTATACGCACCTTTTCGTTCAGTGGCATTGCCCAAACATAGGGAGGAATTTTGTCTTCCGCGAGTAGAGATTGGTTTCTAAAAGGGTCTGAGTTCCATTCATCTATCTCCATGACCCCACCAGAAAACCATGCCAAATTTTTTAATTTCGGCATCAGCTCTTTTGCCGTGATTCGTAATTCGCTTGGAAGACAGTGTCTGTGTGACACTAACCCAAGTCTCATGTGGGCATCGTACATGTCCGCGATAGGTTCATTTTGTAGGTATTCTTTGTTTTTCACGAAAGACACAACCAACTTACATCCCGGTACTTTTACACCTTGCTCTAAGGCAAATTTATTCGGGTGATTTTTCTGGTCAGCTTCTCCGAATACATGAAGATAATCATTCAACATAGTTTCGATATCACTGAAACTAAGATGAAATGTCGTCACTTCACTACCTAGGGTGAGAAATCTTTCAAGAACTGACAAAATCACAGCCGGCATACCCAAAGTTTTTTCAGTTATAAGATTCATTGTTAACCAACGCACCGCAATAGGTTCGTGGTTTTTGCCTGTGAATAGCCTTCCAATGGCAAAAGCCCAAGGCTTGTAGTTTTTTGGGTCTCCCCAGAACTCTTCTTTGAAGGTCTAAAAATCCTGTTCATTTTTAATTGGTGTCATAACGACTTTACTGATTTAGTTTGTGAATGTTTATTTTGTCTTGATATTACTACTTTTTAGGGATAAGTCAATGTGTGATAAAAATTAAAAATTTGACTTCTTTTTATGGGTTGGTAGAATTAGGTTAAAATAAATTCAAAAGCCATGTCAGACTTAAAAGAAGACACCAAAGACAATCGCAATTATCGAGTAGGCTCTTTTAAAAAGGGCAAAAAAAATAATAAATACAACTTCGACACCGACATAGAAGGTGAAGAAAGTGATCCTGAAGATTTTCGGGAAAAATAAACTCATTTAAGAGATAAGCCCTGGCTATGCCGGGCTTTCTTGTTTGGAGGCCCTATAAATGATATATTTAATTTATGGTAAAAAATATTAAAGGAAAAATAGAAGTATTTATTATTATGGGTTCGGATTCGGATTTAGGGGTAATGTTAGAATCCGCACAAGTTTTAGAGGAATTTGGAGTATCTTATGAAATGACCGTGGCTTCTGCTCACAGAAGTCCAGACTTGGTGCATAAGCATATTGTGAATTTAAAAAATAAAGGAGTGAAAGTAATTATTGCTGGTGCTGGTGGATCGGCACATTTGGCTGGTGTGTGTGCATCTTTGACCACATTGCCAGTGATAGGAATTCCAGTAAAAGCAAAAACTCTTGATGGCCTTGATTCACTTCTTTCCACTGTGCAAATGCCTCCCGGCATACCGGTGGCGACAGTGGGTATCAATGCTTCAAAAAATGCAGGATTACTCGCTGTGCAAATTCTTGCTACGAGTGATAAAATTTTAGAAAAAAAGTTGGTTGAATACAAAAAAAAGATGGCAGATGAAGTTTACAAAAAAGCCGAGAAATTAAAAAAAGTCGGATATAAAAAGTATTTGACTAGCAACTAGTCCCTAGAACCTAGCACCTAACTTATTTATGGATTTATACACACAAGCGGGGGTAGATATAGAAGCGGGGAATGAGACGGTAAAGCGGATCAAGAGTGATGTGGCGAGTACGCATACAAGTGCGGTGCTTACGGGTATAGGAAGCTTTGGTGGGCTTTATGATTTGGGTGAAATTATAAAAAATTATACAAATCCTGTATTGGTGCAAAGTATCGACGGCGTGGGAACCAAGCTCTCTGTCGCGCGTATGATGAATAAATACGATACTGTGGGGGAAGATATTGTGAATCATTGTTGTGATGATTTGCTTGCTATGGGTGCACGGTCGCTTACATTTCTTGATTATGTTGCACACGATAAATTGGACCCAAATGTTATGCAGGCCATGGTTTCTGGTATGGCGAAAGCTTGTCGTGAAAATGGTGTAGCACTAATAGGTGGCGAGACTGCCGAGATGCCTGGTACGTATATGGCTGGCGAGCATGATATTGCTGGCTCTATTACCGGAGTTGTTGAAAAAGATAAAATAATTACAGGCGAGAAAATTAAGGAAGGTGATATTTTGCTTGGCTTGCCTTCAAGTGGTTTGCACACAAATGGGTATTCTCTTGCACGCAAAATACTTTTTTCTGATATTTCTGTTGGGGCTGGCCATACAGTAGATACACAAGTAGATGAGCTTGGTATGAGTGTTGGCGAGGCACTTTTGAAAGTACATGTGAATTATTCTATGCCAGTTTTGGAAATGCTAGATTCTGGTATCGACATTCGTGGTATTGCGCATATTACCGGCGGAGGTTTTTTGGAAAATATCCCTCGCGTCTTGTCGGAAAATCTGGATGCACAAATAAATTTAAATACTTGGCCCATGTTGCCGATCTTTCCATATATGCAGAAAATTGCCAATGTTCCGCAGGATCAAATGTACCGAGCCTTCAATATGGGCATTGGTTTGATCCTCGTTGTACCACCAGCAGAAAAAGAAAAAATTGAAAACATTTTGCAAAATCATCCCGATTATAAAATTTTTGAAATTGGTCAAATTATTAATGGTAATAAAAAAGTAGTATTGATATAACAAGTGGTTGACATTATCATTTAAAAAGTATTAAATTAATAAAAACTAATCTTTAAATATTATGGAATT
Source organism: uncultured Candidatus Saccharibacteria bacterium (assembly GCA_964360745.1). Taxonomy (GTDB): domain Bacteria; phylum Patescibacteriota; class Minisyncoccia; order Phycocordibacterales; family UBA9973; genus UBA8515. The sequence continues at coordinate 4,874 of CAYHYF010000021.1, read as the reverse complement.
ACAAACGTTAGAAAAAAATGTTAAAAATGTATTGAAAGGGACAGATTTACATGGCTTGGGCGAGAGAAAGGTTGGAAAAGTTCGCGATATTTATATTGGCGAAAAAACCATTACTCTTGTATCCACTGATAGGCATACGTCTTTTGACCGTATCATTGCTCATATACCTTGCAAAGGAGAGATTTTAAATCTTATCAGTGCTTGGTGGTTTAAACAAACTGAGGACATCATTCAAAATCATGTGATTTCTGTATCTGACCCAGCTGTTTTGATTGCAAAAAAATGCACAGTCATACCGATTGAATGTATTGTACGTGGGTATATTACAGGTTCTACAAATACATCTCTTTGGACATTGTATAATGGTGGACAGAGGGATTTTGGCAACTTCACATTATTAGATGGATTGAAAAAGAATCAAAAATTGGACGAGCCGGTTTTTACTCCAACGACAAAGTCCGATGAACATGACCGACCAATTACACCTGCCGAGATTGTAAGCGAAAAGATACTTTCAAAAGAAATGACCGATGAATTGGAGCGTGTGGCAAAAGCTGTGTTCAAACGCGGGCAGGAAATTGCACTTTCTAAAGGTTTGATTCTTGTAGATACAAAATATGAATTTGGATTAGATGAGAATGGCAAATTAACTCTCATCGACGAAGTGCACACACCCGATTCCTCCCGCTATTGGAAGGCAAATACTTATCAAGAGCGTATAGATCAAGGATTGGAGCCCGAATATTTCGACAAAGAGTTTTTGCGTTTGTGGTTCAAGGACAATTGCGATCCTTACAATGACGCCGTTCTTCCTGAAGCCCCTCCCGATATGGTCGCCGAGCTTGCAAGACGTTATATAGAAATATATGAGACGATAACAGGCGAAAAATTTGAACACGACTTCACTGTTCCAGTGTTGGACAGGATTGAGAAAAATCTCTCAATAAAATAACTTAAGAAAAAAACAGCGACTTCGGAAGCTGTTTTTTTGTTGCTAAATAGTTTAAAATTCTCTATAATCTTTCTATATATGATACATGCAATAAATCCATTGGATGGGCGATATGGGGAGAGGGTGCAGGCTTTGGTGTCGTATTTTTCGGAGAGTGCATTGATGAAGTATAGGGTTATGATGGAGTGCGAATATTTGATCGCACTTTCAAATTTGGGTAAATTGGGGTTGAAAAAGTTTAATGCAAATGAGGTCAAAATTGTTCGAGATTTATATATCAAATGGAACGATACTTCGTATCTAAAAATTAAAGATTTTGAAAATACTACAAATCACGACGTGAAAGCTGTGGAGTATTTTATAAAAGAAAAATTATCAAAAACGAGTTTAAAAAATGTTACAGAGTGGGTGCATTTTACTACAACGAGTGAAGATACAAACAATATAGCCTACGCTTTAATCCTTTCCGATTCATTGGAGAATGTAATGATACCGGCGATAAAAAATATTGTAAAAGAATTACGAACTTTGAGTGTAAAATACAAAAATCTGCCAATGCTTGCGCGCACACATGGGCAGAGTGCAAGTCCTACAACTTTTGGAAAAGAAATGTTTGTCTTTGTAGCACGTTTGGAAAATCAAATTTTTCATCTTTCAAATAGTAAAATTCAGGCAAAACTCAATGGCGCGACCGGCAATTGGAACGCGCACGTTGCTAGCTATCCAAATGTAAACTGGCCTAAATTTTCTACGGATTTTATTAATGGTTTAAACAAACTATCACCTAGAACCTTGTCACTAGAACCTAATCTAATTACTACTCAAATCGAATGCCACGATAGCTATGTAGCAGTGTTCGATATTATTCGCCGAATCAATACAATACTGCTTGATTTCAATCAAGATATGTGGAGGTATATTTCCGATAGTTGGATTACCCAGAAGACAAAGGCAGGGGAAGTAGGTTCATCCACAATGCCTCACAAAGTCAATCCGATTGATTTCGAAAATAGCGAAGGCAATATAGGTATTGCAAATGCTTTGTTTGAGTTCTTTGCTCGTAAATTGCCCGTGTCGCGCCTTCAGCGCGACCTTTCCGACTCCACTGTGGAGCGTTCTTTTGGCACGGCATTTGGTCATTCGTATTTAGCTTATGTAATGCTATTAAAAGGCCTTGGTAAAATAAATATAAATGAAAATAAAATAAAGGAGGACTTACTCGCTCATCCGGAAGTTGTAGCCGAAGCAATCCAGACTGTCCTTCGCCGTGAAAATTACCCGATTCCGTATGAATCCCTCAAAGCCCTCACTCGTGGCAAGGTAGTAACTATGGATGATTTTGCAGAATTTATCGATACACTTAAAGTCTCATCTAAAATAAAAACCGAACTCAAAAAGTTCACCCCCCTTACCTACACCGGCCTCGCAAGTAAACTCGTAAAATAGAATCAATTTTAATTACGTAACTAATTACGTAATTGTTGACTTATTTTATGGAAAGAGTAATATGAAATCAAAACAATAGTATAGCCATGCCAAAAAATGACATCCGAAGAAAACCCAAAAGGTCTAAAGACAAGAGGTTTAAAAAGCAGGAGGGAGATATTGACCCTATGCCTTTCAAAATCAAAGGGATAACAAATTCAAAAAAGAACCTTAAGGATAAAAACTTGAATGGTAAACCAAGACGAGACAAGAAAAGTCACAAAAAAAAGTAGAAAAAACAAAAAACCGAAACTAACAACACTGAAGGCCTCGACAAATAATGTCGAGGCTGGATTTTTTTTTATATTGAGATTTTGTGTTATTGGCGGGGAATCTTTCCTTACAGGAACAGTAGACCTTTTCCATTTTTTAAAATTATTAAATTTTCAAAAATATGGAAAAGCTTTTCGCTTCCCGCACACAAGCAAAGAAGTTTGCTTGCTCAGTTCCACATTAAAAAAATCTCGCCTGCACGAGATTTTTTTAATGTGGAACTGGCGGGAATCGAACCCGCGTGCAAAAAAAGATCACAATTGCATCTACGTGTGTAGAATATTTATTGGGTTTAAATATTTACTCTAGAGAATATTCAAAAAAAGTAAATACCGAGTTTGATTATTTGTCGGGATTTTATTCAAACGGCATAAAATCCGTAACCCGATAAATTATGCCCACTCTTTCCATCGGATGTCAAAAGAGTAGACACCTGCTTGGCCGTTTAGGCGAATGCAGGAGCAAAACCACCGAATGCAAAAGCATAAGGAGATTTTACTGAAGCGACTTTGTTTGCACTTAGTCTTTTTCAAAAAGTTTAACGAGATTTCTGAGTACTCGACACGCACAAGAATGATGACTTCAATTGTCGAAGCCAATCAGTCCCAAATTTAATTTTCAAAGAAAATTATTTAAGCTCTCTTCTCATCTCGCGATCTGTATCGCGTTTTTTGATTACTTCACGTTTATCAAAAGATTTCTTACCTTTGCAGACGGCCAAGCGTAGCTTTATTTTACCATTTTTATTATACAATGAAATAGGTATTAAAGTCAATCCTTTAGTTTCAT
>CAYHYF010000021.1:0-1275 GCA_964360745.1 uncultured Candidatus Saccharibacteria bacterium | reverse complement strand
TTACCATTTTTATTATACAATGAAATAGGTATTAAAGTCAATCCTTTAGTTTCATCATATTTCTTAAGCTCAAGTATTTCTTTTTTATTCAACAATAATTTGCGTGTATGATCTGGCTCATATCCTTCTTTCGTATTATTCACTTGGTATGGATCTATTTTTAGGCCCATTACATATATCTCACCACCACGCACAATAGCAAAAGATGCGGACAAATTTGCCTTCCCATTTTTTATTGATTTGACTTCAAATCCCAAAAGTTCTATACCAGCCTCATATTCTTCAAGTATTGTGTAGTCAAATCTTGCCTTTTTATTTTCTACATAACTAGCCATATATCCATACTAGCAATAATAGACATTAATTTCAAAGTATTTTTGTTTTTAATTTTTCAAATTTCGTGTATAATGCTCTATTATGGCAAACAAAAAAATACCGACAAATAATGATATAAACAATAAAATGGGTAAAAAGCCAAAATTTGCAGGTCAGATTGTGACGGCTATTTTGATATTTATGTTTATCACAGCTTTATATAGTATCTTGGCTGAGCCAAAGACAGACACAAAGAATTTTACGATTGCTGATGTGGCGACTGCTATTAAAGAAGGTAAGATTAAAACTATTTTAGTTTCCGGTGAGAAAATTGAAATTACTATGTCCGACAGTACGATAGCTGAGACAAAAAAAGAGCCTGAGAGCGCTTTGTCTGATACATTGGTGCGGTATGGCGTGACGGCGGAGGAGCTTGCAAAAACTCCGATTGAAATTAAGAATGAAAGTGGTTTTGGATATTGGCTGATGAATATTTTGCCATTTGCTTTGCCTATACTTTTGATTGGATTTTTTATTTGGATGCTTACTCGCCAAGTAAAAGGTGCTGGAATGCAAGCATTGAACTTTGGCCAATCCAAAGCGCGTATCACTGACCCAAATGACAAAAATAATCGCGTCACATTCAAAGATGTAGCAGGTGCAAAAGAGGCAAAGATCGAGCTTGAAGAAATCGTAGACTTTTTGCGAAACCCAAAAAAGTTTCTAGACATTGGTGCAAAAATTCCAAAAGGTGTGTTGCTTACAGGTGCACCCGGGACTGGCAAGACGCTTTTGGCTCGTGCAGTAGCGGGGGAGGCCGGTGTGCCATTCTTCCATTTGTCTGGTAGTGAATTTGTGGAAATGTTTGTCGGAGTCGGAGCAAGTCGGGTGCGAGACCTTTTCAAGATGGCAAAGAAAGCATCGCCTTCTATTGTATTTATCGACGAGATCGATGCAGTG
>CAYHYF010000020.1:7276-12172 GCA_964360745.1 uncultured Candidatus Saccharibacteria bacterium | reverse complement strand
TTAAAGAAATCTTTTGCCATATGGCAAAAATGACATGATGGTGTGCTATATATTGTGACTTTTTTCATAATTTTTAAAATAAATCCCAAATGGGAAGTTAATTGATAATTTATTTACTCATTATATCATAAATTTATTTTATCTAAAAATCCTCTGCCAAAATGATTTTTGGGGTTCAGTTTGCTCACTTTCTCTCTCTTGTTCTTCGTCCACGATCACCACCATTTTTTCTCCTGGTTTTACAAGCTGATATTTTTGAATTATTTCTTCTTCTATACCATCTTTTGTATTCAGACGAGTGATATTATCATTTAAAATCTTTTCTTTTTCTTTAAGTTCCTCCAGCTGTAGAGATACCAGTCTTTCTTTTTTGGCTGTTTCTCTTGTTTTTTCAATAATATCTAGCATCTTATAGATATAAATTAAAACAACAAAAAGAATTATAAAGAGCATCGTCTTTGAGTGCCAAATATTACCTTTTTGATTTTGTTTTTGAAATTCAGACATATCGTGCTATGATTATAACATGATTTTTGACCAAAAACACCAAAAAAAATTGAGAGTGGCATTCGCTATATTTTCATTCTTCATAGCAATCAGTATGATTATGCTATATATGCCTAGCTTGTTTCAATAAAATCTAACTTTTATTGCGTAGCATCGAGAGGTATACATCGTGGGGTATATTTACTGTACCTCGCCCAGCCATTTTCTTCTTGCCTTTCTTTTGCTTTTCCCGTAATTTCATCTTTCGTGTAATATCTCCACCATACATATGCTGAGTCACATCTTTACGAAATGCTGATACTGATTCAGAAGAAATAATACGCCCCAAAGCCTTGCCTTGAATTTTAAAAGCAAACATCTGCCGAGGAATCACTTTTTGTAATTTCTCTACTTGTGTTTTTGCGTCTTCTTCCACACGCCTTCGAGAAACTACTCGAGTAAATGCCACCATTGGCTCATCGGCCACGAGTATGTCGAGGCGTACCACATCCGCTTCTCTATACTCGCCTATTTCATAGGATATGGATGCATAGCCTGAACTGAGGCTTTTTAATTCATCAAAGAAATCACGCATAAGTTCGCGTAGTGGCATATTTATACTTATAGAGGATCGATTATCTCCAAAATTTTCTGTCGCAAGTACACTTGCCTCATGATCGTACAAAAATGGCATCAAGGAAATTATGTATTTTGTCGGTAAGATTATTTTCACATCCACCCATGGCTCAAAAACTTTCTCTATATTTCCATCATCTGGAAATAAATGGGGTGAATAAATTATTTCTTCTTTTCCATTTTTTAAAATGACTTTATATGTAATCGATGGCATTGTCACCACCAACTCTAAATCAAATTCACGAGTCAATCGCTCGGTGATTATTTCTAAATGAAGCATACCAAGAAATCCACAACGAAATCCTCGTCCCAGTGTGCCGGAAGTTTCCTCTTCATACGAAAATGATGAATCTGAAAGTCGTAATTTTCCAAAAGCTGCTTTCAGCTCCGGAAAATCATCGGCACTTTCCGGATATACACTCGCCCATACCACAGGGCTCGGCTTCATATACCCTGGCAATGCAGGTAATGGCTTTTTGGTATAAGTGATAGTATCTCCTACTGATGCAATACCCGGCTTTTTAATACCTGTGACGATATAGCCGATTTCTCCGACTGTGATTTTATCGCGTGGAAATTCTTCTGGTGAAAATGTCCCCACTTCAAGCGAGATAAATTTTTCATCAGAAATTGCAAACAATAGTGATTCACCTTTTGTAAAACTCCCGTCAATCACACGCACATACACGATGACTCCACGGTGATTGTCATATTTAAAATCAAAGACAAGCGCTCGTCCAGAATTTGTTTCCTCTGCTTCTTTCGGCGCAGGAATTCTTTTTACAATTTCATCCAACAAATCTTTTACACCCTCACCTGTCTTTCCAGAAACAAGCATAATAGTATCCGGATCAATATCGAGCAATAATGCGACTTCCATTTTCACTTCATCAACTCGCGCCAAAGGCGAATCTATCTTTGAAAGCACTGGCACAATCACGAGCCCTGAATCGCGTGCCATTTGCAATGTGGTGAGTGTTTGTGCCTGCACACCCTGAGTCGAATCTACGAGCAATATAGAGCCTTCCACGGCCTTTAAAGCACGGGATACCTCGTAGGAGAAGTCTATATGCCCCGGAGTGTCTATAAGGTTAAGAATGTAATCATGCCCTTCGACAAGCTCAGGGCTGTCAGAATGGTAAACCATTCTGACAGGCTGCATTTTAATCGTAATTCCCCTTTCCCTTTCCAATTCCATCGAGTCAAGCACTTGATCTTTCATTTTTCTTTTTTCAATAGTACCCGTCACCTCAAGCATCCTATCCGCCAAGGTAGATTTCCCATGATCAATATGCGCAATAATACTGAAATTTCTTATCTTTGATATTTCCATTATTCCCCTATCCTATCAGAAAAACCCTTAAATTAAAAGAAAAAAATTATTCAATAAACCCACCGACTTGATGATTCCAAAGGTCGGCGTAAGTGCCATCGGAAGCAATAAGTTCTTTGTGGGTACCTTGTTCGACAATTTCTCCATTTTCAAGAACTATAATTCTATCCATTTTTTGAATTGTGGAAAGGCGGTGTGCAATCACTATTGTCGCCTTGCCTTTCATGAGCTCGTTGAGTGCCTCTTGGATATACTGCTCAGAAATACTATCGAGTGAACTTGTGGCTTCGTCGAGTATTAATATCGGTGCATCTTTAATCATCGCTCGAGCTATGGCCACACGCTGACGCTCTCCACCAGAAAGTTTTACACCACGCTCACCCACAAACGTATCATATCCATAAGGAAGTTTTTCTATAAATTCATGCGCATAAGCTTTCTTTGCGACTTCTATCATTTCTTCATCTGTCGCATCTGGTTTGCCATAAATAATATTTTCTCGAATTGTCCTATGAAAAAGAATTGATTCTTGGGGTACATACGAAATAGCCGAGCGCAAATCATCTTGGGTCACATTACGAATATCTTGCCCGTCGATAGTGATAGAGCCATCGGTCACGTCCATAAAACGCAAAATCAAGTTTGTAATTGTAGATTTGCCAGCTCCCGAATGCCCCACGATACCGATACGTTCGCCTGGCTTTATATCAAGATTGAAATTCTCAAACACATCTTGTCCATTTTTATAAACAAAATCAACATTATTAAAAACCAAATGTCCTTTTTTCATATTTAAAACCTCAGGCTTTTCTTTATCTAAAATATCTGTAATTGTTTCAAAAAGATCTATGGATTCTTTCATATCAGCGGCATGTTTCATAAAACGAGTTAGAGCATTACTTAAATTCCATAATCTATCAAATATAAATATCATATAAGCTTGAATCAAAACTACAGTTCCAGTAGAAATCTTATTTTCTAACCATAAATCAATCATTAAATATAAAACTACACTTTGCACAATCACCACAAGTACAGACTGAATAATTTCTATTTTTAAAAAATAATTCCAAGATGTAGTACTTTTAGATGATGCATCTTTTGTAATTTCACGAAAAGAATCCATCTCTTGACTACGTGCAGAAAATATTTTAATTGCTAAAATGTTTCCAAAAACATCAGCCATACGACCACCTATTTTTGAATCAGCAGTAGCTTCCAGTAAATCATATTTAATTTTTTTATTAACAAAAAATATAATAATACCTAAATATATAAATATCCATATAAAGAAAATCCAAGCCAACATTGCTGATTGATTAATAATCACCACAAAGACTCCTATCAGAGTGATAAATGTACCCCAAAATTCATAAATAAAAATATCAGACATTGCTTCAAAACCACCAACAAAACGTCGTCCTTTTGTCACAAGAGACCCTGAAAAAGTATTAGCAAAAAATGATTGTGAATGACTAGTGATTTTTTTAAAATAAAAATTACGTAAATCGCGTATGACATTAATTTGAAATGCATATAAGAAAAACTTTGCTACTCGAGCTACAATCAAAACTCCTGTACTTATTATAATAATAATAAGTACAAGTTTATATAAATCGTGAGAAAGAAAAATATTACTTTTATCAATATTTGAAATAGTATCAATAATTTTTTTAAAATAAAGTGGTTTTAAAATGGCATCTAAAAAAACACGTGCTGTAAAAAAAAGTAAGATTAAAGAAAAAGCGAATTTATAATTCCGCATTTGGGGCCAAATATATTTAAATATAGCTTTAAATAAAGACATTTTTTTATGATATCAGAAAAAGCTTAAAAATAAAAGGTTTTGGGTGAGGTTCCTATAATTCTTTCTGCTCTGGTGCTACAATTTTACTTTTCCAAAATTTATGACGTATAGGAAGTGATAGACCAGCAAGTTCTTTGTTTTTCATCAGATATAACACAAATACACCACACAATATACCAAATACACCTGCAAAAAATCCTTGTGCTAGAATCCCCCAAAATGTATCAACTTTAAATACATCATCAAATATGGCAAGTAAAAGATATGTCACGCCACCTATCACAGATGAGCTTGCAAGACTTTGGAAAAATATTTTCTTTAATCCTGAAGATACACCTTGGAGAAAATCTTTTCTGAATAATTTCCAAAGAAAAAACAAATTTAAAAAAGAGCCTGAAATATATGCTAACGGTAGTGCCAGCATCAATGTGCCTGGCACGCCTTCGACTCTTAAGATTTTTTCAATATAGTTTAATACCTCTTTATTATTTTTAAATAAATTCATAAATACAAAAGAAAGTATGATCACAATGATTGCCGAAGAGATATTTGCAATTAAAGGTTTTTTTGTATTACCTGCTGCATAATACCCTCGTACAAATAAAAATACGAGACTTTGTGTCGCAAGCGACAA
>CAYHYF010000020.1:0-7176 GCA_964360745.1 uncultured Candidatus Saccharibacteria bacterium | reverse complement strand
ATACCTACTGGGACTGACTGAAGATTGTATGAAAAAGTAAATAGCGATATTGCTCCAGCACCCACCGTCGAGGCGATAGCGATAATAGCAATAAAAGAAATATTGCTTGAAGCTAAAGCTAAAGTCCTAGGAAGAGATGTCTTTGCCACTTTTACAATTTCTTTTACATTAAAATTTAAAGAGAGAGTAGGCCAAAATCCAATTTTTATAATCGTAGGTATTTGAATAGCTAAATGTAATATCGCCCCAATGATCACTCCATATGCAAGACCAGAAATACCAAATATAGGATATAGAAAAATTACACCCAAAATAATTCCTAAGTTATAAAATACAGATGAAAGAGAAAAAATAAAAAATCTTTTATATGCTTGAGTAATGATTCCAAACATATTGGATATGCCTATAAAGATTGGAGACAGGAGCATTATTCTACTTATTTTAATCAGAGAATCAGTATTTTCAATTGAAAATCCAGGTGCAATAAGATGAGCAAGATATGGCATAAAAATATAAACGATTACACTCACAAAAACCATAAATAAAATAAAGGCTGTAAATATTTCATTCATAAATTTTTTGCCTTTTATTTTATCGTTGTCTTTACCCATTTTCTCAATCAAAAATGGCAAGAGTACTGTCACAGATATAAGTGATGCTATCGAGATATATAGAAAATCAGGTATCCTAAATGCAGCATAATATACATCGAGCTCTGCTCCTGCTCCCACATAATTTGCGAGCAATCTATCGCGAACAAGACCCAAGATTTGTGAAAAAAGTGTAAGGGAACCGAGTAATAATGCAGCCTCATTTATACCGTTAAACTCTTTATTTAAAAAAGTGAAGATTTTTTTTACCATACCTTTTCATTAATTCTTATTAGGTAGTGGAGGTTTTTGGGTATCAAGAGTTGTATCTGTTTCTATTTTTATACTATTATCCATATTATCGAGAGCATTTTGAACATCTTGATTTTCTGGTAAATATTGTTTCAAAATATTAAATTGTATTTTTGCATCATCTTTTCTTTCCATTTTTTGATATGATAATCCCAAGAAATATCGAGCATTCCAATAAGCCGGATTTAAGATGATGGCGGTTTCAAAAGCACCGATTGCATCAGTATAATTATTTGCATTATATCTTAATAATCCAAGTCTAAAAAACACAGTAGCATCATTAGGTGCCACAGAAGCAGCTTTTTGGGCTAGCTCAATAGCACTAGACATATTGCCTTCACTAATATCAATCTGAGCCAAGACAAATAATGCATCAGCATAATTTGGTTTTACAGCAAGGGCTTCATTTGCAAAATATCTAGCTCTAGTATTGTCTTTATGAGCGATCTCAAGTTGTGCTAAAGAAAGTATTATTTTTGGATTTTTTGGTGAGTATATTAATGCTTTTGTATAAACTTCAACAGCATTTTCATAACTTCCGGCAATACCCATACCAACAAAGGCAGTATATACATCACCTAAATTTGTCCAATTTAAATAATATGTATTGTTTTGTTGTATAGCATTATTTGCTGCATTTTCGGCCTGTGTTACCAAATTTTGCATACTTGATTTCAAAATATCTTGTGAAATTGAAGTATTTGAAGCCAAAGATTGTATTTGAGCTATGTATATTTGAGAAAGGCCACGATAGTATAGATCATTTTTATCTAAAGATATTGCTTTTGTAACTTTATTTTCTGCATTTGCATATGAATTCAAAGTATTTTCAACCAAAGTTGCGCGTGAAAAATATACGAGTGAAATAAATTTTTGACAATATATATATGTTGCCGAAATTGATGCAATCATCAATACAACAAGAGTAAAAATAGAGAAGAAGCTAGCTCTCGGATCACGGAGGAATGATCGATCATAAATTGGCATAACTTTTTTGTACACCAAAACACCAATAAATAATCCAGTAGATGCAAATGCAAGCATCATAGGAACATATCCAGCAACAGACAAAAATAATGCAATCCAAAAATACAAAGCTAACATCAAAGAACTAACAATAATATAGTTTGAAAAAGCATTCTTTAAAGCAACTCGCATGGACTGAAAACCACGAATCAAAAATACAGACAAAAATAGCAACCATGCCAAAATACCAAGGATACCCGTAGTTATCATAAGTGTTGGAATAGTACCAAAACCAAACTTAAAATCAGTATTCCAAAACAAAGATTGCAATACTTGTACCGGCTTCCACATTGACCAATCAATAGAAAAAGTATTTGGACCAGTTCCTAAGATAGGACTATTCCACAGAGCTTGTTTGGCAATACTAAAAGTACCGGAAACTGAAGGGTATACATTTACATTTGATACATTAAAATAATTAGGAATTATATTTCCGACGGAGCTACCACCGATAATAAAAATCAAACACACGAGTATGACAATTAATGACAAAACTGGAAAAGATTTTTCTTTGGAGATGTCATTATCGTCATTAGTATCTACAATAGGTAAATTTTCATTTTGGAAATGATTGAAAGATATTGTATACACAAATACAATTAAAGAGAAAATACCAGTCAAAACCCATACAAAACGACTATTTACAAGCATGAGGAAAAACAAACCTGCAAATACTAAAAGGGTCAGCCAGATATGTGGCAAAAGCTTCATTGGTCGAAGCTCAAATGTAATCAAAGAAAGAACAATGATTCCACCGAAAAATAAAGCAAAATCATTCCAATTCCCAAATAGATTTCCAGATGAAATACTACTAAACACACCAGGTAATAGAGTGTTCAAATTGGAAAATAAAGAGAAAAGGCCAACAAGCGCAAGGACCGATGCTCCCCAAAATAATGCTTTAAAAAAATACTTGAATCTACTTTCCTTTTGAAAATATACTGATGATAAAAATAAAACTAAAAACAATACGAGCATTGATCCAAATGTACCAACTTCAAATCCATTGCCAAACATGGATAGATAGGAAGAAAATGATGTAAAAGATGATATCAAAAAAATGACAGGTATTAAAAAAGCAAAAAGTAAAATCGGCTCTCGTGGAATAGTAAACTTGCCATCTATCATGCGCGCGATGAGCCAAAAGAACATCGATAAAGTTATGCCAATAGATAGTAGGAATCCTTTTGTTGCCTCAAGCGATACAGATAAATACGGAATAAAGAAAAAAATAGACAAAAAAAATGTACCTACTAAAAAGATAAAAGATAATTTATTAAACAATGCTAATTTTTTTGATTCCATTTTTAAGATTTATTTTATAAAGTAATAACCTTATTATAACCAATATCTATACATAATGCTAGACAACGATATTCACAAGCCTTTTGGGTACAACGATTATCTTCTTTATTTCTTTGCCTTTTATCCATTGCAAGACTTTTGGAGCATTCATAGCTTTCTTTTCTATTTCAGAATTTTCTTCATTTATGCCAACTACAATTTCATCCCGAACCTTGCCATTTATCTGTACTGCCATAGTCACACTTTCTTCTACAATTTTATTCATATCGTACTTCGGCCATTTTGATACATGAATAGAATTTGTTTCCCCCATTTTCATCCACAACTCTTCGGCAATATGTGGCGCAAAAGGTGCCAACAATTGTACGAATATTTTTAAATCATTAATTGAAACATTTTCAGCTTTTTCGAATTCATTAGAACAAATCATCAAGGCTGAAACTACAGTATTAAATCTGAAATCCTCAATATCTTCGGTAACTTTTTTGATTGTTTTGTGAACAATATTTTGAACCCGCGTGTCGCTACTATTTTGATTATTTAAATTTTTAATTACAAATCTCCAAACACGCTCGATGAAACGACTTGTACCAACCATACCATCATTATTCCAGCAGGCTGTGGCTTCAAATGGGCCAATGAACATTTCGTACAATCTGAATGCATCGGCACCAAAAATATTTATGACATCATCAGGGTTAACAACATTCTTCCATCGCTTTGACATCTTGCGCCCATCTTCGGCTAAAATAAAGCCAAGAAATTCCAGCCGAGGAAATGGCTCCTCTGTCGAAACTACACCGATGTCGTAGAAAAACTTATGCCAAAAACGTGCATAAATTAAATGCCTTGTGGCATGATCGCCACCAACGTATACATCAACAGGCATCCAATGTTTTTCATTATCTTTATCTACAAGAGAATTTTGATTATCCTGATCAATATAGCGCAAATAGTACCATGATGAGCCCGCCCACTGAGGCATTGTGTTTGTTTCGCGTTTGGCAGGCTTGCCACAATCCGGACAAGTAGTATTGACCCAATCATTTATATTAGCCAAAGGGCTTTCGCCTGTACCAGTAGGCTCGTACGACGAAACTTCAGGCAACATTAGTGGCAAATTACTTTCGGGTACAGCCACAGCGCCACAATCAGTACAATGAATTATCGGTATTGGCTCACCCCAATATCGCTGACGTGAAAAAACCCAGTCTTTAATTTTGTATGAAATTTGCTTTTTGCCATAACCTTGCTCGCAAAAATAATTGACCATTTCTTGAATCAAATTTCCATCAATTATTTTGCCTGAAAAAATTCCGGAATCTTTTAAAAGACCACTATTTTCGTGAGCATTGGTAGGCATATTTTTATCTGTACGGTCTACCACTTCCTTAAGCGGTATGTCGTATTTTTGAGCAAAGTCATAATCACGCTCATCATGTGCAGAACACCGAATAATACCTGTACCGAAATCCATTAATGCAAAATTTGCCAACCATACTGGCATTTTAGCTCCATCATTAATCGGATCATTTACATAAACTCCTGTGAAAATACCCTTCTTCTCCTTGTCAGTAAAATCTTTGGTAGTTTTTTTATGTTCATTAATAAAATTTAAAACCTCAGATTCATTTTTGGATCCCTTTATTAAATCAATAATTATTGGGTGCTCAGGTGCGATAACTAAAAATGTATCGGCATACAACCACGCTGGGTATGCGCTAAATGCATCAAGTACAATATCGCTATCTGCAACCTTGTGGCTAATAACCACACCCTCTTTGCGACCGATCCAGTTTCGTTGAGCCTCCTTAACACCTGTTGGCCATTTAGGTAATTTATCTAAATCAGAAAGCAATCTATCGGCGTAGTCAGTAATTTTCAAAACCCATTGGCGCATTGGTTTTTTCTCGACGATAGTTCCACAGCGCTCGCATGTGCCATCGGCCTCGACATCTTCATTTGCCAAGCCTGTTTGGCACGATGGGCACCAATTTATCGGCTCGTACGATTCATAAGCCAAACCTTTTTTAAACATTTGTAAGAATGCCCACTGAGTCCATTTATAAAATTCGGGGTCAGTTGTATTTACCTCGCGCGACCAGTCGTGATCAAAACCAATAATAGAAAGTTGCTCTTTGAATCGTGCCACATTTTTTTCTACCGCAACTCGTGGGTGAACTTTATTTTTTATGGCAAAATTCTCAGCTGGTAATCCAAAAGCGTCCCAACCCATTGGGTGAAGTACGTTGAAGCCACTCATTCGCTTCATTCGACTATAAATATCAGTCGCGATGTATCCTCGTGGATGACCAACATGCAAACCTTCACCGGATGGGTACGGAAACATATCTAAAATGTATTGTTTTGGTACGGTATTATCATTTTTAGTTTTATATATACCATCTTCCTCCCATTTTTTTTGCCATTTTTTTTCTATTTTTTTATGATCATATTCTTTCATTTCTAGATTATAACAGAAAAATAGTGTATAATAAAGTCTATTATTTTATGCAAAGACTAAAGAAAAAATCAGTCGATAGTATAGAGCGTTTTTCTATCCGTGCCACACATTGGGTGGGGTCTACAAATTCTTTGCTCGTTCACACTGCGCTTTTTATGGTTGCCTTTACGTTGTATTTTCTCAATGTTGAATTAAATAAAATACTGCTTGTCCTGACTACCGTTGTATCTCTGGAAGCAATTTACCTTTCGATTTTCATTCAAATGAGTGTAAATAGGCAAGCTCGCAGACTTCGAGAAGTGGCTCGTGATGTGGAAGAAATCAGTGAGGACATTGAAGGGATTGAAAAAGACGTGGATGAAATTCAAAAAGATGTGGAAGAAATAGAAGAAGATGATGCAGAAGACAAAGCTCGCGATGACATAATGCTACAAAAAATAGAATCTGCTTTAGCTAAGGTTTCTGAAGAATTGGCTGAATTAAAAAAGAATCAAAAATAATCCTTCGACAAGCTCAGGATTATTTTCTTAAAATTTCTATTTTTTCACCAAGTAAAGATATTATAGTGCTAGGTTTAGCATTTCTATTACCACCATTTATATATAAATCAATTTGTTTGTTAAAGTATTTTTTTGCCTCCAAAATACTTTTTGCCGGCTTCAACCCCTCGGGATTGGCACTTGGGGCAACCAATGGTCCTACATTTTTAATCAATTTATATAAATTCCTATTACGCGGACTAATTATTCGGAATGCAAGACTTTTATTTCCCCTATGCAAATATTCAAATTTTTTACTTTCACAATTTAAAATAAAACTCACCTTTTTTCCCACAAACATTCCGACATTCTTGAGAATGTCGGAATGTTTTATCACAAATTTTTCTAAATCTTTTTCTGAATTTATCAAAATTATAAACGGTTTTTTTGTATTCCTGCCTTTTATTTTATACACCCTCTCCACAGCCTTTTTATCTTCCGCCCGCGCTAAAATCCCATACAAAGTATCAGTAGGAGCCACAATCACTCCACCTTTCTTTAAAATATTTTCAGCCTGATTCCAATCATTCATAAATTTATATTTCATTTATTTTCGCCGCAACAATAAAATCATTTTGAGAGAGCCCTTTGATTGCATGAGTGATAAGTGTGATATTCACTTTGCCCCAGCCAAGCTCAATATCTGGATGGTGGCCCTCACTCTCGGCAATCTCCCCCACTTTATTTACAAATTCTAAAGCTTGTTTGAAATTTTTAAATTCAAACTTTTTAGAAATATGTCTACCCTCACTATCAATCAACCAATCTTTCACATGAAAATCGCGCAGAGATTCTGCGTCTATCTTTGTCATTGCTTCCACCCCTCCTTCGCACGGCACACATTTTTGATCTAATAAATTCATATATTTATATTTTAAATTCAATCACATCACCGTCGCGGACGGTGTAATCTTTGCCGACTGTGGCAAGTTTCCCCTTG
>CAYHYF010000019.1:2065-12215 GCA_964360745.1 uncultured Candidatus Saccharibacteria bacterium | reverse complement strand
AATTTTATTTGACAAAATGGCACATATTGTGCTATAATTAGCCTAAATAAAAAATACGTTATGAAAAATCACATTTTAGTTTTAATTTTTTGGGTAATGTTGGTTATTGTGCCATTTCTACCCACAATTAGTTTTTCTATCTCACCAATAATTTTATGGACAATGATGGCAGTAAACATTTTTAATCTAATTGCTTTCATTTCTATCACTCTTTATTTTGTTCACAATCATGATTACTGGTGGATGAGCGGTGATGGAGTTCAGGCGGTAAGAAAGATTGTTGCTGTTTTATTAGTTTTAATTATTACAATAATTCCGCTTCGTCTTTGTTACTTTTTTCAAAATTTTAATGTATATTTGTTCACCACAATTTTTTATTGTTTAATATTGCAAATTGCTATTAAAAATAAAAACGGTACAATTGCATGGTTTAGTTCATTTACCAATTTGGTAGTCATTTGGCCGATTAAAAGACTTTTTGGCAAATATCATTATGGTTGTGATTTCCAACATTGGAAAGGAGCTGTAAAGTTCAAGGTTATTAATGCGATGAGTCCATTTGCATAATTTAACCTGCTAAAATCTGAAACAAAAAGCTCGGAAACATTACGTTCCGGGCTTTTTTATTTTTATACTAATATTTTAATGTTTAAAATGCCTATAGCCAGTGGTAGTCATGGCCATATTTAATTCGTTGCATTTGTCGATAGAGGCTTGGTCGTTTTTGGATCCGCCGGGGTGGATGACGGCGGTGATGCCGGCATTGCCTGCCACCTCCACACAATCAGGAAATGGGAAGAAGGCTTCGGATGCCATCACAGCGCCATGTACATCAAATTTGAAATTCTCCGCTTTTGCGAGTGCCTGTTTGAGCGCGTCGATGCGCGATGTCTGCCCGCAACCCATAGCCAGGAGTTGGCCATTTTTCACAATCGTAATTGCATTTGACTTAATATGTTTCGCTACCAAGTTTGCGATGAGCAAATCTTTTTCTTCTTGCTCGGTCGGCTTCCTATCTGTCACATATTTTAAATCTTGTTTCGTTTCTATGTGTGCATCACGGTCTTGCATTATGATACCGGAAAGGCAAGTACGAATTTGCGATTTCGGCAATTCCGGATTATTCCATTTTAGTATTCTTATATCTTTTTTCTGTTCAAGTATTTCCAAAGCATGTTGTCTAAAATCTGGGGCAATAATAACTTCCACAAAAAGTTTAGTATCTCTAATCATTTCAGCAATTTCTTCTGTAATTTCTCTATTTGATGCAAGTATGCCACCAAATGCCGAAACAGGGTCGGCATCATACGCTTTTTTATACGCTATTGTTATATCCTCATCCACAGCAAATCCGCAAGCATTTGTGTGTTTGATGATTGCAAAAGCTGGATCCGAAAAGTCGTATACAAGGGCGATAGCCGATTCCGTATCAATAAAATTGTTGTAAGACATTTCCTTTCCGTGAATTTGATTCCAAGATTTTGAAATTTCGCCCACAAATGAAGCACCTTGGTGCGAATTTTCCCCATAGCGCAAAGTGTTGCCTTGGAAATAACTTCGGATGGCAAAGTCATACATACTCGTCACTTCAAATGCACAACCCGCTAAATACTTGCGTTCTTCTAGTGTTGTCAATATTCGGAAGTCGGACTTCCGAATATTTTTTTCTAGTATTTCTTTCAAATATGCATATTGATTTTTGGATGGCACTATTACCACATCGTTGAAATTTTTCCCTGCTTCACGTACAAGCGTAATTCCACCAATATCAATTTTTTCTATTATGTCAGCCTCGCCCGTCGTAGCCTTGACGTAGTCGAGGTCATTCGTATATTTTGCTAATGTTTCCTCAAACGGATATAAATCGCAAATTACTAAATCAATTTCTGGTATATTGTGTTTTTTGGCTTCCTCTTCATGTTCAGCATTTCCACGAATTTTCAAAATGCCTCCGGCAATTGCAGGGTGCAAAGTTTTTACCCGTCCACCAAAAATAGAAGGGAATTTTGTAATTTCCTCCACTTCGGTCACATTTACTCCGAGTTCTTTTATAAATTTGGCAGTTCCACCGGTGGAAATAATTTTCACCCCACCTTTATCAAGCATTTGGATAATCTCATCCAGTCCGTCTTTATAAAATACCGATACCAATGCCGTCTTGATTTGTTTACTATCATTTTCCATCTCGCCATTATACCCAAAAACACCATATTTTCAAAGGTTATTTTTCCTTGACTTTTTAGCAGTTTAGGTGTATAATATAAGGGTTAAATTTGTTCTTTTAAAAATCAAAAAGTTTTAAGCAAGGATTTGGGTTTACCTTGGCATTTTGTATTTATAACGTTTTAAACTATTAAAATTATGAATATGAAATGCTACGGTAAACTACATTTTGTAGAGCCCACTGGCATATTTAATTGTACGCATATGTTTGACAATCTATTCAAAAAAGATGTAAGCAATCTTAATTCTGTTGGTCAGTTCATTGAACTGTATAAACAGGTTACTAATGCCATCAAAGAACAGGGAGCTGATCCTGACAAAACAGCCAAGGAATTAATCAACGGTAATATTATCGGCAAAGCTGTCGAAAATTACCTTGTTTCCAAAAAGCAGGAGGCAAAAAAGAAACTCCCGTTCAAAACCACTCATCTGGAAGAAATCTTTCACGAAAAGGAAATTTTCATAGATAGTTGTGGTGGAACGGTTGAGTCCGGTTTTGCTCATGCTTCCAGCGTTTATCCCGGTTATTTGAGTTCCAATGTGAAAGATTGGAGTTTAGAAACTATCCAAAAGGAAACCAAGCGGACAAAACTCAAAGTCTTCAAAATGACCAAGAGTGCGGATTACGAAGATTTGTTTTTGTCCATTAATCAGGACAAGAAAAAAATGTGCATGACACAGGCTCAGATTATTGAGTTTTGTAAAAAGCATAAAGACAAGCTTCGTAAAGACGGCTATGGCACATTCTTCCTTTTTGAGGAAGATGGAAAATTCTTCGTTGCCCGCGTCGACGTCGATTCCGGTGGCTTGTTGGGGCTCGGTGTCGACGAGTTTACCCGCGACGGTGTGTGGAGTGCCGGGGGTGCTCGTCATCTTGTTGTTCCCGCTACAGCTCTCAAGAGCTTGGACGCTTAAAACTTTTGACCCTAAAATCCTAAATTCCTCAGACCCTGCATTCGCATTCTGAGGAATTTTTGTTTATACTATACAAGTATTCTTTTGATATCCTCGGTTGTACGATTTAATTTTTAATACCAAACTTGGGGTAAAAGATATGTTTTATGTATTGTCGAGAATTTGGGTGGGTACGCCTTTCCAAAGAGTGATAGTATAAAAAACCAATAAAAAATAATTTGTAGGTGAAATATTCTTTGAATTTTTGATTCAAAATAAAATACAACATATTATGATTTAATATGTGGTGATACAGATGGAATATTTCACAAATTCTTCGTTGCCAACGTCAACTTCAATTCCGATGGCTTGTTGAAGCTCAATGTCAACGAGTTTACCAACGACAATGTGTGGAATGCCGAGAATGCTCATCATCTTGTTGTTCCCGAAACATATTATTTCTCCCAAGTTTATTGCTTGGGAGTTTTTGTGTTTAAAATACGAGCTTCCGTGGATTTTTTCCAACCACCAAGGTCTCTGCCTATCTCATAAATTTTTTCTGATAATGCCAAATATTTTAAATCAGGTATCAGTTTATTTTCCCAAGCAATTTGTAAAAAGAAAGACAGTGTATCTAGTCTGGTGACGGAGCCTTCCAGAAGTGTGATCTTTTTATCTATCGGTGTGTAAACGGCTCGATAAACCATTTCAAGAACAGATATAAAAGATTGTTCAATTTTTGCTCCCAATCCGTATCGTGCTATCTTTGGTGGCAGAGTAAAGACACTTCACCCAGCAATTGCCGGAGGGATTTTGAAAATTCGTGGAAACAAAGAGCATGAAGAGGAAGCTTTAAAATACAATATACCCGAAATTGATTTAGTGATTTGTGACTTGTATCCGTTTGAGGAAACTTTGGTAAAATATACGAATGACCCCGACTACGCTAAGGCTACGACGGGCGAGGCTGACATTATAGAAAAAATTGAAATTGGAAATGCATCCTGATAAAGTTTATATTAAAACCACATATTCAGGGGTAGACTTCCTCGGTTGGGTGCATTTTCCATACCACAGAGTGTTGCGCACAGCTACCAAGAAAAGAATGTTCAGGAATTTAAAAAATAACAAATACAAAGAGGAAAGTGTTAATTCTTATTTGGGGATGTTGAAGTGGGGAAATAGTTATAGATTGCAAAAAAATATAAAAAAAGAGTAATCAATAAAAAAGCCTAGGCTTCTATTAATTACTCTTTTAAACTCTCTTTACCAATATAGAGCTATCGCATTTGGTTGGTAAAGACTGATTTACTGAGTAGTCGGACTACTCAGGATTTGTTCTTGCAGAATTGTATTGTTTTTGGTATATTTTATATATGGTTATTACAGTAGATAAAAATGAATATACAGCTCTAAAACGTGATGCAATGCTATACCGGAAGATGGCACAGAACTTTTTTTCGAAGAAAATCAATACATTGGTAGGTGATACTGTTCGGGATTTTAAAAATACAAATCTTTATACGGATAAATTTATAAGGGATCTTGAAAATGGACTCTTCAAGTCTTCTTTGGCAAAGTAGTATGATATTTGCTATAACAAATCATTATAAAAAATAGTTTTATTTTGTAGCTTGTTCGATGCGTTCGAGAGCTATGATGAAGGCTGTGCGACGTAGGTCGGTGGCAAGGGCGAGGGAGCGAGAGTATATGTTGTTTGTCTCCTCATCCATTATCTTTTTCAATTTTGCAAATACGTCGGCTTCACTCCAGTGCTCACCTTTTAGGTTTTGCTCCCATTCAAATGTGGACACCGTCACTCCTCCGGCATTGGCCAGAATATCGGGTATTACAGGTATGCCACGCGCATATAGGATGTCGTCGGCTTCGGGAGTTGTTGGTCCATTTGCCAATTCCATTACCAACTTGGCTTTTACATTGTTTGCATTTTTTTCAGTAATTTGGTTTTCCAATGCAGCAGGAATTAGTACATCGCATTCTAGTTCCAAAAGTTCGGCATTTGTAATTGTGTGTGAGCCCTCAAATCCTTCTATTTTTCCATTTACTTTTTTATACTCATTTAATTTTTGTATGTCGAAGCTCGTACTTGTATCGTCTTTTACAATAGCACTTTTTGAATCAGACAATGCAATAATTTTGTGCCCATCATTTGCCAAAATTTCTGCCGCATTGCCACCCACATTTCCAAAACCTTGGATTACTACAGTACAAGATTGTGGCAGTTTCAATTTTTCTTGCATGACTTTAAAAGTATAAAATCCTCCAAGGCCTGTGGCTGGACCTCGGCCTTCACTGCCCCCGACTTCTATCGGTTTGCCTGTAAACCCCGAACCAAAACGCTTAAGCCATTCCTTATCATCTTTATCCGTATATTCTAGTGGCGTTTGGGACGGGGCAAGCGTTGCATTTTTTTTGTATCCATTTAATTTTGCAAACTCGTCTACCATCCAGCTCATAATTTCCGGAGTGGTATTCACATCCGGCGCAGGCACATCACTTTGTGGGCCGATCACAGGTGCCATCAGTTTAACCCAGCCACGTGAAAGTTTTTCCAATTCACTTTTTGAAAGCTCTTTCGGGTTTACGGTAATTCCACCTTTGCCTCCACCCATAGGGATATTTGCTACAGCACATTTGAGTGCCATCCAAAAGGCGAGCGCTTTGACCTCATTGATTTCTGTATCTTGGTGGTAGCGTATGCCACCTTTGTATGGGCCACGAGCATTGTTGTATTGCACGCGATAGCCCTCGAATATACGCAAGGAGCCGTCGTCCATTTGTACTGGTATTGCGATATGCAATTCGCGGTTTGGCTGGTGCAATCGTGCCAGAAATTCAGGATTAAAATTCTTCACTTTATTCGCTCTCTCTAATTGTGACAATGCGTTTTGAAATGGATTATTCATATTTTCTTATTATACACTTTTATTTATGAAGCGCGAGTGTAGCTCTTCGCCTTTATGATTTTCTTTTATTTTAACTAATTCAAAAATATACTCTTTTTTTATTTTTTCTAAAGCATCATACAAATCTATCTGATCATATCCACATATAATTATATTTGGTTTATATTTTCCAATTGGTGTCCACATATCTTGATCAGTGTCACCTTCGACAATTCTGGCATCTATGTATTCTTTTTCGAGCGCGTGCATTCTTTCTTTTATGGAGTAAGAGGGGAGTTTGCCTTTTAAGTTTTTCACCGTCTTTGTGGGAGTGACTACTATATATAAATTTAAACCATACTTTTTTGCATTTTCTATGAAAAATTTGTGCCCGGCATGCAAGCCATCAAATACTCCAAAGATCATTACATTTTTCCCGCCAATTAGTGGATTTTCTTCTGTAGCCATACTCTTATTATATCATAAATAATATTCTTATTTTAGCCTTATTTTGTAAGGGTTTTATAACCCCCCACCACTTCTTTCCAAAGAAGTGGTGGGGGGTTGACAAATGGGTATTGATTATGCTATAATGTACCCATGATAAAAAACATGAAAAATTTAATAACTTTTGGAATTCTTACTTTTGCTTTTTTTGGAATTTCTAGTATTGCAAATGCTCAGGTTTACCAACAGACTTTTGGTGGTGGTATGCCCACTTCTAGATATGGTTTTATTGATACATCATCTTATCAATATTCTAATTATTATGATGATAATTATAATGACCAAGAATATTATCAATCTCGTAATACTGGCTACATACCTGTAAGAAATCAAAATGATACTGTGTATGGTAGTGATCCATTGGCACCAAAGCAAGCCGTCGTATTGTCTAGTAATTCAGGAACAAATACAAAAACCGTAGCAAACAATACTGTCAAAAATACTACTACTACAAAATCTTCAAATAATACGACCAGTACAAATAAGGCTGTATCAAGTAATTCAAATTCTTCAGCGGACACAAGTACCGTCAGTGGTTCAAGCTATGATGCAAATAATAATGGTAATTCTGTCGTCGCATTGTCGGCTTATGGTAGTGATCGATTTCTTCCAGATACAGTCTTTGAATGGATACTTGTCACATTACTTATACTTATAGTGATAGTTCTTGCAAGATTGATTGGAAAGAAAAATCATAATCACGAAGCTCCACATACACATTAAAAATTAAATTATATAAAATAATAATAGCCATCTGTTTTGCAGATGGCTATTATGTTTATAATTAGTTTTAGTAAAGAACAACATCATCTTTTCCAGGACCGACAGACACTGTGTGTATAGGGGTGTTTAATTCTTTTTCCAAGTATCTCAGATACTCCAAGCATTTTTTTGGAAAGTCTGTTTTTCCCCTGATTCCAGAGGTTTTTTCTTCCCAACCCACAAATTTTTTGTATATGGGTTTGATATTGTCTTTTTCAAGAGTCATATCAAAATCAAGGATTTTTTTCTTTTTTCCATTCAAGTCATAACTTGTACATACGAGTATTTCTTTAAATGAATCAAGGCAATCAACCTTTACAATGACAAGATCTGTGACTCCATTTGCCATAATAGCAAAACGAAGTGCTGGTAAATCAAGCCATCCTGTATCTCTGGCTCTTCCTGTCCTTGCTCCAAACTCGTTTCCTATTTCACGAAGTTCTTTTTCAAGAACACCATCAATTTTCGTTGGGAAAGGTCCGTTGCCCACACGTGTGGCATAGGCTTTTATCACTCCAAAAACTTTTCTCACAGATTGTGCCGGTATTCCAAGCTCACCTGGTACAGCAGAAGCAATACATCTGGAACTCGTCACATAAGGATATGTTCCAAAAAAAAGATCTAACATCGAAGCTTGAGCACCTTCAGATAGGATATTTTTTCCTTTTTGAAGATAGCTGTTTACAAATGTAGAACAATTCACACAATTTTTTCCATAATTTTTTTTGATGAAATTGGTTGAATTGAAGAATTTTACGAGCTCTTCGTCTAAATTCTTTTTATCCACAGCATAGCCGAGGATTTTTGTTGCATTTTCTACGTGAGCCTTTATCAAGCTACGTACTTTTTTACCAAAATCTGGATAAAAAATATCCACAATTCGGATTCCAGTTCTTCCTGCTTTGTCGCGATAGACAGGGCCTATACCCTGAGCCGTAGATCCGATTTTTCCTTTTCCTTTGTAGGCTTCTTCAGCTTTGTCGAGGATTATGTGGCTCGGTAAAATCAAATGAGCCTCATTACTAAGAAAAAGATTTTTTTCAGGGTTTGCACCAAACGATTTTACTTTGGCTATTTCTTCCACAAGTAAGATTGGATTTATGACCATACCTGCTCCACAAAGCGAGGGGATCTCAAAAATTGTGCAGGGGATAGTGTTGAGTACAACTGTCTCTTTTCTAATTATGAGAGAGTGTCCAGCATTGGGTCCTCCATGAGGTCGTACACCAAGAGCATAATTTTCTTTCACTCCTAGCATATTTACGATTTTTCCTTTTCCTTCATCACCCCACTGTAGTCCTCCCACAACGTCAGTAGACCCCTTTTTAGCTTTCTTTTGTTTAGTTTTGTTTTTCATGTTCAATGTTTTTGTTTTATTAAACTTTATTCTTTTAAATAGATAAAGTCAAATTTTTTTATTTTGTATAATTTGGCGCTTCTTTTGTGATGGTGATGTCGTGTGGATGACTTTCTTTTATTCCAGAAGCTGTAATTTTTGTAAATTTTGCATTCCAAAGAAGACCAATATTTTTTGCACCAGCATAACCCATGCCAGATCTCAATCCTCCGACATATTGATAAATAATCTCAGAAACGTGTCCTTTATATGGCACAATACCCACGATACCTTCTGGCACGAGTTTTGAAACCTCTTTTTCTTTTTCCTGAAAATATCTATCTTTAGAACCTTCTTGCATTGCTTCGATAGATCCCATACCTCGATAACTTTTGTATTTTCTTCCATCAAGGAGTATGACTTCTCCCGGAGCCTCTTGTGTGCCAGCAAAAAGAGATCCTGCCATTATGAGTGATGCTCCAGCCACAAGTGCTTTTACCATATCACCCGAGTATCGTATACCTCCATCTGCAATTATCGGAATATTTGATTTTATTTTTTTTAAGCCATCTCTAGCATTCATAATGGCTGACAGTTGTGGCATACCGATACCCGATATGACACGTGTGGTGCATATTGATCCGGGACCAACTCCGACTTTCACAGCATCTGCTCCAGCACGGGCCAAAGCTATTGCACCCTCGGCTGTGGCAATATTGCCCACTATTAACTGCACATTTTTATATTTCTTTTTTATTGTTTTTGTAGCGTCTATTATTCCTTTTGAATGTCCGTGAGCGCTATCGAGTACCAGTACATCTACATCGGCTTTGATGAGTGCCTCAACACGCTCCATCATTTCAGAGCCTACACCGATCGCAGCACCCACGCGCAATCGTCCACGCATATCTTTGCATGCATCTGGATATATTTCTTTATTTAAAATATCTTTATAGGTGATAAGTCCGATGAGGATACCTTTTTTATTTACTATTGGTAATTTTTTTATTCTATTTGTCTCAAGGATTATCTTGGCTTCATTCATAGAACAGCCTTCCCGTGCAGTCACCAATTTTTTTGTCATTACGGAAGATACGGGTTTTGAAAAATCTTTTGTGGCACTCATATCTCGCCCTGTGATTATCCCCACAAGTTTACCATCGTTTTCAACTATCGGTATGCCTCCAATTCTTTTTGTCTTCATAAGGCGATTTGCATCGGCTAAAGTCGCGTCTTGATTTAAGGTAAAAGGGTCTTCAATTATTGCATTTTCAAATCTTTTTACAGTACGCACTTTACCAGCTTGTTTTTCTATTGGCATGTTTTTGTGAACAATACCAAGCCCACCATTTTGAGCAATGGCGATAGCCAATCTACTTTCCGTCACAGTGTCCATCGCTGCTGAAATTATTGGTATGTTTAATTCTATAGATTTTGTGAGTTTTGTTTTTACAGACACGTCGCGTGGCAGGACTTCAGAATATGCTGGCAATATGAGTACATCATCAAAAGTCAATGATTC
>CAYHYF010000019.1:0-1965 GCA_964360745.1 uncultured Candidatus Saccharibacteria bacterium | reverse complement strand
GTGTCTCTTTTTGCCATAACATTAATTTTTGTTTAATTGATAAATAAATTTGTTGTGCCCACATTATACATTAAAATATTAAATAATCCAACATATCTATGCTTGGATAATATGGCAGAAAACTTTGTATGGATGTATAATATCTATATGAATAAAATGATGCGAATATTTAAAGGATTTCTACTTACTTTCTATCTCTTTTTTATTATGTATTTATTATTAGAAAATACAAATATTTCATCTTTATATAATTTTTCTACTTGGACCATACCAGCTATTGCTTTTGTCAGTATTATTATCCTCGGATATTACTATATACATTTATTTTTAAAAATTGGTAGCTTAGAATTTGAATTTACTTCAATAGTCAATCATGTATTTCGCACTCCTCTCACGAGAATTATGTGGATTACAAAAGAACTCGAAAAAGATTTATCTCAAGAAGAAAGGAAACTGTATTTGCAAAATTTAGAAAATGCCACAGCCCGTATTTTAGACATAGTAGATATCATCGTTGGAATAAAAGATGTAGGCAATACAAGTGGTTATCTTTTCAAGGCTGTATACATTCGTGAAATAATTGAAAAGTCAATTTTAAAATACAGAGAAAAAATAAATCAAAAAAATATTGGTTTTGAGGTTGCAAATTTTAAAGGCGTGCCACTTTTGACTGTGGATTTAAAAAAGATTTCTTTTGTGATAGATGTACTTATGGAAAATGCTATTTTTTATACACCAGAAAACGGCAAGATTATGATTGATTGTAAATTGAAGTCAGATAAGATTATAATTTCAATTTCTGATACTGGCTTGGGTTTGGATTTCAAGGATAGAATACATATTTTTTCAAAATTTTATCGAGGCCTTGATGCAAAGCTTTCAAATACAGATGGTTTAGGACTCGGCTTGTATTTATCTCGTCAAATCATAAAAAGACACAAAGGCCAAATTTACGCTCGATCAAAAGGGCGAAACAAAGGCTCGACATTTTTCATCGAATTACCATTTAGTTAATTTAAATAATAAAAATTCCCTATAGTGGTTAAACCACTATAGGGAATTTTTTGTGAAAGTCGCAATATAGATTATTCTTTTTTTATCATATAGTACAAAGCAAGTGGTGCTCCAGCATTTGCTAGTCTTTCCACAAAATCCCAAATAGGCATTCCTACGATTGGTCGCAAAAGGGCAGTCCAAAGTCCCCATATTGCCATCCACAATACAAGTGGGCGAATTGGTTTTACCAATACCATGATAGCAAGCAGTATATCCATAATTCCAACTAGGAGGATAATTGTGGTCGCAAGACTCGTATCTACATTGAGAAGTTCTTGTGTCCACCTTATCCAATCTGCTTTACCTTGAATTCCAAACATACCGTGGCCGAGAAATTCTCCAGCTACGGCAATACGCAAAACCCACATAATCTTTTTATCATTATTCATATAAATAAATGATTAGTTTAATAATGAGTTTATTATACCACAATATTTTTTCCTTGCGAAAGTGTCAAATCAATGTTAATATCTCTATATTCCAAAAGTTTTATATTTTAGGAATTTGAAAACAAAATATTCCCCGGTAGCTCAGCGGTAGAGCAAACGACTGTGGGTAAATATGCCAATGGACATAGGTCTGGCATTACGCAGCTTTCTATTGAAAAATAGATTGAAAACGAGGTGAATTCGGTGAAACCCAAACGACGAAAAAACAAGTCATGGGTAATACCGAGCCAATCCTTTGTTGAATTTTTGGAAGGCATTGCCTTGCCGAAGCTTCAGTGAAGGCAGGTGTAGAGACTATCCCGCAAGGGAGTACTCCGATAGTAATTATCGGCGGAAGCGCCTCGCTTCTAAGTTTTTGAAAATAAATCAAAAATATGAAGATGATATAGTCCACCCCTTTAAGTAATTTTAGGATAAATGTAATCGTAAGGTCGCAGGTTCGATCCCTGCCCGGGGAGCA
>CAYHYF010000018.1:0-12510 GCA_964360745.1 uncultured Candidatus Saccharibacteria bacterium | reverse complement strand
GCTTCAAGATTAGGAATCGTTTGAGAAACGTGAGAGATGATCACGTTGATAGGCACCAGGTGTAAGCACAGTAATGTGTTCAGCCGAGGTGTACTAATTGTTCGATTCCTATTAGGAAATTTGAAAATCACAAAATTAAATTCATTAAGTGTTCTGTACTGGGTATTCGTAATTCTCCAGTACATAAAAGTTAGGGGCTTCTGAGTCGTATAAACTACAATACGTTTTGCTTTCAGCAAGGAAATGAGGCGAGAACCCTTTTAGGTTGCAGAAGGAATAAGGTGTTAGGTATAGACTCTTAACTATAAAAACTTTTTCCTCCCTAACTTTTTTGTTTATTGTTCATTTTTTTAAAAAACTAGGTCACAAATATTTGTGACCCCTAGTACAGAACACTTAATGAATTTTGCAAAGGTTGAATCCTTTGTTCTGGTGATTTGGCAGTGAGGTCATACCCGATTACATTCCGAACTCGGAAGTCAAGCTCACCTGCGCCGATGGTACTTATTTTTATAGGAAGAGTAGGTTGTCGCCAGAACAAATGATTCAACACGTTCGCTAGGCTCAGTGTTTCGCTTTAAAGAAAGCTCAACACAAAAAAGCTCCGTGCAATGCGGGGCTTTTTTTGTTATTATATACATATATGTCATGGGCGAGTCGTAGACAATTTTCATATTTGAGTTTGGTGATAATTTTTGTCGCCCTTGTTTTGTTTTTACTTTTACGACCCATATTTTTTAAAGCTCCTACTTGTGCCGATTTAAAACAAAATGGTGGTGAGCTCGGTGTGGATTGCGGAGGATCTTGCCAAAAATTGTGTCCATTTCAAGTCTCAAGTCCTACGGTTCTTTGGTCGCGAGCATTTAATGTGAATGATAATTTTTATAATTTGCTTGCATATGTAGAAAATCAAAATAAAGATGGAGCTGTGTATTCTGGAAAATATGAATTTAGAGTTTATGATACTGAAAATAAATTGATTGGGCGAAGAGAGGGATCTACGTTTGTCCCACCAAATCAACGCTTTGCTGTATTTGAATCAAGATTTAATGTGGGAGAAAAAATCCCCAAAAATGTGACGTTTGAATTTGAGCCTAGTATGATTTGGTGGAAAAAAGAATCCGTTATTCAGACATTGTCGGTAAAAATTGACAGGATTTTATTGGGTAGTGACAGTGAAGCCCCATCTTTGACCGCACGTGTCCGCAACGATTCTATAATAGATATTCCAGAATTTGATGCTGTTGTGATTATTTATGATGCAAATAAAAATGCAATTGCTGTATCGAAAACTCGTGGAAATAATTTAAAAAGCAATACTGAAGATTTACTACTTTTTACTTGGCCAAAACCATTTACAGAAGCTCCTGTGACAAAAGATGTGTTTTTACAGATTAATCCATTTGTATTCCCAAATTAATTTTTCTATATGATTTTATTAAGAAATGGATCAAACAAGATTTCAAGTCGTATTGATTGGTTGCTTTTTGCATTTATCCTACCCGTACTTTTTGCGGGGCTTGTGACGATGAAGTCTTTTACAAAAGAGACACCGTTTTACTCACACCAAATTATTTGGATTTCAATCTCACTTTTAGTTTTCTTTTTTTGCTCATTTGTCGATTTTAGATTCTTAAAAAAAACGAAAGTTTTGGTTTTTTTATTTTTATTTTTTTCTAGTCTTTTGATACTTTTGTTTATAGTAGGACATACTGCTGGTGGTGCACAGAGCTGGTTTGATTTTGGTGGATTTTCTTTTCAACCGTCTGATTTGATGAAACTTGTGGTTATATTGGTACTTGCAAAATATTTTTCCCGGCGTCACGTGGAAATACGAAACGTAAAGCATATTTTTGTATCTGGACTTTATGCTCTTATTCCGTTTGGTCTTGTTTTCTTACAACCCGATTTTGGTGGAGCAATGATAATATTTTTTATTTGGTTTGGTATGTCACTTGTCGCTGGGATTTCTAAAAGGCATCTACTTTCAGTCGTAATTTTAGCTGGAGTGGTGCTTGGTGGAATGTGGATGTTTAGTTTTGCTGATTATCAGAAAAATAGAATTAAAAGTTTTTTGAATCCACTTTCGGATATTCATGGTTCAGGATATAATGTGTATCAATCTACTATTGCAGTAGGTAGTGGACAAATATTTGGTAAAGGTGTGGGTTTTGGCACACAATCAAAATTGAAATTTCTTCCAGAATATGAGACTGATTTTATTTTTGCAGCATATGCTGAAGAATGGGGATATGTGGGAGTGGTACTATTATTGGTACTTTTCGGTCTTATAATTTGGCGAATACTTGGAAATGCGATACTCGGTTCCACAAATTTTGAAACGCTTTTTGGTATAGGACTTGCCATTTATTTTATGAGCCATTTTATTATAAATATTGGTATGAATATAGGGCTCATGCCTGTGACAGGAATTACATTGCCATTTATGAGCTACGGGGGGTCACATTTAGTGACGGAATTTTTAGGACTTGGTATATTGATGGGAATGCGTAATTATAATAGGGTGGCCCATAGGGACGATATGAGAAATGAATTTTTAGGAATACAGTAAATGGCTAGATGTCGGACTTAGTGCTAATCCTAAGTCCGACATCTGGACGAAATATTATGGAAACACAAATAATAAATGGAAGAAAAATAAGAAATGAAATACTGGAAGATGTTAAAAAAGGAGTTTTTGAGCTTTCTTTTCAACCAGTGTTTTGTGATATTTTAGTGGGTGATGATCCAGTCTCGGCTCAATATGTGGCGATGAAAGCTCGCACAGCAGAATCAGTAGGTATTGCTTTCCACAATGCCAATTTTAAAAATGATATAAAAAAAGAAGAATTAATTATTGAAATAAATAAAATAGAAAACATAGAAAATATGTCTGGCATTATCACCCAATTGCCATTGCCAGATAAAAGTATCCAAAGTGAAATATTGAATAGTATTGATATAAGATTTGATGTGGATTGTTTAAATGAGGCTTCTAGTAATTTATTTTATGAAAATAAAAATCTAATTGGTTTTCCCACAGCTTGCGCTTGTATACATATACTGGACTCTTTGAATTTGGATTTAAAAGGTAAAAAAATTGTTGTATTGGGGCAGGGTATACTTGTGGGAAAGCCTGTCACTCATCTTTTAAAAATAAAGGGGTATGATGTAGATACTATAAATAGTAAGACAGAAAATAAAGAAGATCTAATTAAAAATGCAGATATTATAATAACAGCCGTCGGTAAAGGTAAATTTATAAAAGGTGATATGATAAAAGAAGGCGTGGTGATAATAGACGCAGGGACATCAGAATCAGAAGGTGGAGTCGTGGGTGATGTGGATACTATTTCTGTGACGGGGATTGCATCGTATCTTTCTCCGGTACCAGGGGGTGTCGGTCCTGTGACAGTCGCGATGCTTTTAAAAAATGTATTAACTGTGGCTCAAGGCTTAAAATAAATATGAATCTAGATATTTTTTATTTTTTAAATAATTTTTCACATCAGTCAGAGATTTTTGATAAAATTGTTATTTTTATAGCAGGGCCTTTTTCTTATTTTGTGATTCTTTTTGCTATAATTTTTCTTCTTTTTCATCATGATGTGTTGCCATCAAAAAATCCATGGAAACTTTTTTTATTAAAATATAAAGAAATTTTACTGGTATTTTTCTCTGGAATTTTTGCATGGGTCATATCTCGTATTTTAAAAACTTTAATACAAGCGCCACGCCCGTTTGAAATGTTTGAAAATGTGAGACCTCTATTTTTGCACGGCGGGATGGATTCCTTTCCATCTGGACATGCTACTTTTTTTGGCGCACTGGCTGTATCTATATTTATGAGTCACAAAAAAGTCGGATATATCTTTATGCTGTTTGCGTTTATGATAGGCATGGCGCGTATAATTTCTGGTATTCATTTTCCAGTCGACATACTAGGTGGTTTTATCATAGGGGCTATCACTGTCCTTATTATAAAAAAACTTCGTAGCTTGTCATAGGTCGGACACATGGCTACGATAGTGATTTAATGAGATTTTGTCAAGGGATTGATTTTTAAGTAGAAAAGCTTTAGAATAAAGGACTATGATATTAAAAACAAGGATAAAAGCAATTGTCATATTATTGATCGGAGTGGCTGTAGGTCTTTTTGTGTATGGGTCTGAAATGGCGAGCGATAAGCCTATTGCAAAAAGTATACCAGTTTTACAAAAATATCCTTTTAAGCTAGGTCTTGATTTATCGGGTGGAACACATTTAGTTTATAGAGCTGATGTATCAAATGTAGAAACAGATAAAGCAAAAGAAGCAATGGAGTCTTTGCGAGATGTTATTGAAAGACGAATAAATATTTTTGGAGTAGCAGAGCCTGTGGTGCAAGTACAAAATGGTGGTTTTTCAAACCAAGGTGAAGAAAGATTGATTGTGGACCTTCCTGGTGTGACGGACTCTGCAAAAGCAATAGCAATGATAGGGCAGACGCCTTCACTTGATTTTAGGACCGAAGATCCAAATTTTGATCCAAATAATATGAAAGCTGAAGTTGATGCTAATGGTATGGTGCAATTGAATTTGAGTAACAAGTATATAATGACAAAACTTACAGGCCAGTATCTCGATCGTGCGATTTTGGAATTTGATCCAAATACAGGTGAGCCTATCGTATCTTTACAGTTTGACAATGAGGGTTCGCTTTTGTTTGAAAAAATCACGGAAGAAAATATTGGAAAGACAATTGCAATATTTCTCGATGGACAGCCGATATCTACACCTGTGGCAAGAGAAAAAATTACTGGAGGAAAAGCTCAAATTAGTGGAAATTTTACTCCAGCCGAAGCAAAGACTTTGGTCGGAAGATTAAACTCTGGAGCGCTTCCTGTGCCTATAGAGCTTATATCTACTCAAACTATTGGTCCATCACTCGGCCTAAAAGCAATTGATGCTGGGGTAAAATCTGCCTTTGTAGGACTTCTCGTAATTGCAATTTTTTTGATACTTTGGTATCGATTACCAGGACTTATTGCTACTATTGCTTTATCAATGTATGTATTTATAATGCTTGCAATATTTAAATTACTACCTGTCACACTCACAGCCGCTGGAATTGCAGGATTTATAATATCGCTCGGTATTGCTGTGGATGCCAATGTACTTATCTTTGAGCGATTGAAAGAAGAATTGAAAAAAGGACAAAGTGTAGCCGATGCAATTAAAAATGGTTTTGGCAATGCATGGTTTTCAATTCGTGATTCAAATATTTCAAGTATGATTTCAGCTTTGATTTTGTTTTGGTTTGGGACAACTCTTATTAAGGGTTTTGCATTAGTATTTCTTTTAGGTGTCATAGTCTCAATGATTTCAGCGATTATAATTACTCGGATATTCCTTTATGCATTAAATATTAAGCAATCAAATAAATTGACACGAATTTTGTTTGGGTCGGGAATTACGGGAATTAAATTGGATCGTCCATTAGGCGGTTTGGATAATAAATAATATGTTTATAATAAAATACAGAAAAATATTTGTCTCGATTTCAGCAATTTTAGTAGGACTTTCAATTATTTCGATCGCTTATTTTGGAATTGATTTTGGAATTGATTTTAAGGGCGGAGCTTTGCTTGAAGTATCATTTAAAAATGAACGTCCTACACAAATCTTTGTACAAGAGTCATTGGATAAAATGGATGCTGATTTAGGAAGTATCTTGATTCAGCCGATTGGGGAGGATAGCTATAGTATAAAGATGAAAGAAATTACAGAAATTCAGAAAAATGAAATATTGGCGACATTAGGTGCTGATGCCACAGAGACAAGTTTTACTTCTATCGGTCCATCTGTAGGCAAAGAACTTGTTCGTAAATCTATCATTTCATTTATACTCGTTGCACTCGGTATAATTTTCTTTATTGCTTTTTCTTTTAGAAAAGTTTCATTGCCTGTGTCTTCATGGAAGTATGGTTTGATTGCTGTGACGGCTTTGATTCACGATGTGTTAATTCCAGTCGGAGGTTTTGTAGTATTTAGTAAAATCTTTGGTATACAAGCAGACACACTTTTTGTGGTTGCGATTTTGACTACGCTCGGACTTTCAGTTTCAGACACGATCGTTGTTTTTGACAGAATTCGTGAAAATTTACGAATTGGCAAATTTAAAACTTTTGAAGAAACTGTGGGAAATAGTTTGAATCAGGTGTATACAAGATCCATTATTACATCACTTACGGTATTTATAGTACTTATAGCTCTTATAATATTTGGACCTGAAAGTACAAAATATTTTGCTATGATGCTTACGGCTGGAATGTTTTTTGGGACATACTCTTCTATCTTTGTGGCTTCACCACTTCTAGTGATGGTGAAAAACTTGCAAGAAAAAAACAAAAATGTGGTATAATTGTATTGTTAAATTCAGACGTTTTTTAGTCGTTTATTTATTAATCTATTTTTAAAATATTATGATTTTATATATAATACTTGGGATAATCGCTCTTTTAGTTTTATGGCTTGTTGTTTCTTTTAATAGTTTTATTCGCTTTATCAATCAGGCAAAGGAAGCTTGGGCAGATATTGATGTTCAATTGAAGCGTCGATACGATTTGATCCCAAACTTGGTAAGTATTGTCAAAGGTTATGCCACACACGAATCAGGTTCTTTTGAAAAGGTCACACAAGCCAGAGCTGTCGCTATGGGCGCAAAGACAGTGGGCGAGCATGCAAGTGCCGAGAAGATGCTGGGAGCTGCTGTGACTGGACTTTTTGGTATTGCTGAAGCGTATCCTGATTTGAAAGCTAATGTAAACTTTTTGGAACTTCAACGCGAACTTTCCGATACTGAAAATAAAATTCAAGCAGCGCGTCGTTTTTACAATGGCAATGTGCGCGACTTAAACACAGGCTTGCAACAATTCCCAGGCAATATCATTGCCGGAATATTCTCTTTCAAAAGTATGGAATTCTTTGATCTAGAAGAAGGTGATGTAGCAAAGAATCCCGTAGCTGTCAGCTTTTAGTTGTTTGGTTTTTGCTTTTAGGTATGGAATACAATAATCCAAAAATTAACTCCTTCCGTGATTTGGTAATATGGCAAAAAGGGTTGGAAATTGCAAAAGAGGTTTATGAAATTACAAAATCTTTTCCAAAAGAAGAAATCTTTGGGCTTACATCTCAAATGCGTCGTTCAGCAGTTTCAATTTCATCAAATATAGCGGAAGGTAGAGGGCGTAGTACCAGAAAAGATTTTGCACAATTTTTACACATAGCACAAGGTTCACTTTTTGAACTCGAAACACAAATTTTATTAGCCAAAGAATTATATAAGATTGACCCCAAAAACCTTTTTAAGATAATTGAGGAAGAACAAAAAATGATATCTGGTATGATAAAGAAATTAAAAGTTATTACCTAATAGCAATTAGCAAAAAGCAAACACCAAACCATATGGCGACACTTTATACACATCAATCTAAAAATGTACGGAAAACTTGGTTTTTGATGACTACGTTTTTAGGATAAATGTCATAATTATGGTATAATAGAGCCATGTCTCCACTTGAGAAAAAGACTTTATTTTGGGATACAGATATAAGTAAATTGGATGTTAAAAAACACTCAAGATCTATCATTGAGAGGATTTTGCAATTTGGTGATATGGATGATTATAATTGGATGCGAGAAAATTATTCGAAAGATGAGATTAAAAATGTTATAATAGAAGAACGATCACCACTAAATGCACGGGCAATTAATTTTTGGTGTCGAGGTTTTGGAATAGATCAATCAATATGCACGAAGAAACTCTTAGCAAAAACACAGCAATCGTTTTAGAAAAAATAGCAGAAATTGCTAAACCTTTTTATCTTGCCGGTGGTACATCGCTTGCATTACAAATGGGGCATCGTATCTCCGTAGATCTTGATTTTTTTACGCCGGACTCTTTCTCAACTTCAGACCTTGTTGAAAAATTAAAAGCTATAGGTAAATTAAAAGTTGATGATCAAAGTGAAAGAACCTTAAATGGATCACTTGATGGAGTTAAAATTAGTTTTTTTAAATATAAATATAAATTAATTTTCCCCACTATAGAGCATAAAGGTGTGAATTTAGCAGATGAGAAAGATATTGCCGCTATGAAAATTGTTGCAATATCAGACAGGGGAACAAAAAAAGATTTTGTGGATTTGTATGTTTTACTAAAAAAATACAGTCTAGAAAAAATTTTGGAGTTTTTTAATGAAAAATATAAAGAGTGCAATTATAATATGATTCATATTTCCAGAAGTTTAACTTATTTTTTTGATGCAGATAAAAATATTGAACCAGAAATGTTAATTAAATATGATTGGAATGAGATGAAAAAATATATTACAAATATTATTGACCAATATATGAAGTTTTAATTTATGGCGACACTATATACTCATCAATCTAAAAATGTACGGAAGACTTGGTTTTTGATGACCACGTTTTTTGTGATGATTGTATTTATTGGGTATGGATTTTCGTATTATTATGGAAATATAAATATCCTCTATATATTTTTTGCATTTGCTTTATTTATGAATTTATTTTCATATTGGAATTCGGCAAAAATTGCCATTAAAATGTCCGGAGCACAGCCCGCAGATGAAAATCAATACAGGGAACTACACAATATTGTGGAAAATTTATCCATTACAGCAGGACTTCCAAAACCAAAAGTTTATATTATAAATGACAATGCTCCAAATGCATTTGCAACAGGTAGGGATAAAAATCATTCGGCTGTAGCTGTGACAACAGGATTAATGCAAATTTTGGAGAAAAATGAATTGGAAGGTGTGATTGCTCACGAGCTTTCGCATATTGGCAATCGAGACATACTCGTCTCCACTGTGGCAGTGGTATTGGCAGGATTTATCACAATAATAGCCGATATATTTATACGCTCACATATTTTTGGTGGGTCAAGAGATAGTGATAGTAAAGCAGGAGGAGTCTTGATGATAGTTGGCATAGTTTTAGCCATTTTGGCACCGATATTTGCAAGTTTGATTCAACTTTCTATATCACGCAAGAGGGAATTCCTGGCCGATGCATCGGGGGCATTACTTACTCGATATCCAGAAGGACTGGCCTCTGCATTACAGAAAATTTCGCAATATAGTATGCCCATGAAAAAAGCTAGCAAGGCGACAGCACATTTATTTATATCAAATCCATTTGGCCTGCCTGCCGGCGAGGCAGGGGTAAATAAAATAAAAAGTTTGTTTTCAACACACCCATCTGTTGAAGCTCGAGTGACTGCTCTTTTAGGACAAAAAATATAATATTTATTTAAGAAAAATACCACTTTTTTTATAAAAAGGTGGTATAATTTCTCTGTATGCTATTTAATTTCTGGAAACGGAAACAAAAAGAAATACCACAAAAACTTGTGCCAATTCACGGTGTATTTTTTGACCCTCAAAAAGTTTTTACCGACTTAAAAAAACGCTATTTTATTATTAGAATAGACCGTGATTTAATAAAAAAATTTCTTATAAATCACAACAATTTGGGTTGGTATATATTTGTATCTGTCATTATTATCGGATCTGTAATATTTTCAAATTCTGGTATTGCATCTGTGGCAAATTTCTATCCTAGTAAATGCTTGGGTGGATGGGAACAACCAGAAAATGCCGAAGGTGAACCTGAGCTTTCAGTAGATTCAAAATTGGAAGATTTTAATACTTCAAATTCTTCACGAATGCGTGCCGGTACACCTATTTATTGTGGAAGTTTTAAGGGAGAAATTCCAGATGGCACAAAGCCAAAAATTTTCAAGCTTTCTTTTTCAATGTCAGTCGACGATGGATCTATAGTTCACAATGAGCCTGTGCCTTTTGAAATAAATCAAGATGATTCTTTGGTTGATATTTCTGAAGAAAATACAGAAGAAGCAGTGGAAAATATAAAGGAGGAAGT
Organism: uncultured Candidatus Saccharibacteria bacterium; assembly: GCA_964360745.1. Lineage (GTDB taxonomy): Bacteria > Patescibacteriota > Minisyncoccia > Phycocordibacterales > UBA9973 > UBA8515. The sequence goes on along the minus strand of CAYHYF010000018.1, from coordinate 2,556 downwards.
AGTAAAAGAAGAAATCTCGGAGCCAGAAATTGAAAAAACAGAAACACAAAAAGAAATAAAAACAGATGAGGTAAAAGAAGAAGTTAAAAAAGAAGAAACAATAAATCCACCGCAAGATGTTCCCGAATCTACAACAATACAAGAAGAAAGTCCTGCTTTGAATACTACGCAACAAAATACAAACTTAGAAGTATTTTTAGACAAGATATTTCTACGAAAAGTTTTTGCTGAAGAGACATCTATTGAAACGACAGAAGAACCTGTGGTGATAGAAAAAATAACAGAAGAAATTAAAATAGATGAGGCTATAAAAGAAGAAAAAGACGCAACTTCTACTGAAGTGACGCAAACAAAAGATGATAAAAAAGTAGAAGAAGAAATTGTCATAGATAAAAACATTGAGGTAGAAGATAATCAAATAGAAGAAGAAATAAAAGATTCAGATGTTCAAGAAATCCTAATAGAAGAAGAAATTCCATCTGATGCATTTTTGGAAGTTAAATATACCCTTGATGGCACAAATTGGGATACACTAGGCACAGTATCAAGAGATAATTGGCAAAATATTGTTTTTGATATTCCACTCGATACTTGGGCAAGCATAGATGATTTGCAAGTATCTCTTACCACAATAGATACATTTGATACTTTGCCGGAGGTTTATTTAGATAGTGTGCAAGTAAGTATAGAATATGATGAAATAGATAAAAATACTGAGCTTCCTACGATATTGTTAAAAGATTCATCATTGGTTTTAGATGGAGATATGTCATTTTCTTTAGCTATGGATCCGAGCTTCGCAATTATTGATCCAAATCTTTCTGGAGCTGAAATAAACGATCTTGTAGATCAGGGTAAAGCTGAAATTGTCAGTGACCCTGATGGATTGTTGGGTAAAGTTATTGAACATAAAGAAAATACTATCGATGAGAATATTATTTTAGAAGATGGTGGTCAAGAAAAAAAAGAAAATGCAATTAGTGAATTTTTAAGTGATATAAAAACTGATATACAAGATAGTATTGAAAATTTAAAAGATCAGGTTTCTGATGAGCCAAAAGAAGAAGTAAAACCAGAACTAATCATAGAAGAAGTATTGTCTTTTTTAATACCACAAAAAGTATTTGCTGAAGATGTTTTTTTGCCGACCATAACTGCTACGGTTTTAGATACAAATAAACAGGCGACTGATATAGTTGTGACTGTCACAACCATCACAGTCAATGATATGCCACAACAAAAAATTGATATTAAAAAACCGAAATATCAGTTTTCACCGGGCAAGTATACATTGCGGGTAAGTGTAAAAACTGAGAATGCGATATTTGTGTCGGAGCAGGATTTTAGCTGGGGTGTGTTGGCAGTGAATACAAATAAATCAATATATAGTATGGGCGACAAAGCCTATATTCAAATGGGAGTGCTCGATGATGCTGGGCATACTGTTTGTAATTCGGATTTGGAGATGGAAATTAAAAGCCCGGGTGGGGTGGTAAGTAAATTTAGTACCACCCCCTCTGTCTTAACAGACATCTCCCCCTTGGCAGGGGGCGAAGAAACAGGCACAATCACTCGGGATAAACTTTGTGGGCCGGATAATGTGATTGATGTGCCAGATTATTATGCGTATTATGATGTGCCAAATGAAGAAGGTGTGTATGAAATGACACTGACGGCTAATAATAAAAATGGTATCAAAACCGTGCATGACTCTTTTGTAGTTAAAAATGATGTGCCGTTTGTGGTGGAGCGTAAAAGCGCAACTCGTATTTACCCAGGGGCAAGCTACCCAGTAGAAATTAAAATTACAGCTAAAGAGGATTGGTCGGGGACTGTGAGCGATTTTGTGCCAGCGAGTTTTGAAGTTACGCCCACCACCCCTTTGTCCCCTCCTCAGGCAGGAGGGGAAGTCACACCCTATGATAGCGTTGAAACTAATAAAAGTGTTTTTGGAATTTCAGATTCTGATGGTGGGCAGACAATTTCGTGGAATTTGGATTTAAAAAAAGGTGAGACAAAAATTATTGGTTATACTTATGATGCACCCGATATTTCCCCCGAATTTTATTTATTAGGCCCACTGACTTTTGGAGCGCCTAAAGCGCTCCCGGATTTTAAGGAAGCTCGCCGGTGGCAAATCGCTAGTGACGGATTTTTATACAAAACAGCGATAACAGTAGACCACACTAAAGTTCAAAGTAGTAATCAAACAAACTTCCCAATGCTATTCTCTGGCACTTATGATGGTACAGGAGGCGAGCCGGATTTGCGAACAGTTGCCAATGGTGGCAAAGTCCAAAATGCCAGCGGTTATGATATTGGTTTTTATTCAGACAGTAATTGTGCAACAGGTAAAATGACATGGGAGACTGAAAAATATACAGCAACAACTGGTGAAGTCGTTTACTGGATAAAAATTCCAACACTTTCGTATGTAACTGATAATGTATTTTACCTATGTTATGGAACTAGTGGAATTACTACCGATAAATCTGACCCAACAAATGTGTGGGACTCAAACTTTAAAGGCGTATGGCATTTACCGAATGGAAGTAG
>CAYHYF010000017.1:0-12572 GCA_964360745.1 uncultured Candidatus Saccharibacteria bacterium | reverse complement strand
ATACAATGGAAGTAATTGGTTTACTTTTTGTCTTAAGAATGGGGTACCTTACAAGGTGCTAAGAACAATCCTTGTTATTAAAAAAACAAACCCCGCATTTGTGGCGGGGTGTATTTTAAAATTAGGTTTAGCTTTAGGTTTAAACGTCTGTGACGGGCAATACAGCATCAAGATACTGCATATCCACCTGAAAGCTCTTTAGCGTGAGAATTTCGTCCATAAATTTACCTGTTGAATAGTTGGAATTTGTACGATCTTTTTTTAGAAAAAAACCAATCGTTTTATAGTCAAAAAGATATTGACTACACATGATACCAATAAATGCGTGTGAGGCTTCTGCAACCTCTTGTGGCGACTTTTTTGTATCATTGTTGATTTTAAATCCATAAAAATCTTCAACTATGTCTTTCACACAACCCAAGATTTTTTCTCTCGGGACAAAGCAAGAAGTTTTAATACTGCAATCCCATTTTCTCTTTTCAACTAAAAAGTTTTTTAGTTCAAGGTATTCCAAGGCTATATCTTCATATGTATCAAAAAGATCATTTACCTTCCTAAATTCATGCAATATTGTAGAGTGATGTCTACCCCCCAATAAAGATCCTGTATACTTTGAAGAAAATCTGTGTAGAGAACTTAGCATCATGGCGACAAAAATCCTCCCGATATAGTTTAGCTTGTGCCTAGACTTGCCTATTATGTCTTTTTTTTCTATCTGGTAAAAGATTGACACCAGATCAACGAAATAAGAGAAACTGTCGGCTATTTTTGCTGGTGGCCTTTGTAATGTATCTCTCATAGAAACAAAACGTTCTAAACGCTTTTCTGTAACATTGTTACCTTCCCAGTAACGTGTGCTACTATTGTTCAACACTGTACTTATATTCATAGCTCTTTTTTGCCCCAAATATAACATTTAGAATATTGTGTGTCAAAAAATCTTAAGCTCTCTTGTAAAGAGAAAAATTGTGGAAAATTTTCCAGATTAAGTCTATGATGAATACACTAGATGCGATGCCGATGATGATGGCCCAGTCATATAAGCTAATTGATGTGGTTTTCAATATATTTTGAAAGAAAGGTATATATAAAACAATCAGTTGTAATCCTACGACAATCAAAATGGCAATATTGATGGATTTATTTATTTTAAACTTTTTTATTACTGGCAATTTGTCGCTCTGACAATTGTACACATTAAACCATTGAAATACTGCGAGGACTGTGAGTGCGATGCTCGTGGCTTTCAAATAGCCAAGTGGTAGATAAATTTTAAATAAAATAATCGTGCCAATCATCATGACCATACCTTGAAGTATCATCCTCGCGACCATAGATTTATTCAATATCTTTGTATGACTCACCTTGTGATTGTCTGAATTGTCTCGCGGACCCAAAGCAAGAGCAATGACTAAAAATCCATCTGTGACGAAATTGAGCCAGATGATTTGCGTGGCAGATACAGGTAATGGCAATGAAAGTGAAATTGCCATAATCAATACAAACATCTCTCCAATACCTGTGGAAAAAAGATACAAGACCACTTTTTTTATCGTGGCATAAATACTTCTGCCTTCAGCAATTGCAGACACTATGGACTTGAAGTTGTCATCAAGCAATATTATATCGGATGCTTCTTTTGCGACCTCAGTGCCTGTGCGACCCATAGCAATACCAAGATCAGCAGCAGCTAAAGATAGAGCATCGTTCACACCGTCCCCCGTCATCGCTACCACATCACCATTTGCTCTATATGCAGAAATAATTTTTAATTTGTCTTCTGGCGTCACGCGTGCAAAGACAGAAGTTTTTGGAAGTTTTTCTGCAAGCTCTTGTGCGGACATTTTATGCAAATCCACTCCAGAAATGACAATATCACCATCTTTAAATATGCCAGCCTGTCTTGCGATGGCGACGGCTGTATCCACATGATCACCTGTAATCATCACGATTTTTACTCCAGATTTTTCAGCATAAGCCACTGAATCTTTTACTTCTGGTCGCAATGTGTCTGCTATGCCAAGCACACTCACAAAGACAAGCTTTGGCAAAATTCCATCTTCTATTTTATTTTTTATATCTGGATTATATGCGAGCACAAGCACACGCAAACCAAGGGACGACATTTCTTTCATAGCTTTTTCTATACCATCTTTTCTCTCTTTATCGTTTTCTATGGTTTTATCACCTTGGAAAATTTTATCGCAAAATGGCAATATTGCTTCTGGTGCTCCAGCTACAAAAAATTGTTCTTTGCCATCCACTTTATTTACACTGGCGTGATATTTATTTTTAAAATCAAAAGGAAATTCAATAATCATTGGATTTTCTCTAAGCAATTCATCTTTATGAAATCCAATTTTTTGCGAAAGTGCAAGCAATGAAACTTCTGTCGGGTCGCCATACACTCTTTCATATGTTTTTGTTTTCTGATTGAGGGCTATACCAGCTGTCGAAGTGAATGCTGAAATTTTTCCAATCAACAATAAATTTGTATGATTGAGAATTTCCACTGGCTCATTTTTATTTAAAATTTCACCTTTTGGATTGTACCCTTCTCCATTTACGTCATACATAAATCCACCAGTATAAATCTTTGAAACCATCATTTGATTCATCGTGATTGTGCCAGTCTTGTCCACAGCAATAATCTTGGCCTGACCAAGACTTTCCACAGCCTGAAGCTTTCGTACGAGTGCATTTCTCTTGCTCATTCGCAATACACCACGAGCCAAAATCAATGTGACGACAATCGGCAATCCTTCAGGTATGACCGACACTGCTATGGCCACAGCCGTCTTAAACATTTCCTGCACGGGAATGCCTCTGGCGACACCGAGTATAAATACAAAAAAAGAAAGCAGAAGAACGACGATGATTATGATCCTTGAAAGATCTTTGATATTTTTCTTGAGCGGTATATCGGTATTTATTTTCTCCAAAGCTTTAGAGATTTTCCCTATCTCGGTCTTTATACCCACACTAGTCACCACCATATGAGAATGACCGGACGTCACGTAGGTGCCACGAAATACCATATTTTTCTGTGATGAAGCAGGAATATCTTTTTCGGAAATTATATTTTCATTTTTTTCGACAGAATTTGCTTCTCCTGTGAGAGCCGATTCGTCCACCTTTAGCGACTGTACTTCAAAAATCCTTCCGTCAGCTGGAACCTTATCGCCTTCTTTTAAAAAGACAATGTCGCCCACCACTATATCTGTGTCAGCGATTATTTTTTCTATACCATCGCGTATGACCATTGCTTCTGTCTTTACAAAGTTTGCAAGAGCATGAAGAGTGTTTTGAGCTTTGCCTTCTTGAAAAGCTCCGACTGTGGCATTGATCAATAAGACGAGAAATATGATAGCTGAGTCTACCCTATCGCCCATAAAAAATACAACAAGGGCGGCAAAAAGCAATATGTATATAATGGGGCTTTTAAACTGATTAATAAAAATTTTAAAAATAGAATCGGGTGGGACGACAGGCAAGGTATTTTTGCCATGAGCTTTTACTCTCTCTGCGACAGCCTTATCACTCAGGCCATGCCTTGAAGTTTCAAGCTTTGTAAAAATTTCTTGTATGTCCAATGTGTACCAATCTTGCATTTTTTTATTATAACAGAAAAATACTGTTTTATATTTGGGTTGACAAAATGAGGTATTGTTTGATATAATATACTTAAGTTAGTTTTTATGCTGTGTAATATTAGGTTGCAGACTAGCTCGTTCTTTGACATGGTAATCATTAAGGGCAAAATCTTTTTTTCATTTTCTTGTTAGAAGAAGATAAACCTTTAGGGTTGCCAAGTTATTTATTAAATTTTTTTTATGAACTTAAGGTCTCCACAAAATAGCACATCGTGGAGGCTTTTTTTATTTTCAATATAAAAAGCGAAAGGAGGACTTTGAAAGTCCTCCGGCAATAAAAAATTTTTTTGATTAAAATAAGCGTCGCCGTCGATCTTTGTTGGGGCTGCGATATTGTTGCTTCTGTTGTTTCTCGGTCTGGGTAAATTTTGTTTCTTCATCATCTTCAAAGAATTCTTTGAGTCTTTGAACTCCGGTGGATCCACAACCCATGGCTACTCCATTGAAATCTTGTACTTGTTGATTTTGGTTTTCAGTTTTCTTGCTCATCTTGATCTCAGTTTTTAAAAGGTTCAAAAATAGTTTAAATAACGTTTATTTTTTTATATAATACCACAAATACTGTTTTTCTCAAAATTATTATGCCTTTGCCTCTCTATTTGGTATAATACAAAAATATGTCAGAAGAATTAGAAAAACTAAAAATTGAAAACGAAGAACTGAAAAAACAAAATTCTGTAAAATCAGATCTTATTTCTATTTCCGCACATCAACTTCGCACATCACTTTCTGCTCTCAAATGGATATTGAAAATGTTTTTAGATAAAGATATTGGTCCAATCACAAATGAACAAGAAAGTTTTATAAACAAAGCATACATAAGTAATGAAAGAATGATAGCTCTCGTAAACGATATGCTCACATTAAATCATGCTGAAGAAATTGCACTTTCTTTTAAGTTTGAAAAGGTGGATCTCGTAAAACTCGTGGAAGAAATCACTTTTGAATTTTCTGGTGAATCAAGCAAAAAGCATATTGAGCTCATATTTTTACGCCCAGACGCAGATGTGCTAGAAATCTCTTGTGACCGCGAGATGATACGAGTAGTATTTCAAAACCTTATCGAAAATGCGATGAAATATAGCAATGATGGCGACAAGGTGATACTATCTATGCAACAAAGAAATGACAACGTGGAAATCTCAGTGCGAGACACTGGTATCGGTATTACAGATGATGAAAAGAGTAAGATATTTGAAAAGTTTTTTCGAGCAGACAATGCAAAAGAAAAAGATCCAGTGGGCTCTGGACTCGGATTATTTACTAGTAAAAACATAGTCGAGCACCACAAAGGCAAGATATGGTTTGATAGTAATGAGAAATCTGGTACTACTTTTTACCTATCATTGCCTATTTTAAAAGCTAGTGATACAATATAATATATGTCAAAAATACTTGTAGTAGAGGACGACTCATTTCTTCAGGGTCTTGAAGTCGGAAAATTAAAAAAAGAAGGATACGATGTAATCACAGCATCTACTGGAAAAGAAGCTCTCGAGAAAATCAAAGAAGATGGTATTGATTTAATACTGCTCGATTTAGTATTACCAAATTTTGATGGTTTTGAGGTTTTGAAAGAAATTCGTGAAAATGAAAAGACAAAAAAGACTCCCGTCCTCGTATTTTCAAATTTATCAGAAGAAAAAGATATCAAAAAAGCTGAGGACTTAAAAGCAAATGACTTTATGGTAAAATCCAATTTCACTATCGACGAACTGGCACAAAAAATAAAAGCTATATTAGGATAATTAAAATCTATTTTTAAAATGAATTTAGGCGATAAAATTGAAAAACATTTTCGTCTAGTTGATGTGCAAAAAAAGGCTCTCGGGCATCTACATCTCGAGACTATTTCTGATCTAATTTTTTATATGCCTACAAGATATACAGATATATCTCAAGTACGCCATATCAATTCTGTGTCCGACGGAGAAAACGTCACACTTTTAGGTAATATATTCAAACTTGAAACTAAAAAAAGTTTTAAAAGTAAAATACCGATGGGAGAAGCTGTACTTACTGATATTACAGGAAACATAAAAATTGTTTGGTTCCATCAGCCATATTTGGCAAAAATGCTCAAGGAAGGAGATATCGTAAAAGTGACAGGTAAGATATCTCAAAATAAATATGGTCTCACATTGATGAACCCAGAAATTGACAAACAAGATATCTTGCCGATAGATATTCATGATTCAATATTTTCCACCCAAGGTCAATCCACTTTGGGAGGAGGATTTCCTATATATAGAGAGACAAAAGGTATCACCAGCAAATGGATATATCACGCTATACAAAAAATCCTAAAAGATCAATCTATAAAAAATATATCTGAATACTTACCAAAAGAAATCTTAGAAAAATATAAACTTCCAAAGATATATACAGCTCTTATTTGGATTCATATGCCAAAAAATAAAGACAATGCCGAGTCTGCTCGTAAACGTTTTGCTTTTGAAGAAGTTTTTTTCATCCAGCTTGCACGACAAAAAGAGAGGAAGGAGTACGAGCAACTTTTTTCATATAAATTAAAAATTCCTGAAACTGATATCAAGGATTTTATTTCCCGTTTTCCCTTTACACCGACAAATGCACAGACTCAAGCGATAAATTCAATCTTATCCGATTTCCAAAAGGACCATGCCATGTCGCGCCTTGTAGAGGGTGATGTGGGTAGTGGCAAGACATTTATCGCAGCAACGGTTGCATACGCAGTTATTAAAAATCGCCCCTTCGACTCTGCTTTAGGTAAACCTCAAACTTTCGGTAATATTCAAGTGGCATATATGGCACCAACCGAAGTCCTCGCTACCCAACTTTTTGAAGATTTTATTTCATATTTTGCCCATACAGGTATATCTATCGCTCTTATCACCGGATCAGGCTGTCGTAAATTCCCTAGCAAAGTTGCAAGTGCTACAAATGAATGGACAAATATTTCAAAATCACAATTATTGAAATGGATAAAAAATGGCGAGATACCGATAGTAATAGGTACGCACGCTCTGATTTCCAAAACGGTCGATTTCGAAGATTTGGGATTAGTCATAATAGATGAACAGCACCGCTTTGGCACGAACCAAAGAATGAAATTGGCAAAAAAGGAAGGGCATGCACCGCACTACCTTTCCATGACTGCGACTCCTATTCCTCGCACACTCGCCCTCACAATATATGGCGACCTTGATTTATCAATCATAGATGAAATGCCAGAGGGAAGAAAAAAGGTAATTACAGAAATAGTTGCTCCCGACAAGCGAGAACTTGCGTATGAAAAAATAAAAAAGGAATTGATAGAGGGTCGCCAAGTATATATCATTTGCCCACGTATAGACCCGCCTTCGCCTGATGGCTACGGACGGGCAAGTGACCCAGACGCCACAACAATACTCACTATGAAAAATGTGACGAGTGAGGCAAAAAGATTACAAAAAGATATTTTTCCAAATTACAAAATTGGTATAATGCACAGCAAGATGACAAAACAAAAAAAGGAAGATGTTATGCAGGAATTCAAAAATCACGAAATAGATATCCTAGTATCAACATCAGTTATAGAAGTGGGGGTCAATGTGCCAAATGCAACATCTATTGTCATTGAAGGGGCAGAAAGGTTCGGTCTTGCGCAACTGCACCAACTTCGCGGGCGCGTTATTCGCTCCACACATCAATCATATTGTTATTTATTTGCAGAAGCCAAAACTGCCAAAACAATGGACAGATTGCGAGCACTGACTAAAGCAACAAACGGTTTTGAACTTGCCGAACTTGATCTATCTTTGCGAGGTGCAGGATTATTATCAGGTGGCAAACAATGGGGCATTACCGATCTGGGCATGGAAGCAATCAAAAATATAAAGATGGTAGAAGCCGCCAGAAATGAAGCAATATCACTAATTACAAAAGATAAAGATTTAAAAAACTATACGCATCTCGCCCAAACCCTCGTCTCCAAAAACCTCCACAATTTGCATTTTGAATAAAAAATTAATGACTGTGAGTATGCTCGTGTATATGACCTTTAAATTTTCTACCGTGTAGCATTACAACAGCAATCATAGTTGTGATAGGTACAGCCAGAACAAGGCCGATGGAGCCGATAAGTGCGCGAATTATTTCCGTTGCAAACATTTCTCTATTTATCAAAAACGTACTTGAAATATCACTGGGGAAAGAAAATAAAACTAAAAGTGGTAGTGATGCACCTACATAAGCAATAGCGAGAGTGTTTACCAATGCGCCAATATGCTCTCGGCCAATACGAAGTGCTCTTTTAAAAACATACTTTTTGGAAAGTTCAGGATTTGCCCTCCACAACTCCTCCACCGATATGGCTTGCCCGATTGCAGAATCGTAAAGCACACCAAGAAGTCCGATGATAATTCCACCCATCAAAAGCCCGCCAAGGTCTATCGAACCATAGCTATTTAATGACAAATAAATAGCCTCTTCATTATCCAATCCCGAAAGCGCTGTAATATACACTGCAAAATAAGCAAGCAATCCAGTGAGCACAACAGTAATGACCATTCCCACTACAGCACTTGATGTGGTCCTATTTAAACCGTGAGTAATATAAGATCCGACAATCACAATAAGCGAAGCCACAAAGATACTGACCAATAGAGGAGAAGCTCCAGCGACAATTTGAGGTAAAAGAATATAAAAGATCAAAAACATTCCCCCAGCAAGCGAAAGCAATCCACGTATTCCTTGTATACCGCCAAAAATTACCACTACAAAAATAAATAATATAGTGAAAAATATAATCCATGGCATACGATCCACATCGTGCACTACATAAGTAATCCTCCCATCATCGGCTCGTGTCAACTTCAATAAATAAACTTTTTGGCCTTCTTTTAATTTTACGAAGTCATTCTCTAAACTTATGACTTCCCCCATATTTTTACCTTCTAAAATTTCAAATTTTAGATTTTAGATTTTGATAAAAAAGTTCTTTATCTACAAAAGTATCGTCTTTTGTACCTTGATCTACAATAGAAACAACACGGGCTTTTATGATTTCTTGCTTGTCTTGCAAAATCTCCGCCGAAAAAGAAAGACTCGGCGTAAGTAAAAAAGACAATATAAAAAAAGCAAATATTATGCGCATTTTTTGCATAAGCCGAAAAGCTCAAATGAATGATTTGTAATAGTTTTAAATTCTTTAGATTGAGCAAGAGCTTTCTTTACCACCTTATCTATATCACACCCAGTAAAATCCGAAACTTTTTTGCAATGAGTACAAACGATATGATGATGATCATGCTCCATATCAGCAAGCTCAAAATACGGCAATTTACCACCAAAATCAATTTGCTTTACCAAGCCACTTTCCTTGAAAGATGCGAGCATGCGATACAATGTCGTCTCGTGGATTTTTAAATTCTTGCATTTTTTGAATATTTCCTTGCTAGTTTGCGGTTTGAGGGCACGATGTAAAAGCTCTACAACAAAAAGCCTTTCATCGGTGGCGTGCAGGTGAGCACTATTTAAAATCTGCTTATAATCAACATCGCATTTATTCATATATAAATCATACAATAAAACAAAGTAAAAATCCAGTTGCAATTTTATTGCATATAGCTTGACTTATTGTACGCCCTTTTGCTACAATATCTACATGCAAAAAAGTTGCATGTAGATATTACAAATAATACGCTCAAAGCGTGCAAAATATTAAATATGACAATGATTTATTTAAGCCTAGCGGGAGTTTCCATTATACCTGCATTAATCACACTTTTATTCCCAAAAAATAAAGACTTTTTTCAAAGGAATATGGTGCGCGGATTTGGGCTCGGCGTATACCTAATGCTTGTGGTGCTACTTTTGCGCGAAGCTATTGAAGAAAGCAGTTTCCTAAATGGGTCTTTGTGGTTTGTGGCAGGACTCATTGTTAGCGTATTGATCGGAGTAGCTTTCAAAGAATTCCACCACCACCACACACTGGAAGAAAAAATCCACAGCCACAACAGGGGCAGTACAATGCGAGTTTTAATTTCGGACTTTTTTCACAATATTGTGGATGGTATCACAATCATAGCTTCATTTAGTATCAATATCGGTGCTGGTATCACATCTTTCCTTGGAATCCTCAGTCATCAGACTATCCAACAAGCTGGCCAACAAGTCCTACTTGTGGAAGCAAATATCAAACCCAAAAAAGCTATATTTATTTCATTTTTGATTTCACTTTCAATATTTTTAAGCTTCCTATTTAAAGAAAATAAAGTTTTGGAAATAATCTTTATCGCTCTTTCATCTGGCATCGTCGCATGGAAAGTCGGTACCGATATGGTCCACTCAAAATGGAATAAAAAAATGATCCTCGGCTTTATGCTCGGATCCCTACTCCTCGCCCTCATCCTCGTGCTCGTACCCCATGAGCATTAGGAATAGTAACCTAATCTCGAGTTATTTCATTAAACATAGTAATATTAAATAATTCCAATGAACTAGCTAGATTTTGAAGTTGGGGTTGAATTTTATTTTTTAACACATCATATTCATCCATTTTTTCTTGAGCATTAAATTTTTCTCCATTATGATTAAACATTATTTGGGTCAACACTTTTTTTGTTTTTCTATCTGCAAACAACACGATCGAGGCATGAGCTATTATGTTTCTTATTTTACTTAATTGCCTAAATTGATCAATTGGAAACTTTTTAAAATCTTGTGTATAATATTTACTCAACACTTTTTTAAATAAATTAAATTTAAGAATATAACTAAAAAATTCATCTTCAAATATATCTTGCTGAAAAGAAGAGACTAGTTTTTCATCTTTAATATAATGCATAATAACAAAGTTAGATATTAATGATTCAATAAAAGCAAAATTAGCAATTATATTGCCTCTTCTAATTGCCACTTCATTCATTTCAGATTGTATTTTAGGATCTACTGGAAAATTAAAAGATTCCATATAAACATTATTTATTACGATAATACAGTTCAAATATTAATAGCTAGTCCACCTGCTTGGGCTTGAACCAAGGACCGTTCCGGTATAAGCGGAATGCTCTACCAACTGAGCTACAGGTGGATATACACATAAGATAATATACGACATTTTTTGACAAAAAACAACCTTGTTATTTAGAAAAACTATCTTGAATATACTTTATTCCCATCAAAACTTTTTCAAAAAATCGGGCTCCACTTGCCATTACAGTGCATGTTCCTTGCCCAAATCCATTATGATAGGTTATAGAAGTAAACAAGGTCTTTTTTATATATGATTTTCTAAATTGAGAAATGGGTATATTTAGCTCTTTTGACCAATATTGTTCTTGTTTTTTTACATTCATATCTGAATACAAATGAAGACTCACTTTTAAATCCTTTCTTGTAATCCCAAAAAGTTCCAGCCAATGAATATAAAATTTCAACATTGCAGGATTTGTATTGGTAAGACCAACTGAAGCATTTGTTGTTTTACTTCCTTCCCCCCAATAAAGAAATAATCCCGCTATAAATAAATCTCTTTTAGAAAGAATACCAATGTCTTTTTTCACCTTTCCATATACTTCTTTGAACCTCATTTCCTTTTTTGCCCTCATTGTATTTCTATATTTTTCAATACGAATTGGACTGTCAGCTTGTAATTCACGAATTCTTTTTGGAGATAGTGGCATATCATAAAGCCAACCAGAAAGTGTGCTTTTGCTCACACCAAGCTTTTCCTTGATTTGACTATAACTCATGCCTTTTGAGCGCATTTGTAATGCTTTTTGTTTATCTAATTTTCTTGCCATAATTCCGAACCTTTGAATATACTAATAGGTATATTATATCAAAGGTTCATATATTATGTCAATATTATATTTTATACAGAAATAGGGTTGGTTTTTGGCTCGATGCCGAAGGATTTGATGATATTGTTGTATTCGTCTTGTTCGAGAGTTTCCACTTCGATTAACTTACGTGAGATAGCATCCAATACTTCCCTCTTCTCGGTCAAGACGCGTCGAGCAACAGCAAAAGCATTGTTCATTATTTTGGAAACTTCTTCATCTATCAAGCCACTGACACGTTCGGAATATTCATGATCATCCACCCCACGGCCAAACATTGTCTTGCCACCATCACTTTCCAAGGCAATCGGGCCAATAGTATCGCTCATACCCCAACGCGTGACCATTGCACGAGCGAGATTTGTGGCTACTTGTAAATCATTTGAAGGGCCGGTGGTGATATCGCCAAAAATCATTTCCTCCGCCACATATCCACCAAGCGACATTGCAATATCGTCGAGGAATTCTTTTTTGCTATGCAAACGTTTATCTTCCAATGGAAGCTTTAGCGTATAACCACCAGCATTGCCACGCGCAACAATGGAAACTTTGTGCACAGGATCAGCATGTGGTAATACTGATGCCACGAGTGCATGCCCCGCTTCGTGATACGCTGTGATTTCCTTTTCCTTTTTGGAAAGAATATGACTTTTGCGCTCGGGACCCATCATGACCTTTTCAATCGAACGCACAAGATCAATCTGCGCAACCATTTTCCTCTCTTCGCGAGCTGCCAATATTGCTCCCTCATTCATAAGTGAAAATAAATCTGCTCCGGAAAATCCGGGTGTACGCTCGGCAATGACTTTTATATTCACATCACTTGCCAATGGCTTTTTGATAGAATGTATTGCAAGTATGGCTTCGCGATCGGCACGATCGGGCAAATCGAGCACGACACGCCTGTCGAATCGGCCTGGGCGGAGAAGTGCAGGGTCCAACACATCGCTACGGTTTGTGGCTGCCATCACTATGACTTTTTCATTTGGTTCAAAGCCATCCATCTCTACAAGTATTTGATTTAATGTTTGCTCGCGCTCATCGTTACCACCGCCGACTCCATGCCCTCGCACACGCCCCACTGCATCGATCTCGTCGATAAATACAATAGAAG
>CAYHYF010000016.1:0-12880 GCA_964360745.1 uncultured Candidatus Saccharibacteria bacterium | reverse complement strand
AAAATAGTGTATATTTAACAGATAGACAGATAGTGGTTTAACCACTATCTCTAAAAAAATGAAATATAATAAGATTATAAAAGCAAAGAAAAGTTTGGGGCAAAACTTTCTAAAATCAAAATCTGTATTAAATAGGATAATACAAGAAGGAGAAATATCAGAAAAAGATATTATTCTTGAGATTGGGCCAGGTAAAGGTGCATTGACCGAGAAGCTTTTAGAGCATGCGAGATGTGTAGTAGCTATTGAAAAAGACAGGGAATTAGTGGTATTTCTAAAAGAAAAATTTAAAAAAGAAATAGAAAATAAAAAGTTAATTTTAATAGAAGGAGATTGTTTAGAATTTGAGTTCCCTCTCTCCTTACCAAGGAGAGAGTCGGAGAGAGGTTCCGGGATTAAGAACCTCCCCTCAATCCCCTCCTTAGTAAGGAGGGGAGGAAATACTACTTACAAGCTGATTGCAAATATTCCATACAATATCACTGGTGCAATTTTAAAGAAGTTTTTATCAGAAGACACTCAACCTGAAAGAATGGTATTGCTTGTGCAAAAAGAAGTCTGCGACAGGATAATGGCTCGAGACCAAAAAGAAAGCATATTATCTGTCAGCGTAAAAGCATATGGAATTCCAAAATATGTGATGAAAGTAGATAAAAAACTTTTTAGCCCAAGTCCCAAAGTCGATTCAGCCATACTTTCTATTAAAAATATTTCAAAGAAGAATTTTGAATTCCCCCTCTCCAAGAACCTCCCCTCAATCCCCTCCTTGGTAAGGAGGGGAGGAAATGCATTCGAGGAAGAATTCTTCAAAATACTAAAAACTGGTTTTGCACACAAAAGAAAAGTTTTAATTAAAAATTTGGAGCAAGTATGCGAGAGAGAAAAGCTTGAAGAAATCTTTAAAAGTTTAAATATAGATATAAAGACACGAGCAGAAAATCTATCCACCGATACTTGGATCAAATTAACAAAAAGTATCTTTTTATTGTATTAATTTTACAAAATAGTATACTTAAGAAGTTATGCCCAACGAGCAATTAATAAATTATATAAAAAATCAAAAATTAGCTGGAGTATCAGAGGCTATGTATTCACAAGCACTTTTATCTCAAGGTTGGACACAAGACGATATCACTCAAGCCCAGTTATATATTGAGCGACAAACAAATAATACTCCGACTATTTCACAAATAAAACCAATAAGACCTACACAAAACAAAAAGGTGATTTTATTAATTTTGATTTTGGTCGTATTTTTGGCAATTGGTATTTACACTTTCTTTGTTTTAAATAAAAAAGAAAAAGTCGTGGACATAAATAAAGAAACAAAAGAAAATGTCGTGAATAATAATACAGGGAAGTTTGTATTAAAAAATGTTGTTTTAACTGAACCAAAAGAAGATCCTGCTTGTGATGATGTTTTTTCTGGCAAAAATTCATCAGATGAATTAGCCGATAAATGTTTTGCTTTTATTACTGAAATTACTGATTATGAAAATTTAAATGCTACAAAGATGTTTAATTATGTTCCAGTCAAAGGAGATACAAATGATCAAATTGTAGCCACTGTCCAAAAATTTCTAAAAGAAAATGGATATTACAAAGGTGAAGTCAATGGAAACTATGATGATTTAACTCAAACCTCAATTGAGCAGTATAGATTTTTATCAGGAACATCAGTACTTCCACTTAATCCAGGCTTAAATTCTAAACTTCTTTATGATATTGCAAGAAGAATAAGACCATTAGAAGGTAAAGAAATAATCGTTTTATCACCACTTCCTGGGTCTAAAGTTGAATCAGGTAAGGAAATAATTTTAAAAATAGGATATGGGCCTTTGGTTAAATCCCTAAAAATAGATTCCCCTGGATTTGATTCTGAGTATCGTGATTATGTATATAATATAGAAAACCCAAAAACAAATGGGGGTGTTGTTAGTGTAATAATTAAAACAGATTTATATCCTTATAATTTTGGTATTGATGATGTAGAAGTTTCAGTTATTGAGAAAGAAAATCAACCAAGTAGGTCTTTTGATATTGGTACAAATTCTGACACACGATTTAATTTTTACACAAATGAAAAACCGTCCGATATTGAAAATCAAGAACCAAATGAAACATATACTTTAAATATTACTGATAAAAATAAACCAGTTTCAGAAATGATGATTCCCACAGCTATCGCCAAGCCGATAAGTTTCCTTGCTGTATTCTCAAATCCTGATGGAAAATCATTTATAAGCAATGAAATCGTACCTGTTGTAGAAAATACTAATATTGCCGAAATTATCCCGCAAGAGAGTTTTTCAGGAAATACGGTGGAAGGATACTCTTTTGGATATCAATTAAAACCAAAAAGTGTCGGTAAAACAAAACTAACCATCACATTTAATGGTTTCACTAAGTCATTTCCAGTAATTGTGAAATAATAGATTGCACATAAATATATGAAAAAGTATTTACCACATATATTATTGGGTTTATACATTGTAGAGTTTATTATTGCGGGGATTAATCCGTATTCACGAAGTGTGTGGTTTGCGGAAAACATCCCGATAATGTTGCTCGTTTTATTTATTGTGATTTTGTATAAAAGGGGTGTAAGATTTTCAAACACTGCATACATACTAATGTTCATCCTACCATTCTGGCATACAATTGGCGGGCATTATACATTTGAGCGTGTACCTTTTGATTTTTTTAATAATCTTTTTGGCTATAGCCGAAATATGTTTGACCGCATTGGGCATTTTACTGTCGGCTTTTATGCTTTGCCTATAATTGAATACTTGGTAGAGAGAGGCCTTGTGGCTCGACGTGCCATAGCTATTACTTATTCTATATTTACAATTGCCTTTGTTGCAGTATTTTACGAATGGACAGAATGGTGGTATGCAGAACTTTATGGTGGGGAAAGTGGCCTTGCGTTCCTCGGCTCCCAAGGCGACATTTGGGACGCACAAAAAGACATGCTTCTTGATGTCCTCGGAGCTCTCTTTGTATCTATGTGGTATTTGGTATTTAAAAAGAAATAATACGTATTTGTGTATTTAAATTATAAATGTAGTATAATCACTATATTAATAGCTTAATATATAAATATATGGTTAAAGAAAATACTATAGGAACAGGGCATGGATTAAAAGGTGATGAACTGGAAGAAGAATTACAAAAGGCCGAACAAGAACTTGGTATAAATACTTCAGCGAAAGAAAGCAAGGATCAACTTTCGATAGCTAATGAGACGGCATCTAAAGAAAGTTTAAAGAAGAAGAAAACAAAAAGTCCTGAAGAAATTGCAGAGAAAGAAGCGCTAAAACAAAAATCTATAAAAGAGATAAAAGACAAAATACTGGAAATTTCTCCAGATACGGAACCCAAGAGTATCCCAAATGTTGATGAAAAAGCTACCATAGATAAAAATATTCCTGAAAATAAATTAGAAAGAATGGGGGAAATAGAGTCACGCATTAAAAACATTGCCAATAATTTAATTGAGGGTGCTAAAAATGAAGAAGACAAAAAAGTTTTTACTGAAATTTTAGAAAAAATAAATAAAGTAAAAAGTAATTTAATGCAAGAAAGAGTGGTTTTTGAAGAAAGAATGCACACACATGGTTCTTTAAGAACTATGCAAAAGTTTTTTAACAATAGAAAAGGAATGAATATGCTTCCTGGGTCAACAGATCGTGGTCTGTCTATGGAATTCATGAAAGGTTTTGATGACAATGATGCATATCTAACAGGAACTACAATTGTTGATTTAAACAAAGTCACAAAAGAACAAATGGGTCAGATTCTCCAAGCTTTTGATTTTTGGAAGGTAAACAAATTAAGTACCCAACCTAATAAAAATATTATTTTTCAAGCATATAATAATGACAGAAAATTCTGGAAGAAAAAGGCTGAGCAAGGAAGTGATCATAAATTTACTATAAAATCAGGAACTCCTGGAGTTGTGTTAAAATCCCATGGTGATATGAAATATGGAGATTTTATGCGAATATCTTTAGGTAAAGAATTTGCCGATGAAGTTTTATCTTTAGATATTGTGGTTTAAATAAGAATAAAAATCAAATTATGAAAGAAAAATTGAGCAGGAAGATGAAGAATCTAAAATAAGGTTGGCAAGGAAACAAACTTTATGGAAAAAATGGAGAAGTTTTAATTGATTTGGCAGACTATAAATTGGCAGAATAATATAAAAAAGTGGTTTATTTTGAAAATAAAAGATATAATAAAAGAATGATTAAAAAAGATTATCTTCCGAGTAAGCAATTTATAAATGGAGTAATCACTCTCGTAATAGTTTTTGGTATTGGTTTTCTTATTTACAAAATAGCTCCTGAAATTAAAAATAGATTATCTGTAAACAAAGGACTGAGAGGTATGTCAGTAGGAGACTTAGTAGAAAAAGATGCAAATGACAATGGCATACAAGATTGGGAAGAATCACTTTTTGGACTAGACCCAAAGGGTGATGGAGAAGAAAACAAAAAGATTATAGATGAAAAAAGAAAATCTTTAAATATTGACGAATCTTTAGCAAGCAGTGACAATCTATCTGACAGTGACAAATTATCGAGAGAATTGTTTACTGTGATTGCCACACTTGAGCAAACCGGCAATCTAAATGAGGGGGCTATAGAAAATATCACAGCGTCACTGACAGAAAAACTGGAATCAGAACCAATCCTAGATATTTACACAAAAAAAATGGTGTCGACAAAACCTACAAATCAAAATACATTGGAGGCATACTATAATAGCTTTGGAAATATAGCTTTAAAACACAAAGATGCTGAAATCGGCGACGAACTCATATATTTGAGCCAAGCATTGATCAATCAAGACGCAAATGCTATGAAAATCGTGGTGGATATCAGTGATAAATATGAAGCGTTTGGAAAAGACTTGATCGATGTGCCACTCGTGCCAAGCTCACTTGCCGATACACATCTATCTCTCGCAAACAATTATCATAAAACGGGTCTTGCAATCAAAAGAATGTCTTTGATGCTCAAAGATCCATTGTATGGGATGAATGCTGTGGCAGATTATAAAAATTTCAATGATGGAATTATCACAAACCTTGAAGAAATAGCTGATTTCTTTGAGAAAAATGTTATAATAAAACAGTAAATAATTTATGATTTATAGAAAGAATAAAAAACTCTTTCCAAAAATATTTCTAACCACAGCGATGATGGGGCTATTGTTTTCACCATTTGCACAAGTAAGTGCCGCGACAATGTCTACGTCTAGAAGTGGTAGTGCAAATCCTTATGCTTTCAATATTCAAAATGCATCCAATGTGTTCTCTTCAGTAGTAGGTTGTACTGTGACGACAAACAGTATTTCAAATATGGTGAAAAAAATTATAATAAAAGGTGAAAAATTTGGAGCAAAAACGAGTGCCAAATTTCAAGACATCTTTCAGGATAGAAAGTTGCAAAATAATTTAGAAAAAGCCATAAAAGATAGTACTGAGCCAGGATCTGAGGCCGAAGAAAATGCAATGATGGCAATAATAGAAAAACAGATTGCAGATGATGAAAAAGCTACAGCAGAGGAAAGAGCTGAAGCAAAAAAGAAATATGATGCATGGGTTGAGAATATAAAAGAGAACCCAGTCGAAAAACCTGTTTTAGATTTTAATGAAGCTACAACAAAGACAGGAAGTGTCGCAGCTGATCCTGTCACAGATAAGCTCGTAGAAGCCAATACAAAAGGTACTTTTGATATGACCAAGGCTATAAAATACAACACTGAAGTAGCAAAAGCTGAAGCAGAAGAACAAAGAGTTCGCGAACAATGCTTAAACGGTGTGGCTTATGCCTTGGCAAAACAACAACTTGCAAAAATTACAAACGATACTTTGTCTTGGGTAAATACTGGTCTTGGAGGAGATCCATTTTTTGTACGAGACCAAATATCTTATTTAAATAAAATTGCAGATAAAAAACTTATAGAATTCTTAACTCCAATTTCTAGCAATAGAAACTCTTCGATTTATCCATATGGAAGAAATTTTGCTCGAGGGGCTATTCTAAACAGACAAAGTACATTCCAACAAAGATCTGTGAACACAATGCCAAATTACTTGCCTCGTGGTGCCACGATGGATACTTGGGGTAACAATTTTTCACAAGGAGGTGGATGGAATGCGTGGTTTGCATTTACACAAAACCCCGCAAACAATCCACTAGGATACCAACTGATGGCCACAGAAGAACTGGCTAAAGAGCAAAGCCAAGCGCAAGAATCTGCAAAAAGTGAAATCAGCAATGGTTTTCTTCCAGATAAAAAATGTGTGGAATGGGCAGAACCAGGATCAAAAGAAGAAGAAGCTTTTTTTGATAAGCAAATAGAGGAAATAGTAACTCAAAGAGAAGCTGAAAAAGATGGAACAGCAAATGGATATTCTACACGTAAAGGTTATACGGAAACAGGACCATCCGGACAAAATGTCTGTCTCAAATATGAAATAGTCACACCAGGAAGTGTGATTGAAAATCAAGTAAATACGACTCTTACATCTAGTATCCGTCAATTGGAATTGGCAGATTCATTAAATGAATCTTTGGATTTTCTCTTTCAAGGTCTGATGACAAAATTAATGAGCAAAGGACTAAAAGGATTAGATACGATGGACACATCATCAAATGCAAATACAAACGGTTCAAATTGGAGTAATTTTTATGACTCTTTGGGAAACAATATTTCCAGCCTGCCGGGATATAATAATAATACAGATGTCCTTTCTGTAAATAAAGGGTTTGGTTTTAATGCAAATGATTTTGATCTTACTATAGGTTTGGGGGACATCTCAGGCCCTATATATTATGAAGGATGTTTTGCTCCTTCTGGATTGATTGTGCCAAAAGGTGTGGGACAAGAAGTCAATCCACCAAAAAATGTCGTAAATGCTGTGATTGTGCCTTGCGCAATGCTTGATAAAGAAAATCCGACATGGTTTTCTACAAATGAATGTTCTGATGGAATTGATAATGATAAAGATGGCACTGTTGATGGAAGTGATGCATATTGTAAAATTGAACGTAAAGGAGTGGTAAAAAGAGGACTCATCACTTTGCAAAAAGATTATATTGAAGCTATAAAAAAATCAAAAAAAGTATTGCCAAAAGTATTGCCAGCACTTGGTGAACTTGATTATTGTATACCCGGTCCAAATCCTGGATGGGAAGGACCAGTAAGAGAAGAAGTAAATGCAAGTATTGAGATTTTAAGATCTTTATCGTTTGATGATAATGGAAATATTCAAACTATTTATGGAAAAATGGCAGATCTTGATAAAAGATTTGCTGAAAATACAGCTGGGCAAGGTTGGTCAAAGGCAGGAGATATGGCTGTAGCTGCTGGAACTGTTGCAGCTGCTATCCCAGCAGTTGGACTAATAGGAACTGCAGCAGGTGCTGTAATAGGAACTACTTTTAAATTAATAGGTAGTGATAAAGCAAAAAAAGCTGAACAAAATTATTATAATGAAATAGAATTACAACAAAGATATCTTCTCACGGCTGGTGCTCAACGAGATTATTTTGAAGTAGATAAAGCAAATGGAATCTCAAGACTTATAAAATCATTCAATTTATACAGAGCTGATTATGAAAACTTGTACGGACCAAATTCTTTAATGCGGACAGCTCCTACATTATTTGCTAAAAATGATTTCTATTTACCAATGGCAGAAACAGGTATAGCCCTCACAAAAAACCTAAGAACTTACTACTACAATATAGTGACAGCTTTGCAAGATTACGAAAATTTGGAAATGGAGACAGAGGCAAATATCTACAAACTAGAAGAAATAAAAAAGAAAGTGGATATAATAGTGAAAAGAGCTCGCACAAGGAGAGCTGATGAGATAAGACGAGGTATAATAAAAGTGGATCCTGCTTGCTATGGACTTGTGGATTTGGGAATAGACACCATTGATACAACAGGGAGGGCAGATACTGGTGCTGGGCTAGGACCAAATGCTTCAGGTCCAAGTGGTACAGGAACTGGCACCAGTAGACCAAAAACACCGACAGCAGGAACTACAAGTGGTGCAGCAACACAAGGTGGTGGTGCAGTAAATGCAAAACCAAAAACAGGAACGACGACCACTGGCACAGCAGGGCAGGGCACAGGTGGAGCGGTGGGTCCAAATACAAAACCAACTACAGGCACATCGACTCCAGGTGGTGGAGGAGTTAATAAACCGGGATAATATCCACCCCGCCTTACAGGCACCCCTCAAGAGGGGAATTAATTAGTAAAGTAAAAAAATTATTAAACAAATGGAAAAAAACCCAAGAAAAAGTAGAGCTCTAATAATCACATTTATAGTAATGCTACTATTGCTCGGTATTTTCTATTTCTTGGTAATTAAAAATAATCCTTTCACGACAAAAGGCACATCAACAGAAAATAAAAGTTTTTTCTCTTTATTTTCAAAATCAAAAGATAAAGATTTAAATGTGATAGATGACACGAACACTGATACAGGATCTGGGAATGATACGAGTGGCAACTTAAATGGAAATACCGATACAGGTAATCAGGATGATGTGAGTGGTAATGACGACAGTAATACTGGCAATCAAAACAATGTAAACAATCAATACCAAAATAAGAATTTAAAATTGCGACCAATACCACGCCCTGATTATGACCCTATAGATTATCCAAATATAAACCCTACTATTGTGCCTACTGTAGTGCCACCTGTACCAAATACAGAAAAAGCCAAGCAATGCAATCTGGATGATTATAAATTGAAATTTACAGCTGAAGAGCAAGCTGAGCTCGATAGACTTCTTCGTGATTTTTATAGAATTGCATCTTCAATAAAAACAGAAGAAGATATAGAAGCAGAAAATGAAGCAAGATTAAGCTACATAAGTCTTGCCAATGAAGCAAAAGATTTGACCAAGCAATGCTATGAACAGACAGATGGAAAAGCGGGAATACCTCAGACGATAGGTGGAGTAAAATATATGACAGGGTTTGATTGGAACAACGCACTAAAGGAACAACACACGACTCCAAAAGGACAATTGATATCCACCAATTTCAGCCGTTCGACCGAAGCTCGTCTTGAAAGAAAAGGCAATCCTTTTTATATAGCAAAAAACACTGGAACTGGAAGTAGTGTCTATTTTTTCACAGCAGAGATTTTAAATAGATCTCCACGATACAATGTGGCAGATAATTTTTGGACAAAGTCAAATGATGAGGGTACAACTATGAAGACGAGCCAAAAATATCCGGGTACTGCAGAAGGTTATGCTATTCCAAAAGAAGTTCCTGGAGTCGCTTTTAGAAATACTATTGATGGTACTCTTGGGTTTGTCGATAGCGTAGAAGCTCAAAAAGCTTGTAAGGAAGGACTTCGTGTTGCTTTGGAAAATGAAAAAAAGAAGTGGCCATCCGATTATATATTAAGTGGTGATTGTCAAATAATCGATGGAACGCCTATATTTTATGGAATTAAGAGTAATGCAGATCATGCAGATAAAAAATTCTGGCGCGCACTTGCCATATATCCTATGAACAATAAAGTATCGCCCCTCTTACAAAGAGAATGGTTTTATGGCGAAACAGATTGTGAAAAAAGAGCGGGTGATGGTAATTGTTCTCAACCATTGAGGGATGAACCTCGACCAACTAAGGGTGTCCAAGTAGGCATACTCAGTCGTATTGACTGGGTCTATGGTATTAGTTTTAGATCAGCAACCTATCCTAGTTTAGTTTATTGTCAAAAAATAGAACAAGCATATGGGGGTAAAGTTATAGATAAATGTGGTAGTGCTACTACCAATGCTACTGATGAAGGAAAAGCTTACATTCAAAAGGTTTGGACAAAAAATGATATACCAAATTATATAGACGTTAGTGGAGAGGGAACAGCAGATCCTACATATATTGCACCATATGATTATGATGTTTTTGAGGAGATGCTTAATATTTGGTAAAAATATTAGCAAGATAGCTGGGTAAATAATTGTTTTTGAGTTAAAATATAAAAAGTGAAAAAGTTTTTTCCATACATTTTAATGCTGACCATCCTCGCGGGAATTCTGTTGCCTTTTTCTGTAGCACTAAAATCAAATAATGCTATCTGAGAGGTTATCCACAAGCACAATATTGTAAATTTAGTAGTATTTTGGTAAATTAGTAATATGGCTAATTTAATGAAACAGTCTATCTTTATAGACAGAATAAAAGCTAAAAAATTAGCTCTATTTTCCAAGCGTGATATTCAAGTACTGTTTAAAACCTCGGAAACATCTGCAATATTCTTGCTTTATCGTTACAATAAAAATGGTATTATTTTAAAAATTAAACGTGGATTGTATTGTTTAAAAGATACAGTTCCTCCAGAAGTATATTTATCCAGTAAATTATACACTCCATCATATATTTCAAGAGAATTTGCATTGTCTTATCATGGGATTATACCAGAAACTGTTTATGAAATTACGGCAGTAACCACAAAAACAACAAGAATTTTTAAAACTTTAAAAACAGTTTATTCCTACCGTCATATCAAAAAAACCGCATTTACAGGATATGAATTAAAAAAACAAAATGGTTATACTTTTTATATAGCTGATATTGAAAAAGCATTTGCAGATACACTATATTATGCTCTTTTATTTGATAAAAAACACATAGAACGTTTCAACAAAGAAAAAATCAATAAAAGGAAAACACTTGCATATGCCAAACTTTTTAACAATCAAAAGCTTATTGATATCGTAAACAAATTATTATGATAAATACCAAACTATTCAAAGAAATCGCCAACCTTGAACATACAAATATATTTCCAAATATCATACGGGAATATATTCAAAATATTTTCCTTATGGAATTGTATCAGCTAAAAAGTTCTGAAAAATTATTATTTAAAGGAGGGACAGCACTCCGAATTATATATAATTCTCCACGTTTTTCTGAAGATTTAGACTTTTCGTTGATTGATACTGAGGAACATAAAGTAAAATCGTGTGTGGAAAACTTATTTTTTACAACATTGTCAAAAATTGAAAATATAGGGGTGAAAATAGAAATTGACAAAAAATCAGGCCCAACAAAAGGTGGCTACTTTGGTCTAGCTATTATTTATATAGAACCCTACCCACCCATAAATATTGAAATAAACATATCGACACGAAACGCAAAGAATTTACAATCGGAAGTGGATAGTATTACAAATAATTTTATACCCGCATACACTTTATACCACTTGGCCCAAGAAGAAATTGTAAGTGAAAAAATATTTGGGGCATTGGTCGAAAGAAAAAAACCTCGTGATTATTATGATTTGTATTTTATGTTGCGCAACAATATGCTATCTATAAAACAAAAAAAGGCTCTTGTAAAAATAGCAAAAGATATTATCGACACAGCAAAAGATATCAACTTTCAAACCGAGCTTGGGGTCTTTCTCCCTATAAGCCAGCAAGCTATAATCAAAGATTTTCCCAAAACACTTGAAAGGGAAATGAGAAACAAACTTTCAATATAGAATTAGCGTGGCAAGAGCAGGATTGAAATGCTATAATAAATGAGTGTAAAAAGTATAAAAAATAAGTTTGTGAAAAAGTTTTTTCCATACATTTTAATGCTGACCATCCTCGCAGGAATCCTGTCACCTTTTTCACTATCCCTAAAACCCGACAATACTCTAATAGTACAAAAAAATGAAGCAAGTGCTGAGTTTGTTTATGGTTTTTATGACGAAAACACTAAGCAAAGCCTTTACTTTAAAACATATGAGGAATGTGAAACAGAGAGAGTAAAAATTAAAGAGGAGAGCATGTGTATGTCAATAGAAATAACAAAGGCAAATAGTTCTTTTGAAAATCTCAAAATTGATGGCAATAAACTTATTTATGATATTTCTGTTGAATTTGATAGTGTATCCAAGGGAATATACAACTATTGGAAAAATTTCTCTTTCAACCCTAGTAAATTTACTTTTTATAAGACCGAAGATGTCTTTCTGGAAAGAAGTACTCTAGACAATACTTTTATTGATAAAATAAATATAATAGATAAACTATCTTTTGATGAAAAAACGGCTACTTATAGCGGGAAAAATTTAGTTTGGGAAGGTTTTGAATACAATAAATCCTATTTAATAAATATAGAGGTAAATCAAACAAATGATTTTTTGTCTGGTGGGTTTACAAAAAGCGAAAGCAAACAAATTCAAATTGATTTTAAAGATAAAGATTACAAACAAATCATAACCCAAACAATCATCGCAAATAATTCCGCTGAATCTTTTCTTCCAGCTTGTAGTTTTGTGGGAATTGCCACTCTTAGTATAGTAAGTGGTGATGGGACTTTTACAGGATGTATTGCGCAAGGACTTTATTATGCTGTCTTTGTGCCTACGTCTTGGCTTTTTGGTTTTGCGGGGCAATTCTTTGATTGGGTATTTGATTATTCTTTAGACGATGCTTCTTACACGTCAGCATTTGTGACGGAAGGGTGGAAAATAGTCCGTGATATTTGCAATGTATTTTTTATCTTCATACTTTTGTATGTGGCCATATCGATGATATTGGATTTAGGTGGTGCAAAATCAAAGCAAATGATAGTAAATATCATCATCATTGGGCTTCTCATAAACTTCAGTATGTTTTTTGCAAAAGTAATCATAGATAGCTCAAATATTCTCACGCGAGTATTCTACAATTCTGAAGCAATAAAAGAAAAGACGGCTGGCAACAGGGCTTCAACCATCGGTGGTTTTGAACTAGCAAATAAAGAAGGAGATGAGATATCTTTATCTGCAGGAATTGTCAGCCAAGTAAATCCACAAAATATAGTGCGTCATGCAAGTAAAGTGGCA